>JADYYD010000206.1 GCA_020853845.1 Candidatus Melainabacteria bacterium
AATTTGGCATTCGGCTCGGCAACTTCTAATGCTGTGGTCAGGTCTTTGTTTGAGATGCCCGAGAGTGATGGAATATCATCTGAAAACATTGAATCGGCAAGTCGAAGCGGCGCACGGCGAATGGACAGATTGCGGGCGATGATGTCTTCCGACATTCCGACAAACCCGTGTGAGTAGTCGGCTTTGGCAATGTCCGCAAGCTGCATGTGGCGCTCTAGCGCCCAGTTCGCCACTGCGTCCGTGCCTTTCAATTCCAACAGCTCACCATGACTGATAGCGCCTGAACTATCTTTGTCGTATGCTGCGAAGTTGGTTTGCAGTCCGCGCAATGCCTGAACCGGATCGATCGCTTGAGTTTCTGACGATGGATTTTGATTTACGGAAGGGGCGGAAATAGATTCATCGAGCCAGGGTAAAACATTGACCGTTTCTGAATTGCCATCTTTTGGAAACAAATAGTGCGTAGTATCAATTGGATTCATCTTTGCCATCCCGCGCCAAGAACGTCACAGGCAGATGATGCCGGACGAACCTAACATTCAGATAACTCGTGATCGCCGCAGAGACCAGCGAGGGAATTTTTCCCGGCGAAGAGATTATTTTGCGGCAACCGCTTTCAAGCTTTTGAAAGCGTGCAGCGCTCTTTCTCTGGCAAATCCATGGTCGACCATTGGTTTGGGATATGTTTTCCCCAGGGTAATTCCTGCCTCTTCGAGCACTGGCGCCGGCGCTTCCCATGGACTGTGAAACCAGGGCTTCGGCAAATTGCTTAATTCCGGCACCCAGCGTTTTATGTACTTGCCGTCCGGATCGAATTTTTTGCTCTGCAATACAGGATTGAAGACTCGAAAATACGGTGCCGCATCAGCGCCGCATCCGGCCGACCATTGCCAGCCCAGAGTATTGTTGGCAAGATCCGCGTCGACAAGCGTGTCCCAGAACCACTCGGCGCCCCACTGCCAGGGCAAGAGCAAATCTTTGACGAGAAACGACGCGACGACCATGCGCACTCTATTATGCATCCAGCCCGTGTGCCAGAGTTCTCTCATGCCGGCATCGACGAGCGGATACCCGGTCTGGCCTTTTTGCCAGGCTCTAAGCGCTTGTTTATCGTTTGCCCACGGGAAGTGCTCGAATTCATGTCTGAGCGGCGCAGTGGTGGTGAGCGGAAAATGATAAAGAAGATGGTGGGCGAATTCTCTCCAGACGAGTTCTTTCAAGTAAGTACTTTTGCTGTCGCTGCCACTGGATTTTTTTTGCGTTTCTTTCACGGCATGCCAGACTGTGCGCGGACTGATCTCGCCGAAATGCAGGTGGGCAGACAGCCTTGACGTGCCGGCTACACTTGGCCGGTCGCGATCGGTTTGATAATCATCGACAATACCAGCGAGAAATTCTTCCAGGTTCTCCTGGGCACCACGCTCGCCTGGGTTCCATGCATCTTTCAATCCTTCGGCCCAGTTTATTCTCGGCAAAAGCATGAGATCGGCAATGGAAACAGTTTGAATTTTTTTCTCGGGCGCGCGCAGTTGTTTGGGAGCTTCCGCCGGAGCCGGTGGAGAAACGAGATTGGTTGCCGCTTTGTGGAAGGCGGTGAAAACCTTGTACGGCTCATTTTTGCCGTTCAACACCTGCCATGGTTCAAAGAGCAAATTCCCATTGAAGCTGCGAGCGTCAACTCCATCTTTCACCAGTGCGCCTTTGATGTTTTTATCGCGCACGATCGTGGACGGCTCGTAGCGGCGGTTCCAGTAGACCGCATGAGCACCAGTCTCCTTTGCGAAATCGCGCAGAATCGTCAGGCTGTATCCGCGTTTTACAATAAGCGGAGATCCCAGCGCAGCCAGGTCGGCTACCAGCTTGCACAAAGAATAGTGCAGCCACCAGCGGCTGGCTCCGCCCGGCTCCCAGTCACCTTCTTCTTCCGGCGACCAGATAAAGAGTGGTATCACAGGAGCACCACTTTCCGCCGCGGCGTTCAGCGCCGGATTGTCGTTGATTCTCAAGTCTTGCCGAAACCAGACTATTGCAGGAGCAGTGCTGGCTTTTGTAGTCATCTATTTTCTTTGCGAGGCATTGATGCCGCGCGCGCAATTCTTCATGTGCTCGGCTTCGGCTTCCCTGAATGTCTTGGCGAGAAGATCGGCGTAGCTTTCCAGAACGATGGCGACGTCAGGATGCTGCGGTCCAAGCTTTTTCATGCGGATGTCCATGGCGCGTTGGTAGAGAGGCTCCGCATCTTCGTATAGTTGCTGTTTTTTCAGAATCTCTGCAAGAGGAAAGAGGCAGGACGCTACTTGCGGGTCGTCGGCGCCGCTTATGCGCTCGCGCAATTCAATCAGTTTTCTGTAAATCGGCTCTGCGTCCTTCAGCTTGTTTTGCTGGAAATAGCACGTGGCCAAACTGTACATGGCCGGGTCGATGCCGCTGTCGAACTCACCGAGAATGCGGCGCTTGATGTCCAGAAGTCGCTTGGCGTGCGGCTCGGCGACTGCAAATCGTGAAAAGGCAATGTAGAAATTGACCAGGTCGGCGAGATGATTAGCCATTTCGAAATGGTCATTGCCGAAGACGCGCTCGGCGATTGCCAGCGCATCTTTGTAGTGCTGTTCCGCCTGCGCGAATTTGCCTTCCGCTTGATAGACCTTGGCCAGGTCGGTCAAACTGGCAGCAACGTCGGGGTGCTGTTTGCCCAGAGCGCGTTCCTTCATGGAGAGAATTCGCTTGTACAATTTTTCCGCTTCGCCTGTTTTGCGCTCGACCATATACATGTCGCCCAGATGCTTCATGAGGGCGACCACTTCAGGATGGGTCGGTCCGAGCGTAATCTGCTTGCTGGCCAATTTGCGCTCGAGATAGGGCGCCGATTCTTTGGATTTGCCTTGCAGTGTGAGAATATCCAGCAAATAATCAGTGATTGACTCTGCTTCGGCAGATTCTTGCCCGAGCGCGTTTTCGATCACCGGCAGTGCTCTTTCCAGGCACTGGCGGGCTTGCTCGAGTTTGTTCAATTCTTTGAGGGCGAAACCGAGCTGGTGCAATGACGAGGCGGTTTCCGGGTCGTCCAGACCGAGGGCGCGCTCTCTTATGCGGAAAGCTTTGGTGAAAATCGACTCGGCATCAGTGAATTTCTTCTGCGCCATGTAGAGCAGACCCAGGTTGTTCAAGCTGGTAGCCACTTCCGGGTGATCCGGACCAAGGGCCTTGGCGTACATGGCGGTAACTTTCCGGCATATAGGCTCTGCTTTGGCGTGTTCTCCCATGAAAAAATAGAGCGCCGACAGGTTATTGAGGCTGGAGACGATGTCTTCGTGGCCCGGTATGAGGTTGTCTTCGCGCAATTTGAGGGCGCGGACGTACAGTGGTTCGGCATCGGCGAATCTGGACTGCTCGAAGAAGACTTCCGCCAGGTTGTCGAGAAGAATTGCCAAGGTGAGGGGATCCGATGCCGACTCGGCTTCCATAAGGGCCGCCCGCATCATCTTTTCAGCTTCTGTAAAGTCGCCTGCCTGGAAAGCGGCAGCACCCTTTTCAGCGTATTTCGTCCAGCTCTCGCTCATCGCCGCACTATAGGTAGTCCCCGATGTCAGCAGGCCGCAGCCGCTGACTCAATAACAATTATGCACCCTGGCCAAAGTTCTGCCATTCTCCTTTGTGAAATTCCGCAATCAAATATTCTGGTGCCTTCGGCGCTAAACTGGTTTGTCTAAGGAGCTCCCTCTGAGAAATTTTGTCTATAAAAGCGAGATAGATGCGCCGGTCGGCACTCTCTTCGCCTGGCATTTCAGGCAGAGGGCCTTCGAGCGCTTGAGCCCGCCCTGGGTCGGCTCGCCGGTCAGGGGCGTGGCGCCGACGCTCAAACAAGGCATCGAGGTGCCGATAACCATCCGTAAATTTGGCCTGGATTTCGACTGTACTTTTAAGGTCATCGAGTTTGAGTCCGATAAAAAATTTGTCGATGTGCAAGTCAAAGGCCCCTTCGCTCATTGGCGACATGACCACATTTTTGAAGCTCTGGAAGACAGGCGCAGCATCATGGAAGACAAGATTTCCTTTTCCATGCCGCTCGGCTTCATTTCCGAGCCCCTATTCGCCGGGCAAGTGCTGAGCGATTTGCAACGCTATTTCCGCTATCGCCATGAAGTGCTGCAGAATGAACTGCGCGGCTATTTGAAAAACTGCTTGAGGCCGCGCCATCGCGTTCTCATTTTCGACAGCCAGAGCGCCTTGAGCGAGCCGCTTTTTAACTATCTGGCCACTCAAGGTCATGAGGTGGTGCTTTTCCCTCAGACGACCAAAGATCAGTTCGTCATCGAAAGACAATTGGCAGAGCGCATTGTCAAAGGAGAATTCACTGCTTTTGTGTGCCTGTCACCATTTTGCAAAGCAGGGCAGTGGGAGATTGATACGCGGCGCACGATGCTGCACGCACTGGCGAAAGCGCGATTGAAAAATCAGACGCCTGTCTATCTCGATGTGCATATGCCGCATCTCGGCAATTGCTATTGCCAGGCGTGGGAGCAACACTGCGAAATTTCCGCTCCCGAATCTTTGCGCTGTGTTTTTGCTCACAGCGCCAATGTTCTCACGCCCGAATTCGGCATTTTGAAAACAGCACCGGAGTGGGCTTCGGTGGCGATGAGAAAACATGACTCGCAGTCTCTTTCTACGTGGATAGCAGTAGATGACGCGGTGGCAGCTATCGAGCATTGCTTGTTCGAAGAAAGCATTTCGGGGCGCATCGAATTTGTGGCGCCTCACCAGGTAAAGCAGAAAGACAACGAGCTGAAAAAAACCGGCTATGAATTTAGATACGAGCGCGTCGAGGAGGCGCTCAAGCACCTGCTCGGAATCGAGCTTGAACAGTGAGTCTTGGGCAGCTCGGTTTTAGTGCTTGACGTAAAAGAGAACGGCAACGACTGAAGAAACTACAAGGAAGATGCCCCAGAAAATCAGGGCGCGCATATTCATTGTTTTTTCGTCCAGAGCGCGCAGTTGCTCGGCTACGGCTTGATCGACTTTGTAATCTTCAACGCGTTCTTCAGCACCGGAAGCGTCCATCGCGCGAATGCGATTGAGCGTGTTTTTGCCCATCGCCGATTCTAGATTGACAGGCAAATTCGGCATCAAGTTGATGATTTGCGTGATGCGCAATTTCAAGTTTTGATCGAGATCGCCGAGACCGTGCTCTGTGTAATCGTAATAATTGAAGCTGCCTTCTTCCACTTCCAGAAGGCGTTTCATGGCTGGATAGCCGGTTTCGTTCGAACCGTTGATTTTGGCGCCGGTCAAAAAGATGCCGTGGAAAACTCCTATCTCGCCTTCCATTTTGTTTTTCTGATTGGAAATAACGAGAATGCCGCTTTCCACTTTCTGCAGTTTCAGCAATGTCCAGAGAACTTCGCGCGTTCTTCTGTTCTGCCAGATTTTGCCGGACTGAACCGATCGTGCCTTAGCCATTGTTACCTGACTCAATTCGTAGTACCTGTTTTGCCCAAACTAAGATGAACAGTAAAGAGATCTTAGCGTAGTCGCAAGTAGTAGGGCTTTATATACCTCTCAAAATCCGCTCAGACTTTGAGAGTCAAGGTGACCGGGCAATGGTCCGAACCCATGACTAGAGCCTCGATTGTGGCTGCCTGCGCCAACTTTTCCAGGGACTGGTGGATGAAGAAATAATCGATGCGCCAGCCCACGTTGCGAGCGCGCGCATTCGTCATCATATGCCACCAGGTGTAATTGTCGGTATTTTGATTGTATATACGAAATGTGTCTATATGACCGGCTTTTTGGAAGCGGTCCATCCAGTCACGTTCTTGCGGCAGAAAACCGGAGATGTTGTGATTGTTTTTCGGGTGGGCCAGATCGATCTCTTTGTGGGCGGTGTTGAAGTCGCCGCATACTATTAAACGTTTTCCTTCTTTCTGCAATTTCTTCGAGTATTGAAGAAAGGCTTCGTAAAAGTCCATTTTGTATTGCAGCCGCTCCGGACTGGCTTTCCCATTCGGGAAATATATATTGGCCAGGATGAAGTCGCCATAGTCGGCGATTACGGTCCTGCCTTCGCTGTCGAATTTGGCGACGCCGAAGCCGTGATGAATTTCCTTCGGTTTCTCGCGGGTGTAAATTGCCACACCGCTGTATCCCTTCTTTTCCGCGTGGCTGAAATACGATACATAGCCCTTGCGCTCCATCAATTCTTTCGTCAATTGATCGGCGCCGATTTTGGTTTCTTGCAAGCAAACCACGTCGTACTTCTCTTTTTCTTTCCAGTCGAAAAAGCCTTTCTTGGCGATGGCACGCAAGCCGTTCACATTCCAGGATGCAATTCTGAATTTCACTTCTGTCCTTTTGAGCAAGCAATAGGTAAGGGGGCTTTCAAACTCAATTAAAACGCGCCGGGCGCTTTGTGGATGTGATTTTTTGTGCATCTTTTCAGAATCTCACAAGAAAAAAGCGCCCCGCATTGCGGAGCGCTTCGATTTTTCTTTCGGCGTTTCTTCTAGGCGGTTGCCAGCGAATCGCAAGCTTCTTTGACGCCCGGATGGACGATTTCGCCTTCGTGGATATTGACGCCGAGAGCCAGCGCCGGATCGTCGAGGCAAGCTTTGTATCCGAGCTTAGCCAACTTCAATGCGTAGGGCATTGTGGCGTTGGTGAGAGCCCTTGTCGAAGTCCACGGTACTGCACCGGGGATGTTGGCGACACCGTAGTGAACGACGCCGTCAACCGTGTAGATCGGATCGGAGTGAGTAGTTGCGTGAATTGTCTCGATGCAACCGCCCTGGTCGACAGCGACGTCGACGATGACCGAGCCTTCCTTCATCTTCTTGATCATGTCCTTGGTGATCACGCGCGGGGCTGCTTTGCCCGGCAGCAATACTGCGCCAATGACGAGATCGGCGCTGGGGAGCGCTTCTTCGAGGTAGTGTCCGACCGAGAATACGGTGCGAACTTGACCGTTGAAGATATCGTCGAGGTAGCGCAGGCGTTCCAAGTTAACATCGAACAGAGTGACGCGAGCGCCCAGTCCGAGAGCAATCTTAGCGGCATTGGTACCAACCACGCCACCACCAATGATGATGACACGGCCGGGTTCGACACCGGGAACGCCGCCCAGAAGGATGCCGCGACCGCCCATCGGGCGCTCGAGGTAGTTGGCGCCGATTTGCGCGGACAGGCGTCCGGCGATTTCACTCATCGGTGTGAGCAGGGGCAATGAGCCGTTCGGCAATTGAACAGTTTCGTAAGCGACACAGGTAGCGCCGGTCTTGGCTAAGTCATGAGCCAGTTTGGGCTCGGCGGCAAGGTGCAGGTAGGTGAAGAGCATTTGCCCTTTCTTGAGCATCGCTACTTCGCTGGCTTGCGGCTCTTTGACCTTCATGATCATGTCCGATTCGCCGAAGACGCTCTTCGCATCCGGCAAAATCTTGGCGCCTGCCTTTTCGTATTCTTTGTCGGTGATACCACTGCCGACACCAGCGTTCTTTTCTACGTAGACGGTATGACCGGCTGCAACCATGGCGCTGGTCCCTGCCAGTGTCAGGGCAACGCGGTACTCGTTGTTCTTAATCTCTTTCGGTACTCCAACCTTGGCCAAGGTCCGGCCCTCCATATTTGATTTGTTAGAATTCGACTTCCTAAAAAAATTCCGTAAAGTCGCTAAGGTCGTAAATTCTAGCCCGACAATATGACTATTCAATATCGTCTTGATACTTGTTTTAGTTTTTGAGGCTATTTCAGGGTCGAGGCTCTTTTGAAATCGGTTTTTGGTTTTTACGGGTTTGGCAACCCGATTGATAAGGCGGGCGCAAGTTTATGGCAGAAAAGAATGGTGCAAGCAGCAATGGACCTCTGGTGGTTGTTTCGGGGGCCCGGACGGCATTTGGGGCATACGGCGGCGGGCTGGCGTCCCAGTCGGCGACAGACCTGGCTGTAGCCGCCTCCAAGGGCGCCATCGAGCGGGCTAAAGTCGACCCGGCAAAAATCGACGAGGTTGTTATGGGCAATGTTCTGCAAACAAGCAAGGACGCCATATATCTGGCGCGGCACGTCGGCCTGCGCGCCGGCATGAAGCAGGAAAGCCCGGGGCTGATTTTGAACCTGCTTTGCGGTTCGGGCGTTAAAGCCGTGGCGACTGCCGAAATGCTCATCGATGCAAAACAAGCCGAGATCGTTCTTTCCGGCGGCACCGATTCACTTTCAATGACGCCGTACATGAGCTGGGGCATGCGTTGGGGCGGTCGTATGGGCGCCACAGAGCTGTTCGACGGGCTTGACATTCGCGACACGCTGCCGAATGCATCCATGGGTGAAACAGCCGAAAATCTCGTAGAACGTCACAAGATTTCGCGCGACGAGCAAGATGCGTTTGCCGTCCAGTCGCAACAGCGCGCCAAACAGGCGCTAGACAAGGGCGTCTTTGCCGAGGAAATCGTGCCGGTGGAAGTGCCGGCCGGCAAAGGAAAAACCAAAGTAATCGATAAAGACGAGCACATGCGCCCGGATACCACCGTTGATGGTCTGGCGAAACTGAAGCCGGCTTTCAGGAAAAACGGCTCCGTGACTGCCGGCAATGCCTGTGGCATCGTAGATGGTGCCGCCGCTCTTGTCGTCACTCGCGAGAAAATCGCCGAAAAACAAGGGCTCGAACCGATGGTGAAAGTTCTTTCCTGGGCGGTTGTGGGCGTGCCGCCCGAAATCATGGGCATCGGCCCGGTACCGGCCATCCCTATGGCGCTCGAGAAAGCCGGATTGAAGATGGAAGATATCGATCTTTTCGAGATCAACGAAGCTTTCGCCGGACAATATTTGGCCTGCGAAAAGGAGCTGAACCTCGATCGCAGCAAGGTCAATGTCAATGGCGGCGCCATTGCGCTGGGGCATCCGTTTGGCGCCACCGGTGCGCGTCTTATCTTGACGATGGCTCTGGAATTGAAGCGCAGAAAGGCGAAGTACGGCGTCGTAAGTCTCTGTATCGGCGGCGGCATGGGTATCGCCATGGTTCTGGAACGCGTCTAGTTCAAGAATTGCACTGGCAGCAGCGCAAGCAACGCAAACAAAAAGCCGTCATTGCTGACGGCTTGATACAACTTGTGCTGCGCTCTCTCTAGCTGCCCCAGTACGTCACGTACGGATTGGGCTTGGTCGCTTTCGGCTGTTCGTAGCCTTCGCGAGTGTAGACATACTTTTTCTCTTCCGCTTCTTTCTTTTTCTTCTTCTTCTTCACTTCAGCGACCTGGGGCTGACCGTTCACATAGACAGCCGGTGTGAGCGAAGGCGTATAAGCGGGCGGCGGCGGTACAAAGTAGGAGCCGCGCGACTTTTTGCCTTTTGCCTCTGCGTCTTGCGCGCACGCGCAAGTGGCAGAAATTGCTGCAATAACGAGCATTCCGCACAAAAGAGGATTCCTAAAAACCATAAATGACCCCCGTACCCGGAGTTCTGATAACTCCGGTCATCAAGAGCAGACCATAAGCAATCTTACCATCTATCCACTGTATATCGGTTGTGCTTTCGTCGGCGCGGGGTGGGCGTCACGCCGTCCCCTGCCGGGTTTCAGCAGATTGAAAAATTTCGAACAATCGCTTTACAACGACATTTACTGTTTATCGGGGATGCGATTCTTTCGTCCAGCGTGTGGCACGGCGGATTTTGGTCTGTTGATCGATGCTGTCTACGTTTTGCGCGTTGACGTTCGGATCCCAGGTGGCTACCGATTCACCGAACCAGGCCTGCAAGTCATTGCAAGTTTTCGATGCTGGTGATTGGTGAGCAGGCAGGTCGTGACCTGTTTTCTTCGCACGAGCTTGCTGGGCCATGTTAATGACTTCAGGCTGGTGTTCATGCAAAGGTTCCGTCGGCATCTCCGGGGCGTAAGCCTCGAGGCGATTGAACGTATCTTTCCAAATGTTTTTCAATTGCTCTGGTTTATTCGGTCCTTCAGCAGGCTGGGCTTCTCTTCTCAGCCATTTGAAAGTGAAGAAATCAACCAGGGCGGTACGCCAAGTACACATAAAAAGCTCCTCTCAGTACATAAGGCTGCCTGAGATATGCCCATGACAATTTGGCGGTAACTTCTAACCTGGTTTTATTAAACAGATTAAAAACTGTTTATGTTCAAAAGCGGCAACACTTCACCGATCGGGCTGTCCGCATCATCCGGATTGCAGTCGAGCAGGTGTGGAACTTCCGGGTGGATTTCACTTTCCAGCTCCAGTTTTAGCTGATATTCGCTGGGCGGCTCGAAGCAGGAGAGGCAGCGGGCTTCGTATTGAGCATCGCCGACCAAAATCTGTTCGTTGGAATTGACCATACGCTGTGTCCGGCAGGCAAAATCGGAGCCGCACTTGCGGCAGACGGCCAGCAATTTGTCGACGCGGTCAGCCATCGCCAGCAATTCCGGGATCGGACCAAAGGGCTTGCCTCTGTAATCCAGGTCCAGACCGGACGCGATGATTTTCTTCTTCTGGCGCAACAGCGCTTGCACTACGTCGGGAACGTCGCTCGAGAAGAACTGGCATTCATCCATGCCGATAACCACTGCATGCGATGAATACTTCAGTATGTCGCGCGCGGTCTCAACCACAATCGCTCTCGATTGCAGTCCGTTGCGCGACTCGATTTGATTTGGCTTCGAGCGAGTATCGGTGGCAGGGCGCACGATGATCGTGGGCAAGTACGCCAGGCGGGCGCGTTCAATTCTGCGAATGAGTTCGCTGGATTTCCCAGACCTCATGCAGCCGACGATCATCTCGAACCGATATCCAGTCAGCATAAACTCGGATCTACCTCGAAAGTGTTTCCAAAAGGGGGTTTTGAAGACTCATATGGTACCGAATAACCGGCTGCCAATACCTGAAGAAAATGAAGCGATCAGTTTCATATTTCTTCATGTGAACTAAACATCAGTGCAATATGAAGAAGAGAACATTGTTCGAGCAAGACTTCACATAACATATAGATAGATCGCCGACAAAAGATGCGATGCCTATTGTGCGTCTGCACCACCGGCAGTGTCACCGTCTTCGGGCGAAGCAAAAGCTGCATTCATGCTGGTCAGCTCTTTGTACGAAAGCATGCGGTCCAGCTCTTCTTTGGCAATCAGCGCCCGTTGTATGACGAGTTCTTTCAATGTCAGGTCGGCTTGCTCCGCTTCGCGCGCCAAATCCTGAGCGCGTTTTTCACCAAGCCGTTTGCTGACGACCGCAAGCACGACACCGGCCTCTTCCATTTGCAGATTGCAGGCGGCGTGATTTGCTGTGATGGCGCGCAAATACTTGCTGTTGAACGGTTCGATTGTGCTGCGCAAAAGATCGAGCGATTGCAGAATATTGTGAATGATTAGTGGTGTCATCACGTTCGATTCGAATTGACCGGATTGTGCCGCCAGGGCGACCACGATGTCATTGCCGAAAACCTGGCTGGAAGCCATGTTGATGCATTCGACAAGAGTGGGAATGCGGCGGTTGGGCAAAGTGTTGGGGCGAATGAGAGAACGCTCGACGATCAGCTCCGGAGCCGTAATTTCAGAAAAACCGGTTTTGGGGCCGGAAGAAAGCAAACGCAAATCATTGGCTATTTTGGTCAGTTCTACAGCCAGTTCCTTCAAGGCGGACGAGAACTCGACGAAGTCCGACATCGATTGCGAAATGCGGAAGAAATCATCGGATTGCCGCAGCCTGATTCCGGTGTATTGAGAAAGCCGCTCGACTGCGGTGTGAATGTAATTACTGTCCGCGCCCAGTCCGGTCCCCACGTGAGTGGCGCCGATATTCAATTCCGTAAGACCGAGTCCGGCTTCTTTCAGCCTCTTCAGGCAGCGCTCGATGGACGAGCCGAAGGCATTGAATTCCTGTCCGAGTGTTATGGGCAAAGCATCTTGCAGGTGGCTGCGGCCCATTTTGATAACGCGCTCGAATTCCAGCGATTTGCGGCGCAACAAACGTTCCAGATCAAGCAAAACAGGCTCGAACTCTTTTGCCGCCAGAAGCACGGCAATGCGCATGGATGTAGGGAAAACATCATTGGGCGATTGCGCAAGATCGACATGGCGCACGGGGTGAATGATGTCGTAGCTGCCTAGCGCTCCTCCCAATATTTCTTGCGCGCGATTGGCGAGCACTTCATTGATATTGATATTAAGGGCGGTGCCGGCGCCTGAGGAAAGAATTTCTACAACGAACTGGTCGCGCCACTGTCCGCCATATGCTTCATCGGCAGCCTGCATTATCGCCCGCGCAACCTGCGGCTCTAGGCGCTTGCTGTCCAGGTTGGCCGCGGCGCATGCTTTTTTCACCAGCAGCAACGCATCGATCAAGCGCGGGTGTGTCTTCAGTCCGCTCGCCGGCAAGACATCTTTCAGTCTGAAAGTCTGGGCGCCGTAATAAGCCTTAGCGGGCAAAAATACTTCGCCCAACTCGTCTTTTTCGACTCTGACGTCGGCTCTTTTCGTCACCATGAATACAAATCTCTGTGAATATTCTGACTAGGATAACCGTATAGAAAAATCTATCGGCGAAGTATTGAGTAAAACAAATCTCAAATAACCAAAGCCCTTTGCCGCCACGCTTATTTCAAGCTCGCAAGCAGTTTTTCCGCCATGTTGATAACTCGAGGATCGCAATTGATGCCCTTGGCTCTGTCGAGAAAAACCTGTAATTGCTGGCGAGAACCGTCGACATTCCCCATGCCTTTTAACGCAATTGCCTCGTAAAGCGGCAAATTGGGGTCTGTAGCCATGAGTTCGTGAGCGCGCTGCAATTCTTTGAACGAGCCGGCATAATCAGCCTTGAAAAGTAGTAATCGTCCGTAATTGAGATGGGCAATCTCATTTTTGTCGTCGATCTCAATAGCGCGCTTGTAGTCGAATTCGGCTTCTTTCAAGTAATTAAGCTTGAGAAGAGTGTTGCCTAAGTTGATGCGCAATTGCGAAGAGTCCATGCCCAGCGCCGTTGCTTTTTTGACGCTGAGCGTGTAATTGCTCAATGCCGCCTGCAAACTGCCCTTCTGGTCATAGATCAAGCCGAGCAGAAACTGTGGAGTGGGATCGACGCGGCGATAATCCATTGATTTTTGCAGCAGCGGGATTGCCGGATCTAATTGACCGCTGGAGATCAATTGCGTTGCCTGTCTGATCAATAATTTGCCCCGTATGTAAGGGTCTCTTATGTCGTCGGAAATCGGCTCCAGTTGCGGCATGACGCCTTGTTGCGGCAGGAAGGGAGGCGGGCTCGAGCTAGTCGCAGCAGGAAATCGCTTAGAGTTGTTGAATTGCTGAAAGTTGAACGGTGATGTTTGTGGAGCGACTGTTCGAGGACCGGGCGGCACGACCGGTGGTGCCGTCATCTGTTCAGGCGGGGGTGTGGGAGGCTGTGGCGGCATCGGCGAAATTTCCGGCAAAACCGTGTTGTTTTGTGCCATGACGGCCGAGGCTGCCTGCATCAGCCAAAAGGCAAATAGCGGCAAGAGAATTTTGCCGCGTTTCATTCTAGCGGCGTTCCAAATTGTCTTCGGCTGCTCTGACGGAAGGCTGGGCAACGACCGAAACTCCCACTTTGACAGGAAGTTTGCGCACGGTCTGGGTGTTGTGTGTGATTCTTCCTTCAACATTGGAGAACGAGGTGGGATCAAAATTCTTGCCTGCAATGTAATTGGCGATCAAGTCGACTTGTGAAACTTCAACGGGCTTCATTTGCAGTTGTTGAGCCACATCGTCGAGTGAGCGGTCGGCTCCGAACATGCCGGCTTTCGTCCATTTATGAACCGGATGCAGTCGAGTAACAACATTGTATGTCCTTTGCATGTCGATGGGCGCGAAGCTGCCGTCGGCTGCTTGTATCTTCACATTGTTGATGCGCGAGGCGACCTGACCCGGCGCCCATGATTGTCCGCTCAAATCGATCGAATATTTGATGCCGCTGACCTGAACGAAATTGCCGGAGAGATCCTGCGGAATTTCGTCTGCTTGCGGCAAGAAGAGTTGTTTAACTCTCGAGGCGACACTCGGTTTTTCCGGTGTGCGCAAATCACGCACGCCATATTCCAGACCTTGCTTTATCTGGTCGCCGGTCATGCGAATATTGACCAGCTCTTTGATTTCCCCTTCGCGCTTGCCGGCGTTCATAACCATGTTCGCAATATCAAGACGAGTCAATTCTTTGCCGGCAACGATTTGATCGCGAATACCGCCCGAGTGTGTCATCGCCACGAGATCATCTCCCAGGGTGGGTTTCAATCCAGTGCGAATGGCGTCCGAAACGAGATTTCCCAGGGCTGTTTCGCGAATGCGTAAACCGCGGGCACTGTAGTTGCCGAGTGCAGTTGCGCCGTAGCTTTCTTGCGTCAAGTCCGCGCGTTCAGGAATTGCGGACTTGATGGACTGGGCAACCGTTTCATCAGGGGCGATGCCATTGGTCAGCGAAACCAAATTGCCGCGCGTGAAGAGTCTGTTGGCGGTTCCATTTTCATTAATCGCCGAATTGAAATTGCCTATCCATCTGCCGCCGGAGCCGGCGTGCATGATGGGAATTTCGAAATTGCCGCCGACAGGTTTTCCTCTCAGGCGATCTAGTGTTCTGCCGAAAAAGCCTTTTTCCGGACCGATCCACATAGGTATCGGTGTAATGCTGTGACTGTGTCCACCCTGAATGCGCGACACGACCAGGTTTTCTTTGATCAGTCTTCTGGCCAGTTTTACGTCTTCGCCCAGCCCGATATGCGTATCTAGAACGATGTGTTTAATTCCTTGCGAATTCAGATCTCTTATCGCATCAACAGCAGTTTGTTCCACGTCGTTATATCTGATCATGCCGACAGCGCCTTCATCAGTGGTTAAACCGATGGTGGCGACTTTGGTTTTGCCCCATGGTGCCATCACTTCTTCAATGACATAGGGCTTGGTCAAACCGGCATATTCAGGATAAGCGCTGACGTCCAGGTTTGAATTTATGACCGAAACATTTGGATTTTTTTCGAGAATCGGGCGCATTACTTTGCCCCAGCGCGGCACGTCGAAAAGTCCGCCCGGAGCGTCATGTTCGTGGTTGCCTAGAATAATCTTTTTGGCTTGCATGTCGATGAGACTTTCGTATTCGACTTTGCCGCCCTTAGTGAAAGCGAAATTTACGTGACCGGAGAGGGCATCGCCGGTGATATCAAAACTTGTTGGTGTTCCTTTTGCCGCTGATTTGGCATTGAGACCGTCCAGTGCGGTTTTCATATAAGGCAACTGGTCCAAATTGCTGTGGAAGTCGCCCACGAATCTGCCATCGATGCGCATCACTTTCGCATCGCTTTTTACCATCCCGCCCAATTCCTGCGAGATCTGTTTGCCTCTGAAAAGCGCAGTGCCTGCCCCTGTCAGGGCGCCGCCGAAAAGCGCGCCGAATGCCACATCCTGCCCCATTTGCGAAGCAGTGGACATTAACGCATCGCCGGGGTCTTTGGCAAACTCCCCGGAATTTTCATAGATTCTTCTCGGCGCGCTCCATACGAGCGTGCCGGCGGCGCCGCCCGAGATGCCGCGCACTACGTTGTGTTTGATGGCTTCGAGCCCGGAATTCTTAATCATGGCTTTGGCGCCTTCAAGCGCTGTTTCGCCCGAAATATTGTTGCCCAGTGCTTTGCGCCCCAGACCCATCAAATAACGTTTGGAAACTTGCTGCTCGGCGGCGCTGCCGAAAACACCGGCCAAACCATCGACCGCGCCCCAGGCGAAGTCGGCTGCCGAGGCGGTATGGTCTTTCTCGTCCAGGAGTATGTGCTCAGCACCGCTTTTGACCGAATATTTCGAGGCGCCGCCTGCCAGCATGGCGAGCGGAATCGAGGCGGCTCTGGCTGCGCCTCGTGTGGCGGCATTGACCAGGCTGAAGGCGACAACGCCGGAAACGCCTGCAGTCAGGCTTCCGGCAAAATCGGCAATAGTTTGCTTTGTGGCTACGCTCGAGTCTTTTGTCTCGGCCGGTTTTGCCTGTGTTTGACCGGTGGCCGCAGCGGAGTAGATGCCCGTCGTCTCCAGAAACATGCGGCTGACGGCCGTGTCCTTGGATAGAGGAGACACCTGCAAGGGTTGCAGGTCGCTTTGTAGTTCCTGTGGATTTTTGGGCGCCATTGCGTAAAAACGGTGTCGAGGAGACTTCTACAGTAGATTAGTAATTAAGGTTAAGTAAGGAGGAGAATACGCATCCCATTGCGTATAAGTCCCCCGACCGATTGAACCCCCGAGCCGGGCTGAAAGCGCCTGAACATGCTACTGTACGAGTTCTCGGGCGATTCTTAAGATGGCGTCTCTGGGAGCGTGTCTTTGGGAGCGTGTTTTGGAAGCCCTTTTGTTAGGTAGCCCAGCCTGTGGACGAACAAAACAAGTCTGCTCTTGAAGAACTGCCGTCATTTTGCTCGAACTGCAAACAGGCGCTGTGTTTGCGCAAACAGGTCATGAACCTGAGTCTGGGAAACACGGATGAAATGTTTTGCCTTCAATGTCTCGGTGAGGAAAACGGCAAAGAGCCCGTCGATGTATTGCTTAACCTTAAGGGCTACGCGCTCAAGCGGGACTGTTTTCTGAAAGAATGGCGCCGATACAGTACAGTGGCGGATTGCCCGGATCGGGAGGGGTGTTTTCCCGCTCAGTGTTTTTCCGATGGGTAGTGTTTAGAGTTTTGTTATTACATGAACCTGGATATTTTCGGTCCTGGGGCGCCTGAAGCGCCACGGGCGCAGGGAGAAGGAGCTTTTAGCTGATGGCTGAATTTGATTTGGACCTGCGCGGGGTAGCCTGCCCGATGAATTTTGTTAAAACCAGACTGTTTCTTGACAAAATTCAAGAGGGTGACCTGGTGAGGGTTTTGCTCGACGGCGGCGAACCTGTCGAAAGTGTTTCGAGCAGCGTAAAGCAGGAAGGGCACAGCGTTGAGGCTGAAAATGAAGCGCCTGAGGGTCACTTCATGCTGAGTATTCGCAAAGGTAAAGAGTAGAACTGTTGACAAATTGCCCCGAGGCAGGCGACTATAGCCCGGCTGGGCGAAAGCCCCTCTACGGGAATCCGGTTGGCATTGCGCATGTTGAAAATTCAAAGCGTCGCTCCACAGAGCTTAGCTAAGAGAACCTTTTGCAGAGGCGCTCTGTCACTGCTTTTACTCTCTTGTGCCAATCAACCTGTCGCTGCTGTCGACCTGGCTAAAGTTCCGCCGACAGAAGCTGAACTGAAGACGGCCAGGGAGAATCTGGCTGCAGCTCCCAAAGATTTCCGAACTCATTTTGCAATGGGCGAGCTTTATAAGCGCGCCGGCTCGAACAAAGAAGCGGTCAAAGAGTATGCCGCCGCTACCGAGCTGAATCCTGCTTGTTACGTCGCCTATCACCAGATGGCTTATTCCAGTCCGGATTCGCAGACAGTCGAATTGGCGATTGAGCGGTTGAATAAGCTGAAGGAAGAAAAACCGCGCGATTTGCTTCTGCGCGTAGCGCTTTCAGAACTGCTCGAACAGCGCAAAGAGTATTACCATGCCGCCCGCACTCTGGTTGACCTTCTTTACCAGAACGCCGTGCCCGATCAACATGTCGCCAAAGTCAATTCGCGCATTCGCCTGCTTCTGGGCAAAGCCAAAGACATGCAAACCATGGAGAAAGCGCGCGGCGTAGAGGAAGAAATGGAAATGGTTCCGCCGCCGCTTCCGGAAGCGAGCTTGAGACGTAACCTGCATGCTTCTAAAATAAAGGAGCCGAAGGTTATGCCCGGAGTCGGGCACGCGCCTCTGCTCCCGTAGGCGATCATCGCCTTTGCTTCCCTGGGCTCTAATCGCCTTAGTGTAATCAGGCACTCAACATGAAATCGTCAACAAAAATTCTTCTGCTGGCTCAAGCCGCTCTTTTGATATGCGGTTGCACTTCCAGAGTCACTACCGATCCGACCAAGCTCAGCCATGTCGAGATCAAGGGACAGACCGGCGAATCGGTCAAAACTGGAGCTCCTCCCAATAAAGACGGTGTCTTTTCTCCGGAGATAGCGACTGCCGATGCGAGTGGCGGCGGTATTCCTGTAGCGATCGACATGGACGCGGAGAGGGCGATTGCCAAGGAAAGTCTGGAGGCGTGGCGCACTGCGGTCAAAGGCGACGAAAAAGGTGCGCTTGCCAAACTCGATGACCTGGAAAAGCGCTATCCGACAATCTCCACGGTCAAGTTCATGAAAGCGCAGGTTTATGAGCATTTCGGCAAACGCGAGCTTTCCATCAAGTATTATCGAGAGTCACTCGACAACTCGGAGTTCAGCTCGCTTCGTCAATTCAAGCTGGCTGAGGCTTTGAAGAAGGGCAAGCATTACAAGGAAGCCGAAGAGATTTATCGAAAACTTTTAAAGACTTTCTCCGATTTGCCCGACGCCAAGCTGGGATTGGCTCTCTGTCTGATTGCGCAGAACAAAGATTCAAAAGAAGGGCATCAAGTTTTGGCGGAAACGGTTATATTGTGTGAGGCGCAAATGAAGACTCGAGAGCCTGGCAAGGTCGCCTCGGCAAAGAGAATTCTCAAGGACGTCCTGGAAGCAGACCCCGGTAACACGGCGGCCAAGCAACTTCTTGGGCAGTAAGCGCCCGGTATCCACAATGACGCCGCCGTGGGTGGCAATTCGCTTTCGAGGTGTTGGTGATGCTTAAGGAAAAGGACCTGTTGGAAGCAGCGGCGGTTGAAGAAATCGCTATCGATGGTTTCGATTTCATCGAGTTTTATGTAGGTAATGCGCTGCAAGCTGCTTACTACTATGAGCGTGGTTTCGGTTTTGACCTGGTTGGATACAGCGGATTGGAAACAGGCAGTCGCGATCAAGTTTCCTATGTGCTTAAACAAGATCACGTATATCTCGTTCTCACCGGCGCCTTGAAGCCCGACCACAATGTCGCCGAGCATGTGCATGTGCATGGAGATGGGGTAAAAACTATCGGTCTCAGAGTGCGCGATTGCAAAAAGGCTTACGAAACTGCCATCGCCCGTGGTGCAAGAAGCGCCAAAGAACCGCAAGTGGTTGAGGACGAAAACGGCAAATACATTTCCGCATCTGTTTATACGTATGGCGAAACGCTCCACACATTTGTCGAGCGAAAAGACTACAAAGGTTTTGCTCCCGGATTCAAACCGGTGGATAGAAAATATGCGGACAATGGTAACGAGAGAAAAGTTGGATTGGCAGCAGTCGACCACGTCGTAGGCAATGTCGAAGTCGGTCGCATGGAGCACTGGGTCGAGTTCTATCAAAAGGTCTTCGGCTTTTACGTCTATCAGTATTTCGACAAAGAAGACATCAGCACTCAGTATTCTTCACTGGTGTCGAAAGTCATGGCGAACAAATCCGGTTCGGTCAAATTGCCGATCAACGAGCCTGCAGAAGGTGCTCGCCGCTCGCAGATTCAAGAGTATCTGGACTATTACACAGCCCCCGGTGTGCAGCACATTGCCATTGCAACGCGCGATATCATCAAAACCGTTGCCGAATTGCAAAAGCGCGGCATCGAATTTTTGAGAGTGCCACGTACTTATTACGATGCGCTTCCTGAGCGTGTCGGCAAAATTGATGAAGATATCGAAGAATTGGCGAAGTTGCATATTCTTGTAGATCGCGAGTCCGATGGTTATCTTTTGCAGATCTTCACCAAGCCGGTGCAAGATAGACCGACGCTTTTCTTTGAAGTGATTCAGAGAAAGGGTGCAAAAGGCTTCGGCAAAGGCAATTTCAAAGCTTTGTTCGAATCTATCGAACGCGACCAGGCTGAGAGAGGAAATCTCTAAACTTCTTCAGCAACTCTGCATTCCCGTGCGGAATCGTCACGGTGCGTTCGAGCTCGCGCTGTTTTTTCAGCGTGCGGAATTTTCTCGGGCTCAGTGCTTTCAGAATTATCCTGGTGTCGCCATACAGGAACGAAGTTGTGTTGCCGGTGAAATAGAATGTCAGCTCATTTTTTCCGGGTGTTGGTATTCCAGCGAACGTCGTCGGTTGGTCTGCCTCTTCAATTAGTTGATGTCCGAATGCCTGTGCCTTTTCTCTTGCGACTTCCAAATTAGAGGGGCGTGTGGTTGTTGCGTCTCCTTTCATATACAAGCCGCTTGTGAGACGGACTATTCTTTCTTCTTTGACCAAGTCGGACAGAACCACATCAATAGATCCTCGTGATCCGCAAGAATTTAAATCTGTATTCTTGAAGATTTGCCCTTCTGTAAGTCGATTGATGTATCTTCGAATAAAAGCTTTCATGCCGTCAACTCTCCGTCTTTGCTTGGTGCCTTTACAGAATTAGACGAGCTGTTGAACAAAAAAGTTCAACGGGAAAGTTGAAATTTGCGCTTGAGCACGTCAAATTTTTCAGTGCAGATTGCATTAGATTTTTTCGAAAATTTCTAACCGGATGTAAGTCGTGAAAGCCCCACTGCGTGGCGTTCTTGATTTTTGAAACAACGTTCGAAAAGTCTTGCGAAATTCTCGATGCAAACAGGCTCACTGTTTCAAGCGTTCCATCCAATTAGAAAAATTCGAAAATTTCTAATTGGTTCTCGAAGTGATTTTCCGCAGGTGCCAAAAGAAAATTCCAAAATTTCAGCTCGTTCTTTGCCATTTTGATTGAAGCTCTTTGACATGCAAATCAGTAATCAAAGACGTCAGGTAATTGCCTTTCTTCCACATCAATTGCGAATACTCTCGCAGTGCTGCAATTACATCCGGATTTGATTCTCCGAATTCTGCTTGCATTTGAGGCAGTGCTGTCTCGTAGAGATATCGAGCGCGTTTGTAATGCCCTTGCTGGAAGTGCACAAAGCCAAGTAATCGAGTGGTGGCAATCAAACTATTGAGATTTTGCTTGTCTTCTTTCCATCCAGTCAAGGCTTCTTCGTACGCCTTTTCTGCTTGCGGAAAAAGTCCTCGCAGCCTGAAGCAATCTCCCAGGCGACACAAAATTGCAGCGCGTCTAGCGGCTTGACCTTCTCTTGTCGCTTTGAATTTCTTGAATTCTTTGAGCAATGTCTCGTAGTAAGTGACAGCTTCACCATATCTTTCACTGGCGTAAAGTGCGTTGGCGAGCCCCTCAGCTATGTGAGTGAACCTTGCATGGGAAGCCGATTCGCTTTTCTTCATCGCATTGGGATCTTGCAGTTCTGCACGTTCTGCAACCTTCGGATAAAGATCGCTATAGACATCCGCTGCCGCCAACCAATCTCCCGCCCTTGCAAGTGTTTTTGCATAACTCCATTGCGCGTCCAAAGTATCGTCCGTTTTCTCGCCATCGGTCTTCTTCAAAGATTCGAAAATGTGTTTGCGCAGCGGTGCCGCCTCTCTAAAGTGACCGCTCTCTTCGTGCGCAACAGCTAGAGATTGTTCGCGATCGATATAAAGAGGTGAGTCCACGCCTTCCGTCAGAGCATAAGCTCTTAAGTTGCGTTGCATCATGCCGACGTTCGCACCGTATTTCGATTTTTGCTTCGGCGAAGGTTCCACTACTGTCCATGCAGATGCAGCGCGTGGTGGCGGTTCGCGGATATCTTTGAAATACACGCTCAGAGATTGGACGGCCAGAGCCCCGGCGATGACGACGGCTGCCGCGAGCAGCCACAACAATTTTCTTTCTCTTCCGACAAACGGTGCAATTTTAAGACGCAACAATTCCAGCTTGAGTTTGGCATTGGTATACCAACCTGCTTCCATCTCGTCCAGAAATTGATGCAATTCCTTAGCCAATTCATTCATGCTCTGATGGCGCATGGACGGGTCTTTGTGCAGCGACTTGAAAATAATCGCTTCCAATTTCTCCGGCACTTTCTTATCAGGGCAGGATTCGGAAAATGACGGCGGTACTTCCTTCAATTGCTTGTAGAGCGTCTCCATGAGATTGCCGCCCACGATCGGAGGTTTGCCGGCTATGACTTCGTACATCAAACAGCCCATCGAATAAATGTCCGCGCGCGCGTCGACTTTTTCTCCGCGACACTGTTCCGGGCTCATGTAAAACGGACTGCCGAACACTTCTCCGGTTTTCGTCAAATGCAGAGATTCGCCACCGTCTTGTGGAATCAATTTTGCAATGCCGAAGTCGACGAGTTTTACGACGTCGGCAAGAGGACTTTGGTGAATCAACAACACATTGCTTGGTTTCAAATCGCGATGCAAAACTTTATTGTTGTGCGCGCATTGTAACGCGTCGGCGATTTGAACGAAGATAGCAATCGAACGTTCCAGAGCCAATCCGCGCAACATCTTGATGGCGTCATTCAGGGGAGTGCCTTCCAGGTAATCCATGACAATGTACGGAACGTTGTCTTCACCAGCGCCGAAATCGTAGATGGTAACAATGTTTGTATGACTGAGGCTGCTTGCGGCTCTCGCCTCTTGTTGAAAGCGCTGAAAGGAAATCGGATCGTTCACCAAATGCGGTAGCAAAAGTTTTACCGCTACAGTTTTGCCGAGCATTTTGTCTGTCGCCTTGTAGACGACGCTCATGCCTCCTTGTCCGATAAAAGAGTTCAATTCATACCGCTGCGCAAGCACAACGCCCACCAACGAATCCATGCGATTGCTGATGATCGTCGCATCTTGCGAAATCGTTGTGGCGCCGAAGTTTGGCTTTTGCGCGGAAGCAGAGGGATCTGCCCCGGCAGGAGGTGCTGCAGATTCAGGAGGCGCTGTAGATTCAGGAGGCGTTTCAGATTCAGCAGGTGCTATAGATTCAGATGGCGCAGAAAGGAAAGCTGACTCAGCCCCCGCCGGGAACTGCTCCGCTTTCAATCGGGACTGATCGGTTTTGTCCTTCTCTTTAGACATCTGAAAAGCCAAGCTGAGCTTGGCAGCTTCCCCCTCTTTCACTTACCTCATTCAAGGTATATCCAAACCGCCCGGTCTGTTTTGTGCGATGATAACAACGCATTTGTCACCACTTTCCAACCATTTCGGCTATTGCAATGAACGTCAGAACATTTCTCGGTGCATTTTTTCTGCTTTCGTTCGCGGGTGATGCCGCGTTTGCTGCGCCTCCGGATTTTGGCTGGGTAGTCGATCAACACAGCGAAGAGCGCGGGCGCACCAATATCAAATGGACCGACAAAAGCATGGTTTTGACCAGCAAGTTAATGTCGGCAATTTTAGTCGCGCCCAAGTTCGATGCCACATTTTTCAACGAGAGTACGCGAAAATATGTGCTGATTCCGCATGCCGACTGGGCAAAACGCTATGCTCCCGGTAAAAAGGCGATAAAGGGACCCTTTCCCGGTGAACTAATCGCCGGCTACAAAACCAGCAAATACACCTGGCCGACCAAAAATCCTCACAAGAGCGTGGAATTGTGGGCAACAAAAGACCTGCCCATGAGCCCGCCATTGCAAGAGTTTGTTTCCAGCACCATCGGCATTCCCAGCAGCATCGGCATGCCGCTAAAAATGATGACGAAGTTCGACGACCGCCCGTCACGAGTCGACTTGGATACCAAGACGATCAAGAAAACCAAAATTCCGAAAACAGCCTTCGAACTGCCAAAGGGATTCAAGAAAGTTAAAAACGAGATGGAGCTCTTGCTGGGCGGCGACGACGAGGGCGGCATAGACCCGTTTATCAAGTAATACAGTTGCCATATATGGTTTGCTTTGTATTTGGCGTGGTATTGAATGTTCAACTCCC
>JADYYD010000207.1 GCA_020853845.1 Candidatus Melainabacteria bacterium
ACTGCGACGAAAGAAGTGTATTGAGTCATGATGTGATGGTCGAGCGCAACTTTAACGATCTCGTCTTTCAACTCTTTGTTGACCGAGCCGCTTTGAGCGCCCATCCAGTCTTCGCTCATCAAACGGTCGACTTTTGCCCGCGCCCAAACCGAAGCGATTGATTCGCTGCCGGATGCATTTTCAGGAAAGTTGACTTTGATTTTTTCGACATACGGCTTGCCGCCGGAGAAGCCGGAGATAGAGATGGTGCCGGCGCCTGGTTTGATATAGCGTCCCTTAATATATAGCGGCTTTTCGGCCCACACGTCGGACAACTCATGAGGGAAGACTTCTTTGACTGCCAAACCGTCAAATTCGAGTTTGATATCGGTGAGAACGGGAGAAGAAATGCGATCGTAGAACTTCTTGCCGACAGTATTGCCGGAACTGTTGAGCAGCACGTATTCTGCTTCACCGCCGCCTTCTTTGGCCATCGCGTCGATAAGAAATCTATTGACACCATTGCCGGTGCCGAAGGAGAACCATCTCGATTTGCCGCGCAGTTTCTTGATCAGTCCGAGGATTTCCATGTCGTTGCCGACGTAGCCGTCCGTCATGAAAGTAACAATGCGCAAGCGATTCGAATCTGCAGGTGTTTTGCATGCAGCTTCGACTGCCGGTGCCATCCAGGTGCCGCCGTTGGCAATCAAGCCGTTGATGTATTTAAGCGCTTGTTGTTTCATCTCGGCGGAAACTTTTTGCGGCTTTGCAAACATCGGTCTGGCATCATTGCTGAAAGCAATAATGTTGAACGTGTCTTCTTTATTCATATGGTCGATGATATAGCGCATCGTCTCTTTCGCTTTTTCGAGCGGCGGGCCGCCTTGCGATCCGGAACAGTCGATGACGAAAATCATTTCTTTGGGTTGAATCTGCTCAGGCGTTGCGCGCTTGGGAGGCATCACCATTACGGTGAAATAGCCGTCTGCAGTTTTGCTGGGCTTGTATGTCAGATAGCCGCTTTTGATCTGCTCACCGGCGACATTCCATGAAAGCACGAAGTCTTTGTTGGGAATTGTGTTCTTGTTGTTTAAACTAATGCGCGCACTTTGCGCATTCGGCTGATTGACGGTCACCTCATGCAGTTGAGATTGAATTTGCTGGATAGGCACACCGGAGTCGATGTTTACGTCTATGGAAATATCATGACCGGCGCGCTCGCCCTGGGGAGCTACGGGCGGGCTGATCTTCGATGCATCAGGCACTGAAGTCGTATCGAGCGCACGTCCTGTTCCGGTTTTACCAAGCGGCGTTCCCGGCATGAAACGCGGTCCGACAACGGTCGGAAATGCGAATGTGTATTTGCCCGACTCATAAGGAAGCAGGTCTACATATTGAAGCGTTACTTCAATCTGATTGCCTGGAAGAATGTTCGCAACTGATTGCGTGAATATGTTCGGTCTTTCTTGATCGAGCAAAGCCGCGGTTCTTCCGCTTGCTTTTGCGTTTTCATAAATCGCTTTTGCTTCTTCGCGCTTCTTTATAGATCCTTTGATGATGCGCTCGCCGACCTTCATTTTCATGTCGTCGACTGCGCCGGTTTCCGAAAGCGGAAATGTATAAATCGCTTCGATTTTGTCTTTATAAGGATTCTCGAAAATCTGTTTTACAGTAACGCGCGCGACATAACCTGAAACGCTAGCAGTCACGCTCGTGTGTTTTAAAGGGCACTGTCCAAGCCGTTTGCCGCTGCCAAGCATGGCGATAAGAGTGCCCGAACCGTCCGATTTAAATTGATTGTTCTTTTCTTCTTTAGCCGCCGGTTTTGCCGCCGAAGATTGGCGCGGAATCCCCGCACCGATAGTTTGCTGAGCGTTCACGACAAGCGGTAAGGATGTGCTTAACAAACCTGCAATTGCCGTCGGAACGAGAAGGGCACCCGCTAAAAAGGACTTCATGGTTAATTTCCTCGCTTTCGCCTACCTGCCACTTGCCACATAGGACGAGCGTAACCGGACGGCGAGGCGCGATGTATAGGGTTTCTCCTAGAGCGCCCATGGGACGAGACCTGAACCTTGTATACTACTTTCCTCTTATTGCGCATGGAGGCGTGTTTTCAGGATGTCCAGCCGAAAGAAGTCAATGTTCGCGCTATGCTCTTTGACTGTTGCGCTTTCCTTGCTGTCGCAATCTGCCGGACTTGCAACAGGTCCCAATCTCTTGCCGCTCACCTATCAGAATGAAGAACTGAAAAAACTGGCAGGCGAAAGTGACACTCTTTTGGGTGCAACGAGCGCAGACGTGAGGGCCAATCTCGAGAAAATTGTCAGCCAACTGGAAATGCATCAAACGCTCACGCTGAGACGCTATTCGAGTGGCGGGCACTCCGCCGTAACGGTGCAAGATCCGCGCTCTCTGGAGTCGGCGCTTGATGGAATGCTGGCTATGCACTGGGATCGTGACAGCATTATGCAGGCACTGGCTGAGTATCAATTGGCCGATGATGATGCGATGCGCACCAGAGTGAAGGTGGCAAGAAATGCATGGTTGCTCGGTCTTGCCGCTTCACTAAAACACCATTATTTATACAGCAAGAAATTAACAGACATTATTGCGGGAAAATCCGCTGCAACTGATTACAGTAAGCGGCCGCATATTCGTTATAATCCGATCAGCCTTCAAGAAGTTCAAGATCCCTGGGGACACGCGCAGAATGACGCTCTTGCTTATGTGTTGTTTTTGACTTTTTACGCTGCCAACCAGGGCAAGCTGGTCGTTGCGGAAAAAACATTGAAGTTGGGCATTGATGGTCTTCCTGTGAAACCTTTGATCGCGCAGAAAGAGGCTCAGCGCTTTGGAATTCTGGTGCCGTTGTTTTTTCGAAAGATTGCCGTCTGGCAAGATTTCGATTTCGGCGCCTGGGAAGACAAGAAAGCAGAACACGCTTCTTCTATCGGTTGCGTGCTGGCAGCTCTGCGCCAGGAAAAGAAATACCTGGACAAGGTCGGTGCGATGTCCGAGAGAATCGATGGCAAAGACTACATAATTACGAGTGCGTTGGTAGAAGACATGATCAAGAAGTGCGAAGCAAAACTCGCACAAATTTTGCCTAACGAGTTTATCAACTCCGACAAAGAGGACAAGCGTGCCGATGCGAGCAAAGTTCGCGATGCCGATTCCGCCATCGTCAATGCGCTGTTTCTCGGCGCGGTATGCGGAGAGCCGCTGGTTCACGACGCAATGACCGAGCGCATAATCGCCACTATCGTGGGCCGCCTTGCTCGGCCAATCGGTTTTGCTCGATACCCGCTGGATATCTGGGACGGGCGAGTCGATCGAAGAGATCTGGAATATCGGGAGGAAGCGCAGTGGTCGCATGTGGCGCCGATGATTTCCGTGATCTACGGCGAGATGTATCAACGCACTAAAAAACCTCAGTATCGCGCGGCGCAGGAGCTTTATTTCAAACGCAGTCTGACGACGGTGAACAGCCGCTGGCGAATTCCCGAGGCTTACATAATCGATAAGAAGACGCGCAAGTGGGTCTGCGATGCGAATGAACCGCTGGCCTGGGCGCAATCCGTCGAGATTATGGCTATTTTGGCAATGAGAAAGAGTCTTGC
>JADYYD010000208.1 GCA_020853845.1 Candidatus Melainabacteria bacterium
CGCGTCAGCGTTTTCGGTGACGTAGCGTGATTGGCCGCCACTCTCATTCGCACATCGACAAGCTCGTCGCAAGCTAAAGTGTTGAGAGCATCATCGGGTGCGTTGGTGTCTTGCGCAACGACCATGCGGACATATTTATTGCTGTCGGCCGAAAGAGTGCTCAGCATTTCTTCGGCCAGAGGAGAGCGGCTGCGTTTCACTCGACGCACGTACACGGACTTATCGCCTGTGAGATAACCGAGCACGGCGCTTCTGGTCGCCGCCGAGTCCCAGACGACTCGATTGTCGGCTACGGACTGCCGCACTTCGACGTGCGGGTCTCGAGCAAGTTTATCCAAAGTGGAAAGCGAAGTAGCCGTGTTGCGGGCGACCCACAAACGCACCTCTTCATTGAGGTCGGCGCTTAGTTGGTCGAGCACTTCTTTGGAAGCATCTTCAGAGCGCGCGCAAAGAATGCGAATATCCTTGTCGCTGTCCGAAGATAATTTGTCGACGATGCGCGGCGTGCGCGACGGGTTCAAGATGAGCATCACTTTGATCAGGCGATCCGCGTCATCGCTCAATCTGTTCAAAGTCTCAGGACTGCAACCCGGATTGGAAGCCAGATTTCGGCGAACGTACAGATCCGCCTCGCTCGACAATCGAAACAACGTATCTTGATCGACGGTCGCGTTTGAGGCGAGCAATTGTTTTACTGATACTTCCTTGTCTTGCGAAAGTCGCTCGGCGGCAGCCTTCGGCAATGAAGCATTCATTGCAACAGCGCGTTTGACGACCAGACTGTCATCGCGAGCCAGAGCATTGAGAAGGTGAGGGTCCGCCATCGGATGCATGGAGACTGCTTCTCGAATGGTCGCATCGGAGTCGCTGGCAAGAGTATGCAGAGCCGGTGCGGGAGCAAGTGGATGTTTCGCCACCGCCAGGCGAACAGCTACTTCCACGTCGTAAGCCAGAAGGACGAGCAATTCCGGCGGCGTGCTCAAGTTGGCAGCGACCGTCTTGCGAATATTGACCACAGGATCTTGAGCCAGACGAGCCAGTGCTTCGCCATCGCAACTGGGATTGCCCGCCACTGCTTCACGCACGGTCACTTCCGGATCGCTGGAAAGATATCGGGCGTTTTGCGCAGAAAGTGTCCACCAGCGAGCAGCAGCGCGTCTGGAAGCAATGCCGCCTGCCAGCGCCACGCGCCATGTCTCATAGCTTTCCAGCTTCTCGCTTTCCTCGGCGAGAGCATTCAAATCAATATTGGCATTGAGCCCGGCAATTCTTTCTTTGGCGCGCTCCTTGCGTTTTGCCTTGATCTCCTCTGCCAAAAAGTCGGGGTCCACTTCACGGATGGCATCCGTTTCGTCCGACCGCTTCGGCAATTTGTTCAATGGACCTACATATACTGTGTCGGCGGGCAGCTCATCGCCCGTAGTCAAAGGCGGCAGCCCGCGGGCACGCCAGAGCAGGAAATTGCCCACAGACTTGCTGTTGGGCGAGCCGGTATTGACTGTCGGCTCACTTCCGGGCGGCGGCGAAGAAAAAAGCGGCGGCGGTCCGCAATCAGGCTGAGCAGGCGCGGAGCATATACCGGTCGACCCGAAAGTCGAAGGGTTGGTCGACTTGAATAGACCGACGATTTTCGCCATCGGTGCCACGTCGGCAACGCATTTGGTTGAATCCGAATTGGAAACCGACGCAGCCGGATCGACTTCGGAAGTAAGAGATTCCCCAAGAGACTCCAAATCGGGTACTCGTTTCATAGGTTTTCTTTTTGTCTATATGGAAGCCCAAGCATAGTGATTGTCAGACAAACACCCTGACAAGTCACTGGGAGAAACACTTAGAAGGATGCACTCTTAAGCGTTGTTAATATTGCCCCACAGGACTGGCGGCAAATCCTTCAATCATTTGCCGAACCTGGCTTTTCGGGTTTAGATGGCTGACTTTTATCTGGGCGTCGGGCACTCCCTGAGCGACCAGTTCCTTTCTTACACGTTCGTAAGACTCGAATGGAAGGCTGACTGTCTTTATGGCGGTCAGCCGATGCGACTGACGTTTTGCCTCGTATTCGATATTGAGGCGCGAAAGATGACGGTCGAAAGTTTCGCTCAATGCGCTTTCGTCTTGAAACGGCGCGCCGTCGAACTCCAGATACAGCTCATAGTGAGGCTCCGGGCGGAAGACCGGAATGAGAGTGAAGAAGCGGGCCCGGAAGTTCAGCTCCTTCTGGGTGGCAAGCATGGCTTCGGTAACTTGAGATTCCGTCAGCTTCTCGCCGGTGAAAGAGGAGATATTGCCGCCTTTGTGGAGAAACTCGATGAGGGGCGTGCGATTGTGCCAGCCGACGACTTTGACTATATCGTTGATGTGATATCGATACAGACCGCCGGATGTAGTGAAGAGAATGTAGTATTCACGCCCCTCTTGCAGTTCGTGAGCGAGCAATGCTTTCTTGTTGCCGGATTCCCAGTCTTCGACAGACACGAATTCGAAGAAATGCGAACGTATGGAAAGCGCTTGTTTTTCACCGCCGAGATTGACTGTGCCGCGACCTTCGCTGGCACCATATGTGATGTCGGACACGGGAGTGGAGCCGAAATATTGCGGCAGGTCTTGCAGGTAAAACGCAGCAGCGGCCTTGGTCCAGCACGATATCAAAGAAAGATTCGGCCAGATGTATTCAGCCTTGAACTTTCCGGACCCGAGCAATGACGAGAGTTCGCGAGCACGCTCAGGATTGGGCTTGAGAAACGGCTTTATGGCGGCGAGAACTTCCTGGGGCAAAGACTGAGGAGGATTTATAGCACCACTGGCGATATCACGAATCAGAGATTCGGCATAGGTTTCCAGACGCTTGCCCAGCATGACTATGGTGCTTGGATTGAGCGTATATATGACCGTGACCGGCAAGACGAGAGCCAGGCGCAAAAGCGTGTAATAGCGGCTGTCGTAGTGGCGGATGATGAAAACTTCATACGGAATGGGCGAAATGAATCGCTTGATCAGTTTCGGCTCTTCCATATATAGCCGGCCGGAAATGGCTCCATAAGGAATGCCTCCCTCGGTACGTCCCTCTTCGGCCGGTGAGAAAACAGAGAGCGCGATGCCCTTTGTAAGGTTGGGGTGCCCTTTGAGAAGATTGAATCCGGATACAACCGAAGCGCGACGAAATTCCTTTATGTAGGATCGGGTCACAGGGATCATTTTGCGCTCGCCCGCGGTACCGCTCGTCGTCGCAAACATGAATGGGTCTTCGGTCGTGAGCTGATTTTTTTCGCCGGCACAGGCCCGATTGATATATTCGCTTAGCGAATCATAATCATTAATTGGCACTGCATTTTGAAAGTCTTTAGCGGATTGGATGGCGCCAAAACCATGCTTCTTGCCGAACGCGCTTCCGGCATTTCGCGCCACGATATCCAGTAAATGGCGGCTTTGAGCGTTTTCCGGATTGAGCGCATCGATATCGAATCGGCTCACTTCGCGCTTGCCGAGCTCAAAAAATGTTTTATACAAAAGCGGTCGTAGCATGATCGTAGCCTGCTGGAAAGCAGGGCAAGTCTAGCACTATACTTGCTCGGTTATGAAACCGGTCGACCCATGCCGTCGCCATTACAAAGAAAACGAACATGTTTCTAGTTGCCGTCCTCTGCCTCATAACCCTTGTCGCACTTATCGTTCAGACAAAAGCTTTCAATCAGCTTTTCGCGTATGTGGAAAAAGAGCTGAAGGAAGAACCTTCCGATTACTTGCCGCCGATTTCGGTGATACTGCCGTGCAAGGGGCTGGACCCGGGCTTCAAAGACAATTTGAAAAAGCTTCTCGAGCAAGACTACGTCAAAGACGGCAAGGCTCAATTCGAAGTCATATTTACGGTGGCGTCTGCGGACGATCCTGCATATAAGGCAATAGACGAAGTTCGCAAGTCCATAGACAAGATCGAAACAAGGCTTGTAGTTGCCGGCGTAAACAGCCAGCGCGGGCAAAAAATCAACAACCAGTTGGCGGCGCTGCAAGTCATCTCGCCGCGGTCCGAAGCCATCGTCTTCGTAGATTCGGACGTGATCGCCCGCGACAACATGCTGCGCTATTTAGTGGCTCCTCTCAATCAGCCGGGAGTGGGGGCGACGACCGGATATCGTTTTTACATACCATTCAAAGGCGATTGGCCTTCGGTGCTTCGCTCGATGTGGAACCGGGTCACCGCCTGGGAAATGGCCAATGAAAAATTCGCCTTTGCCTGGGGCGGAGCCATGGCCATCAGGAAAGACATCTTTGAAAAGGCTCGCGTGGCCGAAAGTTGGGACCGCGCTGCCGATGATGATCTGTCCTTAACTACCAGCGTCAAAGCTCTTGGCTTGAAAGTGCGCTTTGTGCCGCAATGCCTTGTTGCCAGCCATGGAGACGGCTCTTTGGAAGAGATTGTCGAGTGGACTAACAGACAACTCATATTAACTAAGGTTTACTACCCGCAATTGTGGATGCGAGCAATACAGAGGGCGATTCTCCTCTCGTTCTGGCTGATTGCCGTGCTTTTCTCGGCGGGCGCCTTCGCCCTGACCGGCAATACGGAATGGCTTCTGTCCCTGGCCGCCGGCATGACGCTTATTCCCGTCGAGCTGCTTTTCCTCGTCAAAGCACAGGGGCTCTGGAAACGCGTGCTTCTGGCCAATTTGCCGGCCACTGCCAGCGAAGAGGAAAAGGAGCTGCATTCAGCTTTCGACAAGACTCTCTTTCGCAGCATCAAAGCAATCCCGTTAGCCCACCTGATCTTGCCCTGGATGACTCTTTACTCAGTCCTTACAAACCGTATCAAATGGCGCGGTGTGCTCTACGAGCTGAAGAGCCCGACCGAAACGGTAGTCGTTTAGCGGCATTTGTTGCTGCCCTGCGCATATGCAATGAGAAGTTGCGGGCTTTGTTGTTAAAACCTGTCCAATGGCGAAGGCTTACTCCCCTTATATACTTCTCCATAGCCTACTCTGGCCTGGTCTGTGATTGGCTTTTGCCGGTTTTTGTAAGGTCACCTCCGCCCCAAACAATCGAGTTTGTCTGGAGGCGCGTGTTTCTAAGGGACGAGAGTGCACCCCACCGTCCCAATTCTGCCGAGGCATTTGGTACATGTCGAGTTTTGGAATCATTGCTCTGACCCCGGTCTCTTTCCCCGGTGAGCCCGAAGCAATCGTAACCAGACCAGAAGAAGCCGGAACGGCTAAAGCCAACCCGCACTACGGCATCGCATTCGCCGCCAAGGTTGCAGGCGAAGCCGGTCTCATCAATCTGGAGCTGCACGAACTCAGCGACGAAAGGGTCGCGCAAGACGTCACAGCAGCCGTTATCCAACTGTCCCGCAAGCAAGGCGGGCGCTATGGTATCAAATACAGTGCCAGACAAAGCGCGGAAGCGCTGGGCATTCTCATGCAGGCCGCCAGAGGCAAAGACGCCGCGGGCAATGCCGCGGGCAATGCAAGTATGGCAGGCTCTGCTCTGGTCATCATAAGCTGCGATATTTCCGGCAGTTTCGAAAGTCTCGTGGAAGCCGTCAACGACGCGCGCTCACTGGGCGCCACGGTGATGGTCGAAGTGACCACGCTCAAGGAAGCGGCCGCCGCAAGAGAGCTGGGCATCGATGGTCTTGTCGCCAAAGGCAGCGAAGCCGGCGGCGTCACATCGGAGACGACGGCTTTCATTCTCCTGCAAGAAATAACCAAAATGACTACCTTGCCGGTCTGGGTGCAAGGCGGCGTCGGGCTTTATTCGGCGGCAGCCTGCCTGGCAGCCGGTGCGCGCGGTGTCGTGCTCGATTCGCAATTGCTTCTGGCGCGCGAGTCGGCAATGCCCACTGAGCTGAAACAGCGCATTGCCGCCATGGACGGTACCGAAATCACCAGCATTGTCGCCGCCGGCGGCAAGAAAGTTCGCGTCTTCGCTCGCCAGGGTCATCCAATCAGCGAAGAAAATACCGCGCTGAAATCATTGAGCGATTTGGGCGTCTACCTGCCGGCCCCCGGACGCAAATTCGAGACTGAAACCAGGCGCGAAGACATGCTCCTGGCGGTCGGGCAAGACATTGCACTGGCAAAGCAGTTGGCGGAAAAATTCGTGTCCGTCTCCGGCATTATCGAAGGCATCAAAGAATCAGCTCAGAGACTGACATCGCTTGCCCGCGAACAAGACGCTTTCAAAGCCGACGGCGCCCTTGCCGAGTCGCACAAAACTCACTATCCGATTGTTCAAGGCGCCATGACCCGCGTCAGCGACACTGCCGAATTCGCGCTCAAAGTAGCCGAAGGTGGCGGGCTTCCGTTCCTGGCGCTGGCGCTGATGCGCGGCGATGAAGCCGAAACGCTCGTGGCAAGAACCAAAGAATTGCTCGGCGACAAACAGTGGGGCGTCGGTGTTCTGGGCTTCGTGCCTCAGGAACTGCGACAAGAACAGTTTGCCGTCATCAACAGGCATAAGCCGCCCTTTGCGCTGATTGCCGGCGGCCGTCCCGATCAAGCCAAGACGCTTGAGGATACGGGCATTGCCACATACCTGCATGTGCCATCTCCGATATTGCTCTCTTCATTCATCGAGATGGGCGCTCGCCGCTTCATCTTCGAAGGCAGAGAATGCGGCGGTCACGTCGGACCGCGCTCCAGTTTCGTGCTTTGGGAGCAAATGCTGGACATGCTTGCGAATGTTTCCCTGCCTAAAGCAGAAATTGCCAAATTGCATATCCTGATGGCCGGTGGAATCCATGACGGTCTCTCGGCAGCTATGGTGGCGGCGATGACCGCGCCGCTGACAGAGCGCGGAATGAAAGTGGGCGTGCTCATCGGCACGGCCTATCTCTTCACTAAAGAAGCAGTAGAAACGGGCGCCATCGTCGAAAAATTCCAGGAAGCCGCTATCGAATGCCAGGAAACAGTTCTGCTCGAAACCGGTCCCGGACACGCAATTCGCTGCATCAATTCTCCTTATAAACGGGCCTTCGACGACAAACGCGTCGAGCTGGTTCTCGCCAATAAGACAAAAGAAGAAGTGCGCGAAGAACTCGAATTGATGAACCTCGGCAGACTGCGCATCGCCAGCAAGGGCGTCACCCGCTCCAGCGAAAAATCAGCCGGCCGCGAGTCTGTCCTGTCCGAGCTGAGCAACGCCAAGAGCGCAGAAAATCCCGGCGCGGCGAAAAAACTTGTGGAAATCTCGAAAGACGAGCAGTGGCAAGACGGCATGTACATGATCGGGCAAGTGGCCTCCATGCATCAACGCGTCATCACTATCGAAGAGCTGCACAAATCAGTCTCTCATGGCAGTCGCGAAGTGCTCGCTATGACCGCCGGGCAAGAAATTAAAACAGAAGACGTCAAAGAGAAAATCGCAGTCGCCGCCACTCAGAAAAGAGAAAGGCCGCGCCGCGACGGCTGGGACAATATCGCCATCGTCGGCATGTCCTGCATGTTCCCGAAAGCCAGTGATCTTGCGCAATACTGGCAGAACATCCTCGACAAAGTCGACGCCATCGAAGAAGTGCCATCAGAACAGTGGGATTGGCGCAACTATTACGACGAAGACCCGCTTGCCCGCGATCGAATTTATTCGAAGTGGGGCGGCTTCTTGAAGACCATCACCTTCGATCCGACAAAGTACGGAATTCCGCCAAGCAGCCTCACCTCCATCGATCCCATGCAGCTCATGCTTCTGGAGATAACGGAGCGCGCGCTGGAAGACGCCGGTTATAAGAGCCGCAGTTTCGGCAGGAAGAAAACATCAGTCATCCTCGCCAACGCCGGTCATGGACCGGTCACCGCATTGATGTCCCTGCGTTCTATGTTGGGCTGGAAACTGGCGCATCTCGACGACAAAGCAAAAAATCAAATTGCCGATGCGCTGCCGGAATGGACGGAAGATTCTTTCGCCGGTTATCTGGGCAACGTCGCCGCCGGTCGCGTAGCCAATCGCTTCGACCTGGGCGGTGTCAACTTCTCCATCGACGCAGCCTGCGCTTCTTCACTGGCAGCGCTGTACACTTCGGTTCAAGAATTGAGAGCGGGAACCAGCGATGTAGTTTTCCTAGCCGCTTGCGATACACACAACCAACCGGGTGACTATCTCAGTTTCAGCAAAACGCATGCCTTCTCCAAGCAAGGCCGCTGCCGCACTTTTGACGCCACTGCCGATGGTATCGTCATCAGCGAAGGCGTCGCCATGCTCGTGCTCAAGAGACAGGAAGATGCGGAGCGTGACGGCGACAGAATCTACGCCGTCATCAAAGGCGTGGGCGGCTCCAGCGACGGACGAGATCTCAGCTTGACGGCGCCGAGACCGGAAGGGCAGATGCTCGCAGTGAAGCGCGCTTACGAAGATGCAGGCATCAACCCGTCTTCGGTTGAACTCGTCGAAGCGCACGGCACAGGAACAGTAGCCGGAGACAAAGCGGAAATCGAAGCGCTGAAGAACGTCTTCGAGCAGTCCGGCGCGGAAAAACGCAGTTGCGCAGTCGGCTCGGTCAAAACCATGATCGGCCATACAAAAGCGGCCGCCGGTCTTGCCTCCATGATAAAGATTGCCAAAGCGTTGCACCACAAAGTGCTGCCGCCCACGATCGGTGTCACCGTTCCCAATCCGTCATGCGATTTTGAGAACAGTCCTTTCTATATCAATAGTGAGGTTCGCCCCTGGATTCACGCAGACAACGAAGCCGGCGAGGAAAAACATCAGCGCCGCGCCGGTGTAAGCGCATTCGGATTCGGCGGTACGAACTTCCACTGCGTGCTGGAAGAATACGAACCGGCTTGCGCGCTCAAAGAAGAACCCTGCAAACCGCATTGGCCGGCAGAGCTCTTCATGCTTTCTGCACCGGCTCGCATGGACATGGTCAAGTCCGTTCAACAACTTTTAGAGCAAGTCAAACGCGCTCAAGCCGATGCCGATGCGAATTTGCCGAGCGGCTTCACGCGCTTTGCATATAAAGAATTCTCCAAAGCGCAGATGAAGGCTTCCGCGAAAGCGGCTGCTAATGCTTGCCGCCTCACGGTCGTAGCGGAAGGTTATGACGATCTGGTTGAAAAACTGAAACGCGCTCAAAGCGATTTGCTCAGCCCGCAAAAACTGGAATTCAAAGATCCGCGCGGCATTTTCTTCAAAGAGAAAACTGAAGCGGACACAACTGGAAAAATCGCTTTCCTCTTCCCGGGTCAGGGCTCGCAGCAAACCAACATGCTGCGCGACCTCTCCATTGCATTTCCAGCCGTGCGCAAAGCTTTCGAAGAAGCCGACAAAGCGCTTCAAGGCGTGTTGCCGCGCTCGCTGGCTTCGTACATCTTCCCGCCGCCCGCGTTCGATAAAGAGTCGCAAGAAAAATATCTGCAAGAACTCACCGACACGCGCATTGCACAACCTGCAGTCGGCGCCGCCGGTATTGCTGCTTTCCAATTGCTGAGCCAGTTGGGCATCAAGGCGGATTGCACGGCCGGCCACAGCTATGGTGAATACGTCGCTCTGTGCGCAGCCGGTGCCATGAGCGTGAAGGACTTGATTCGCATTTCCGAACTGCGCGGACGCCTGCTGACCGCAAAAGTGGAAAACAACGGCACGATGGCTGCAGTGACGGCAGAACGTCATGAAGTGGAAAAACTGCTCAGCACCATGGCTGGTATCACCCTCGCCAATATCAACGCCCCCAATCAGTGTGTGATCTCAGGCGATAAAGATGCCGTCATCGATGCGGTTTCTGCATTCAAAAATCAAAAAATTGCCGCTCGCACGATTTCCGTTTCGCAAGCGTTCCACTCTCAATATATGGAACACGCCAAAGAACCGCTTAAACAAGCCTTGCAAGCCATTGCGATGTCGGCGCCCAGAATTCCTGCATACTCCAATACCGATGCCGGAACTTATTCAAATTCAACCGACGAAATCGTCAACCGCCTGGCCGAGCATATCGTCAAGCCGGTCGACTTCGTCTCTCAAATCAAGCGCATGCAAGCCGACGGTGCCTACTACTTCATTGAAGTCGGACCCGGCTCCGTGCTCACCAATTTGACCTCATCTATTTTGCAAGACACGCCACACCTGGCGGTTGCCATCGATCGCAGCGGCAAGAACGGCATCACCCAATTGCTCAATGCACTTGCTCAATTGTGGTCGCACGGTGTCGAATTCGATGCGCGTGGTCTATATGAGGGTCGCATCGAGCAAATTCCGGCACCGGCAGAGTCATCGACAACCGGCGCCAACGGCAAGCCGAAATTGCTTTACCTGATCGACAGTGCCAACATCAATAAAGCGACCATGGTCAACGGTGTTCTCACGGCCGCTCCGGCAACGCAACCGAAAGCGCCGGGCGCACCAGCGCCCTCGGCAGCATTGCGCCCGCAAAGCCAAACAACCAGCCAGCCCGCAAATCTGGCAGTAAAACAAATTACACCCGGTCCCAAAGCAGGGACCAACATCGGTGCACCGTCACTGATGCAGGCTGCTCAAAACGTTGCGCAGCCGCAAATAGAAAGGACAAATCCGGCGAAGGAATCCGCAAACAGAATGACTGCATCTACTAGCAATCAAGCTCCTAGAGCACCACAGGCGACGCCAGCCAGCCAGCCTCCGCAGGGCAGCGCTTATCCGCAGCCTCAAGGCAACACTTATCCGCTGCCGCAAGGCATGCCGCGACAAGCAGCCGGCGGCAACGTCGATCAGGTAATGATTCAATTCCAGCAAACCATGTTGGAAATGACCAACAGTTTCTTGAGAACGCAGCAGCAAGTTATGGGCGCGTACCTGCAAGCGAAGACCGGCACTATGCCGCAAGGCGTAGTTCAGCCGCAAGGATTTATGCCTCAGCAGCAAATGCAGCAGTTTGTTCAACCGCAATTTGTTCAACCGCAATTTGTTCAGCCTCAGTTTGCACAGCCGCAATTGCCGCAGTATCAAGAATATGCACAACCGGCGATGCAGACGCAATACGCTCAGAGCGCACCGGCACAACCTGAGTTCATTGCCGGTAATGGCCACGATGCTCACAATCAAATAGAACTCAAATCAATTGCGCCGGTAATTGACGCGGCTGCCGCAGATACACCAGCCGAAACCAATGGACACGGTGCACATGCCGATTCGGCAAAAGCGGTCCAGGCAGTATCGGCAGCGCCTGCAGAAGCTATTTCGAATGAAAAATTAGTGGAAGAACTGCTGGAGATTGTCAGCCAGCGCACAGGCTACCCGCCTGAAATGCTCGATCCGGAACTCGATCTGGAAGCAGACCTGGGAATCGATTCTATTAAGAGAGTCGAAATTCTCAACAGCTTCCGCAAGATCCTGCCTGAAAGCAAACAGCTCGAACTGGAAGGCGGCTTGGAGCAATTGGCAGGCACCAAGACACTCAAGGGCATCATCGATTGGATCAACTCCGAGCCTTCAGCAATCGCCGCGGAAAGTAACGGCTCTGCGCCCGAATCAAATGGCAAGGCGAGCATAGACAACATTGACACCACAGAATTGAATCTGAATGGGACCAACGGATCTAATGGCTCGAACGGGACTAACGGAAGCGGCTCACATGGTTTGAGCGGCAACGGAAATGGCAACGGTCATGCCGATATCGTTCAAGTCGCAGCAGGCGCAATGATCAACGGCGAAAACGGACACGGCAGCAATGGCAACGGAGCCAACGGCAACGGCGCCAATGGCAACGGTCACGGCACCCTGGAGAAAACCGCAGTCGCGGCGGCGGCTCCTTTGCAGACAGGGTTTTCCACTCGCAAAGAGTCAGCCAGCGGACACAATATCAAACGCGCGACGGTTGAAGTTTCTCAATTGAACTTGCCGATCATGCAGCCCACCAAAGTGCCGCAAGGCAGCATCGACTTGATCATCGCTGATGAAGGAGACGCCTGGCAGGAAGTGGGAAAGTCCCTGACGGCGCGCGGTGAAAAATGCGTAGTCATTCGCCACGTGCCGGATACCAAAGACGGACTTAAGATCAATAATGGCGCTTGCGAGCTTGATGCAACATCACTCGAAGCGGTGCAGTCTGTTCTGCAAACCGTAAGAAAGAGCCACGGTAAGGTCGCTCGCATCATCGACCTCCAGCCGCTCAACAAAGCCGATTCGACTATTACCGGCAATGCACCGCCGGCCTCGCTTGTGACTTTGCTCAATTTTGCCAAAGCGGCTTATGCGGATTTGAATGACCCGGCGCACAAAGGCATTGCCACCGTCACCAGTGCCAGCAAACTGGGCGGCACATTCGGTTCCGGCTCAAACAGCGAAGCGGTAGCCGGACTTAATAGAGTCTATGGCGCCGGAATTTCCGGCTTCATGAAGTGCCTTGCCAAAGAATGGCCGGGTGTAAGAGTTAAAGCCATCGATTTCGAACCCACTCTTGTTCCCTCTCAGATCGCCTCTCTGGTGATGACTGAAATGGATGCGCAAGAAGAGCTGGAAGAAAATGAAGGCGCCGAGGGCGGTTCTTCAGCGGTAGTTCAGAAGCGTGTCGAAATTGGTTATTTGAACAACGGCACCACGCGTGTCGGACTGAATGTTGTCATCTCCAATATAGACGACAAAACAGACTCACAAGTCCAACCGGAAGACCAGCGCGCTGCCGCCATCTCGATCGACAGCTCCTCAGTCATCGTCATCACCGGCGGTGCTCGAGGAATTACTGCCGAGATAGCGCTTGATCTTGCAATGCAATTCCAGCCTAAATTGATATTGCTGGGCCGCACGCCGGAGCCGGCGGCAGAAGCCGGCTATACTGCCGGTCTCAGCTCGATGCGCGACATCAAAGGTGCCATCATGGGTCACCTGAAAGACAGCGGTCAGCAAGTCAGCATTTCTCTTGTCGAACAGCAATATCAAAAATTGCTGCGCGATCGCGAGATAAGAGACAATCTTGCCGCCATGCGTGCAGCCGGTTCGCAAGTCGAATATTTGC
>JADYYD010000209.1 GCA_020853845.1 Candidatus Melainabacteria bacterium
CCCGGCTTCATCTAGTGAAGCCGGGCAGTTTGAGGACGCAGTCCTCGAATTTCACTGGGTTTGTTTTCGACCTCACCACCGGTACAAACTCTAAAACCGACCGTGCTGAGGAGTCAATTGACTTCTTCTATTGTAAAGTGGCAGGACCTTTTCCGGGGTGCCAATCGTCACTTTTTTGAAGGAAAGTCAAGACGAAAGTATATGGACCTAGCGCTCTATCCTCTACAATTTAGATATGACGCCTGAAAATCTGAAAAATAAAGCCGATGTCGAGCCGGCGCCGTCTAGTTCGCTGTCGACCGGGCAGTTTCCGGAACTGGATTATGCCAACCAACTACCTTCCCTTGACGATCCTAAGCTATATGTCAATCGGGAATTAAGCCTGCTTTCCTTTCAGGCTCGTGTTTTGGAAGAAGCCAAAGACCCGGGCAATCCGTTGCTCGAACGGGTCAAATTCTTGTCAATCGTCGGTTCAAACCTGGACGAGTTTTTCATGGTGCGCGTCGCCGGTCTCAAGCGCCAGGTGGAAGCGGGAAATACTGCTGTCGGTATAGACGGACTTACCCCCAGCGACCAGCTCAAAACAATCCGCTTTGAAGTGGCCGCATTGCTGCAACGCGCTCATCGCTATTACAAGAACGAGATTACACCTGCGCTTCTGGATGCAGGGGTCAGCATTCTTCAATACAGCGAATTGAATGAGAACCAGAAAGCAAAGATCAGAGAATACTTTCACCAGAATATCTTTCCGATTCTCACGCCATTGGGCTATGACCCCGGCCACCCTTTTCCTCATATCTCGAACCTCAGCCTTAATCTGGCTGTGCTTATCAAAGACAATCTCGGCGAGGAGCGTTTTGCTCGTGTCAAAGTTCCGGACAGTCTGCCTCAGTTGATCCGCGTCGATGATCCGGCATCACCGCTATCAAGGCGCAATTTTCAAACTGCAAAAACACAGACTTTTATCTGGCTTGATGAACTGATCAGCGCTCACCTGGATTTCCTCTTTCCCGGTATGGAAGTTGTCGAGTCGCATCCTTTCCATGTCACAAGAGACGCGGAGATGGAAATTCAAGAATGGGAAGCCGGCGACCTTTTGGAAACCACAGAAGAAGGCATTCGCCAGAGAAGATTTGGCGATGTTGTCCGACTTGAAGTAAACCCCGGAATTCCTAATCGCGTTCTGGAAATTCTTGTAGACAATCTTGAAATCGAACCTGTCGATATTTACTGGGTGGAAGGTCGCTTGCCGCTGAGCATGCTCAAATACATTTGCGTGCTCGATCGCCCTGATTTGAAATATCAATCTTTCCTGCCGGCAATTCCGCAAGCGCTCAATCCGGATTCTCAAGACGAGGATTTGTTCAGCGTTTTAAAGCGCCGCGATGTGCTGGTGCACCATCCCTACGACTCATTTCAACCTGTCGTCAATTTTCTCACTCAATCAGTCAGAGACCCCAACGTACAGGCGATGAAAATGACTCTGTACAGAGTGGGCAACAACTCGCCCATCGTTGATGCACTGATTCGCGCGCCTGAGCGCGGAAAGCAAGTGGCCGTGCTCGTGGAATTGAAAGCAAGATTCGACGAAAAGAGCAATATCGAATGGGCGAAGGCCATGGAACGTCAGGGCGTTCACGTTGTTTACGGATTGCTCGGTTTGAAAGTGCATGCCAAAGTTGCGCTTGTTGTTCGCAAAGAAGGCGATCGGATCAAGCGATATGTGCATTTTGGAACGGGCAATTATAATCCGGTTACCGCGCACCTTTATACCGATTTCGGACTGCTTACGGCCGATGAAGAATTGGGCGCCGATGTCGCTGATTTGTTCAACTATCTGACCGGTTATTCTCGCAAGAAAGACTACCGCAAACTGATCGTCGCGCCGATCAATTTGCGTGACAGATTTGAAAGCATGATTCGCCGCGAGATTGAAAATCATCGCAATGGTAAGCCCGGACACTTAATTTTCAAAACCAATGCTCTCGTAGACGAGCGGATCATCAAACTTTTGTACGAAGCCTCACAGGCCGGCGTGCAGATTGATCTTATCGTCCGCGGCGTCTGCTGCCTCAAACCAGGCATTCAGGGCGTAAGCGATAACATAAGAGTGGTCAGCATTGTTGGTCGCTTCCTCGAGCACAGTCGCATCTATTATTTCCGCAACGGCGGGGATGAAGAAATCTATTTCGGCAGCGCCGATTTGATGCCCAGAAATTTAGATCGCCGGGTCGAGGTTCTGGTTCCGATCGATGACAAAAAGAATGCACGATATTTGAGAGACGAAGTTCTCAATGCCTATTTGTGCGATACGGTAAAAGCAAGGATCATGCTGCCTGACGGCACTTACATGCGCGCGCCGGTTCACGAAGCCGGCATCAACTCGCAGATGTGCTTTATGGAAAGAAGAACGTTTTGAGAGCTTGGAATTAAGTTCCGAACATCGCACCCAGAGGTAATGTCAGTTGGCGAGGCTGTTTTAGCCTGGCCGAGCGGATCGGATCTACCTGCTTGAATGAATCCTTGCGCAAATTTTTGAAAAGCAATCTGCCTTTTTCCGGGCCGCATTTTCTGCAATATATTCCGGCCAAGGATTCTGGTCTGCGATGCCGTGTAAAAGAGGTCAGACATGACGGACAACCAGCCTGCCATGAGCCTTCAGGAAGAACGGCCGTATTATCGCAAGCCTTCGGCAGGCAGCCGATCAAGTTGCACATTTCTTTCCAGACATTATCGTGTCCGTGATGAATGCCCACGAGAGCATGAGCGATTTCGTGCAAAATTGTATCGCGAACATGTTCTTCAGAATTCTGAAAAACATATGCGGTCGAAAGTTCGATCGTACGCTGCGCGGATTTGCAAACACCAAGACAGCGCTTGCTTTTATTCAAGCGAAAGAGCCAGTCCGAAAGACCATGAATGCTCATGAGCGTGGTGGCAAGTTCGGTGGCACGATCGAGTTCCATGGTTACTATTATATCCGAAGTAAGGATCGGCTGGTGCACCATTAGTGATGGCACTTCCAGTTAACTGCCCGCGGTGCCAGCTTAAGAATCGGAACGAATATAGAAATTCGATATAGCCGGAGTGTCGTATTTATATGACGTTGATATCTAAAAGATATATTCACCAATTTGCCGTTATATTGTCGAAAACCTTTCCCTGCTAGTATTGGCGGTCACAATCAGAAATTTATTTACCGCGGGACGCGGACACCCACATGACGGAAAAACAGCTATAGTCTAAAAAAGTGCCGTTTTTCCACATAATAATCAGATTCCTAGATTGGACATCATGGATACTTCCGGTTCTCACACACCCAAACAAGGTCGCCATGAATTAGATTTGCCGAAGACGCTTATCACCGAATCCGGTGCAAGCGGCGCAGGCAAGCAAGACCTTCTCCATGTCGGTCAGGTGATAAGCGAAAGGTATCGCGTCATTTCCGTGATTGGCTGCGGAGGCATGGGCGCCGTCTACAAAGTCGAACAAATGTTTTTGAAGCAGATGTTCGCTCTCAAGACCTTGCACGGTCAAGCATTGACCGAAGTAGGCATAAGACGTTTTCACAAAGAGGCCCAGGCAGCCAGTAAGCTCTCGCACCCCAATCTTGTCCGCGCTCACGATTTCGGAGTACTGGAAAACCAGCAACCGTTCTATGTTATGGACCTGGTAGAAGGGCAAAATTTATCGGAATATTCAAGAAAAGTCGGCGCGCTTTCGATTGATGAAGTGCTCGACATTTTCATTCCCGTCTGCTTTGGCTTGGGCTATGCGCACGAGCAGGGGGTCATTCACAGGGACATAAAGCCGGGCAATATCATGCTGGCGATTTCTCCTCAAGAAGCAAGCGGCTACATTCCGAAGGTCGTGGATTTCGGCATCGCTAAATTCACAGAAACAGAAGAGCGGCACACCCTTACCCTGACTCGCACTGGTGAGGTGTTCGGCACGCCCATTTATATGAGCCCTGAGCAATGCACCGGGGTGAAAGTCGATCATCGATCGGACATTTACTCTCTGGGTTGCGTCATGTATGAATCCCTGACCGGTGCACCGCCATTTCATGGCGACACTGCTCTCAATCTGATGATGAATCACCAGAGCGTGATTCCAATCAGCCTGAAGGAAGCCTCTATGGGACGGGAGTTTCCCAGTCTTCTGGAGGCGATTGTCGCAAAGACGCTTATCAAAGATCCTAATGCTCGCTATCAAAGTTTCTTCGAGTTAGCGCGCGAACTGGCGATTTTAAAACAAGAACTGTCATCTCCCGCTTCGAAAAAGACGCTCAGTAAAACATTTTCAAAAACAGTAAAAGACATTCCCGCCTCGTTGTACGTCACTTCCAAGCCGGAGCAAGCAAAAGAGCGCAAGGCAATTGCAACTCCTGTCGCCGGCGTCGTTGGAGCAGTCATTCTCATCAGTGGAGTTGGGCTGGGAATGGGGCTCAACACCTTCCTTACTCCAAAGCCAAAACCGACTGCAGAGCCGGACAAGCTGGCGATGGCCCAGGCTGAAAACGCAAAGAAAGAACTGGAAGAAGCGATAAATGTCGGACACACGCGCTATTTGAACGTCGAAGGTTTGAGTTCGCAACCGGTCCAAATCTACCGGTTTCCCAGAGCCTTCGATATAGGCGTTTTCAAATACACCCATGAGACGGTGAAAACCGACAACTGGAGTCCGGCTCAAGGGTCCATTAACGTGCCATTGCAAGCTGAAACTTACCTGCGTGTTCCGGCAGCTAAGCTTTATACCTATCCTCACCTTTTAAGGGGCTTTCAGGCTGGCGATCTGCAGCACCTTCACATCGTTGCGGATGTCGGCGAAAAGGTCGAGGATCTGAGATTTGTCTACGACATTAGTCTTGCGCATTGCTCCAACTTAAGAGGTCTGAAAGAACTCTTTGTCTTTGGCACTGGAACAACAGACAAGGGTCTCAATTTTATAAAAGACTTACCGAAGCTTGAGTCTATAGACGTTTCCGACACCAATGTAACTGCCGCCGGCGTACAAACGTTGAAGAACTTTCCTGATCTTGATTTCCTCGGTATTAAGAACACCAGGGGTGCAAAATCCTTGATCGACAAATTGGTCACCAGCAAACGACTCAGAATTTTAAACGTTTCGCAAAACGACATCACCGATTTCGATCTGCAAAAACTCAGCAAAATTCAGAGTTTGCAAATTTTGTTTCTCGACTCCAATCCGGATATCACCGACGAGGGCATCAAGAGTTTCAAAAACCTCATTAGTTTGAGCATTGCAGGCACGGGTGTCACCCCGGAAATTACCGACCATTTGAAAACAATGCCACATCTCATTCTTCTTACAATCAGCAAAGATAAGTGGACGGCAAAAGATGTTCAAAACCTAGAAGCCGCTCTTCCCGACGTAACTATAGAGACAAGAAAGTTCGACGCGAACAATCGCATGACGAAGTGGAACTGGCGAGAAGAGATTTAGTCATTCCCAAGATGAGCAAACCAGTATTCGAGCTCACCTGTGCAGGGACAACGTGCCTAATGTTTTCCTGCCTGTTTTGCCCGCCTTCTTTCACTGCGGATAAATCGTCTCATCGTCCGCAGCCGCTCCTGCATTCCGACTTTCAGATCAACACTCGCCCGGCCAGTTCCGTGCCGGTAAAACCGTTACCACATGCGCCTGTTTCCGTGCCGGTAAAGCCGGCACCACCTGCCCCTGTTTCCGTGCCGGTAAAACCTACACCACCTGCGCCTGTTTCCGTGCCTTTTGCAAGCAAACAGTCCTTTGATACTTCCTTCGCTTCATGGCCCGCGAAAAACGGAAAACCGACAGCAGCGATAGTCTCGATTCATGGATTCGGACTGCACAAAGAATCATTTGCAGGTTTTGCCAATCAAATGGCCGGACGCGGCATATCAACATACGCGATTGATGTTCGTGGCTTTGGCAGTTGGAAAGACTCCCCGAGCGAAAACAAGAAATTGGACTTCTACCAGACAATGATGGATCTGCGCAGTTCAATATACTGGGTAAAGACGATGAACCCGAAAGTGCCAATTTTTCTTTTGGGTGAATCTATGGGCGGCGCAATCGCATTGCAGGCTGCAGCCCTCTTTCCCGAGTGCGTATCAGGCGTAATAGCTTCCGTTCCCGGCTCGGAATACTATGGCGGCAAAAAAGCTGCTATGGAAGTGGCATTACGGATGGTGCGCCCGAATTCAAAGTTCAATGTCGGCGAAAAATTGATCGAGAAAGCAACCAGCGACAAGAGGCTTCGTGAAAACTGGCTAAAAGACCCGCGTGCCAAGCTGGAAATGACGCCCAAACAAATGGCGCAGTTTGCAACTTTTATGAATCAGAGTGACGACCTGGCAAAGCAGATCGAAACTGCACCGGTTCTGATTCTTCAGGGAGGAAAAGACAAGCTCTCCAAAGAAGACGGCACTCTTAGACTATACAACGCGCTAAAAACTCCCAATAAAAAATACGTTCTCATCGAACATGCAGAACATCTAATTTTCGAGAAGGGTCAGTACGACCAGCGAACATCGCAAATCGTCGAGTCCTGGATTTTCGAGCAAGCTGAAAAATTGAAGGTCGAGGGTGTTGCCGACCCGGGATAGACGCCGCTGCGCCGGCTCTTACGCTTAAATCCCGCCGGGGATGGTAGAAAAGAATCATTGGACTAGAATCATTGGTCTAGAATCATAAATACAATCCTGCAACAGATATGACGGACACAGAGAACGAAAACCGAGTGAAAGACTCAGACTTCTCACCTCCATCCCCAGCAAAAGATGCTGATTCGACAGGGCTGCTGAAAAGCGGAACGATTGTTGACGATCGCTATCGTGTACATTCCCTGCTCACGAAGGGAAAAGTAAGTGCCTTCTACAAAGTCGAACAGATAACAACGGGGAAGATCTATTCTCTAAAGACTCTTTTGCAAACTCGGCCTGATGAAAAATTGCTCGTCGCCTTTCGAAAAGAAATTCAGTCGGCTATGGCTCTTTCACATCCGAATCTGATCAGAACTCATGATTCAGGAAATGTTGAAACTGCCAGACCTTTTTACATCATGGATTTTTTGCAAGGTCCTAACTTAGATGAACACTCGAAACATTCAGGCACTCTCAATCTGGATGAAGTGCTGCAGATTTTTATTCCCATTTGTTATGCTCTCGAGTTTGCGCATTCAAACGGTATATTGCACGGTTCTGTTAAGCCGACCAGTATAGTTCTGGACACCACCCAGAGCGGTGGTTCGCACACTCCTAAATTAGTCGATTTCAAAGGATTTGATGCCGAAGCTGCAACTGTCGATTGGAATGCCAAGGTCAACCCCAAAGAGATGCTGAATGAGGCTCTCTACATGAGCCCTGAAGAGTGCATGGGCAAAAGGAAAGATCACCGCTCAGACATTTACTCTCTCGGTTGCGTTATGTTCGAGGCGCTGACAGGTGCTCCACCATTTCATGGTGAGACGGCGCTCAATGTAATGAGCAAACATCAATCACAAAATGCCCCCAGCTTGAAGGAAGCGTCAATGGGCATCGACTATCCGTTGCAACTCGATGAAGTTATTTCTAAAGCTCTGGCAAAGACACCGGGAGCAAGATATCAGAGTTGCATCGAGCTGGCTAACGACCTGCTAGCCTTGCGTCATCCTCAGTCGGCAGGTCGAATAAGCACAAGTGATAATCGTCTCAACGCTCAGGAAACGGCAGTAGAAGGCGAATTGGAACCAACTGCGAACCTGAGATTTTTAGCGATCATCATACTTACAAATTTCTTTTCAATCGCTTTGACGAGTCTTCTGATGACGCATTTTTTGCATCAAGACACCAAGCAAGAGGTACTTCAGTCCGATGTCCACGACTATATAAATGACCTTGCCACGGCGCGCAGCATGTTTCTCACAGAGACGGGAACCGGTGCCAACAAAAAACGCGTCTTTCATTTTCCGGCGATCAGCCTGGGCAAATTCGGTTATTTCGATGCGACCAAAGCTCAATGGATCGAGCAGAACGCTCAGGGTGAAGTGATTGTGCCTCTGAATGCTCAAACCAAATTTGAAACAGATGACAAATTGATCGCTGAGCGCACAAACACAATGCGATTGTTTGGACCAAACGACATTACAAACTTGACGATAATCTCTACCAAGATAGGTCGTTACGAAGATAACCTTTCTCCGATTATCGATTCGACGATGGCCTACGTTTCCCGTTATACAAGCCTTACCCAACTGATTCTCAACGGCTTACCGGTCACTGATGTGGGAGTTGGGGCGCTCGAGGGCTTACCCAATTTGATCGCGGTGGACCTTACCGAGTCCAGAGCTTCGATTAACGCACTTCGAAAAATCAAAAACTACAAGATACTGACAATGCTTCGTATCGGTGGCATTACTGGAGCGAAAGAAGCAATCGCCGACTGTCTTCTCAACCCGAATATCCGCATTTTGGGATTGCCGAAATCAGATTTGGACGACAGCGATTTGGCAAAGCTCGGCAAAATTCCGTTGCACAGCCTTGATCTCATGCTCAATCCGAAAGTGACGGACAGAGGCATTAAGGGGCTTGCTCAGAATACTCAACTGATTGATCTGGAACTATTGGGAACTTCCATCACTCCGGTATGCACACAAGACCTGGCATCCTTCAAGAATCTTCGACTGCTCAAGCTTTCCGCTGTCAACTGGAAAAAGGCAGACCTTAGGACATTGAAGCAAGTGCTGCCGGAAAATTGCCTTCTTCTGGTTGCAATACCCTCGCCTGACGGACTAAATTTCCAAAGAATCGATTGGGAAAAAGACTGGCCATAAGGCCGGAAGAGATGGCTGACAAACGCTTTTCGGCTTTATTAAATGCGGACCGTCCCTGACTGCAGAAAACTAGACCGCTATCCAGTCCACTAACAACATATCCGGAAAGCTGCTGATAGTGCGCGATGTTCTTGTCTTGTCCTGGCATCAAAGTGATCGAATTAGTTGCAAAGTCGCCCGCCAGTCACCTGATGTGGTGCTCAATCGAGTCGAGCAAAAAGACGCGAAATCTTTGCACAGACGCTTATTCGAGTCTTTCTCTCGAACATTAACAGTTGTCAGGCGAAAGATTTTATCTTGTTTTTTGTGACGTCAAATGCGGTGTCAGTTTATGATCAGCGGTTGGTCATTATTGTCGAAAATATATTCTCTCTTTTAATTGGGGCTCCGCATCCATGGGCGCCGGTACAGGCATACTTTTAATTGACTTCATTGTCAGACCGCTGCTGAAATTCAGTTTCAAATTCTATTTGGTCGGTTTTGTTCTGCTCTTTCTCGTATATGGATACATTGCCTATCAGGCATTGAAGAGCTCCTATATTTCAGAGCAGAACACCTGGTAAGCCGCTAACTTTCAAATCAGAGATAGATTTTGTCGTCACTTTGCCTGTGTGGGCGTAAAGGTTGATGCACTGTCGGCATTAGTTTTTTGCGATACCGCCGGTGGTGTCACGCTAGGCTCGCCGCCATCTGATCGCTCGGCTGATTTGCCTGAGCTTCCATATTCGCCGTCTTGATGCGGGAATCCACCGGTAAAACCATGCACTCCCAGTCCTCCGTAACCGTGCCCTGCGCCGAATCCACCGCCAAAACCGCCCCCCAATCCTCCGCCTCGTGCAAATGCCGGCTGTCCCAAAAGTATCAGGACCGCCGCGGACAAAAGCAAAAACTTCTTTTCTTGCGCTTTCATGACCTTTTCTCCTCAGGAACCTCCCGGTCTACTTGTGATACACAGAGCAAGCCCGGCGGTTTCGACCTGCCGGATTAATTCGTCAAACCTTGGCCAGTACGGTGTTTCCGTCCTTAGACAAGCCCAGAGGCAGCGGCCGGTCCGGGGTTGTTGTAAAGCTATTCAAAGCACGGGGCTATAGATAACTAAGCTTGGGCTTGAAATCCGGACCTATCTGAAATAATCAGCGGTATCGGTTTGTTGATGCAGCTATATAAGAAGTACGAATGAATCTTTCGTGCGAACCAAGGAGACCAAGTTGAAGGCGACCCGGCTTACTATTCTCATCACCCTGTGTTTCCTTTACGCGTGCATTGGCGGTTTTGCTCAATCGGCACCTGCGCCTCCAATTGGACCCGCAACAGCGCCCCAAACGACTCAAGCCCCCCAATCCGCACCGGTCCCGGGCAGTTCAAGCGCAACCGGTGCACAATCCCGGCCCCAGGCAGCGCCGCAACCTGCCGCCAGCGCCATTCCCGCTGCGCCCAAACCCAAAAAAGACCTGACGGACAAACTGACAATGTTCAAAGATTTGCGCGTTGTCTTTCCTATCAGTCAGGGTGTCGACACAAGGTGGCAGCACATCGGCGACTACAGCTTCGTTGCCGATATCGAATTCAACAATGCCACCGGATACAGTTACAGATGGCATATGACACCACCGGCCAGGGGTGAGGGTACTCGCGCCACCGAAATACACGACGTGAACACCACAAGAAGAGTGAGCCTTTTCTATCCGGAACATCAAAACTGCACGCTTGTCGGTTACACAAACATCTTGCGTGTTTCCGATGCCGTTTTCAATTCGCTGAAACGCGGACAGATAAGCGACTTCGAGCTTGACGGTCCGGACACTCCGCTCAAGTTCAATCGCGAAGTTTTCCCCTTGCCGCATTCAATCCGCCCCGTCGGGATCGAGCCTGCAGAGCTTTTCGTAAACGACCACCTGGTATCTGTTCGCACCATACGCGCAGAAACGGACAATCACTGGCATTATTGGATCCTGGACAATCCGAACTTTCCTTTGTTTGTCAGAGGTCATGGACCTTTTTTCTGGAATTTGGTGCAACTGCGGCATCCAAAACTGGACGGTCTATTGAAAGACGATAGCGTCGATCCGGATTCGGAAGCACGGCGCATCATCAAGTCACTTGAAGATACTGGCGAGGCCACGACCAGAGCGATTCTTTTCGATTTCGACAAATCAGTCATTCGCGCGGTCTCAAAACCGATTCTTAATAAACTAGCCGTTTATCTAGAACAACATCCGAAGCTCAGACTTGGTGTTGAAGGACACACCGATATTATCGGCGGCATGGATTACAACATCAAACTCTCGCAACGCAGAGCCAATGCGGTAAAAACTTATCTCGTCAATATCGGAATTTCTCCGGCAAGACTGAAGCCTTCGGGATTCGGCTATACAAAACCTGTTGCGGATAATGGCACGGCAATGGGAAGGCAACTCAATCGCCGCGTAGTTTTCAGAAAACTCTAGCGAGAAGATCTAACCAATCGGCGCGCTACCGCCAGTTGTGCATTGCGCATTGAGCCGCATAATATCCCGGCATTCCGTGCACTCCTCCTCCAGGAGGAGTCGAAGACGAACAAAGATAAAGTCCCGGCACTGGTGTTGAATATGGTATCGCTCTCAGGCTTGGTCTTGCGAAAAGCTGGCCGAGACTCAGTGCACCACCATTGATATCACCACCAATGTGATTGGCATTCATCTCTTCCATTTTTCGCGGCGACAACACGCTTCGGCTCAGCACAATTTTGCCGAACCCAGGCGCTACGCGCTCTATCTGCTGTTCTATTCTCTCGGTCATATCGAAAGCAGAACCATTGGGAACGTGGCAATATCCCCAGAGTGTGTGTTTTCCTTCCGGCGATCTTTGCTTGTCGAAAAGGCTTGTTTGAGCAAGAAGCACATAAGGGCGCTCCGGATGTTCACCCTGGACTACCTGGGCCTCAGCATGGGCTATTTCTTCCAGCGTGCCGCCGATGTGTACCGTACCGGCACGCGAGACATCTTCGTTTTTCCAGGGAACGGGGGCGTCGAGCGCCCAATCCATTTTGAAAGAGCCAGGACCATATCTAAATCTTTGAAGCTGATGTTTATAAAACCCCGGCAGTCTGCCCCCTGCAATTTTCAGCAATTGACGCGGCGTTAAGTCGCACATAATCAACTGAGACTGCGGCAGATCAGCAATCGACTCGACCGCTGCATCGACCAATATCTCTCCGCCAAGACTGAGGAAATACGAGAGAAGGGCGTTCGTTAAACTTTGCGCGCCGCCTTCAGGAAATGGCCAACCGACAAGATGACCTGCAGCCGAGAGTACCAATCCGAATGCTGCAGAAGCGGGTGCGTCCATTCTCAAAGCGCTATGCGCTGCAACACCGATAAGAAGCGCACGAGCTTCTTTTGTTTTGAACTTTCGCTCCGCCAGAACAGAAGCCGACATCAAGGCCTTCATCCCGAAATGCGCCAGTCCGAAAGGATAGCGCAATAGATGAGGTGGTTTCAAAAGCAGCGGTCCGATTTCGTCCCAGTTTGGATTGAGACCGAAGAAGAGCCGCTTGTACGCCCTGGAGTCCAGACCAAGGGCATCGGCTGTTTCTTCAATAGAGCGATGGAACAAGACAGCTTTGCCGTCCTCAAACGGGTGCGCAAACGGCAAGTCAGGATGGATCCATTTCAACCCGTGTGACTCGAGCGGCAGTGTCCGAAAAAACGGCGACCCAACTCCCAGAGGGTAAACAGACGAGCAAATGTCGTGCGTGAAACCCGGCAGGGTGAGAGGCAAAGACCTGCATGCCCCGCCGATTGTCGACTGCCCTTCCACAATCAGGACGGACATGCCCGCCTGCGCCAGAGTGATGGCTGCAGAAAGACCATTTGCGCCGGAGCCGATTACGATTGCATCATAGAAGGAGCTTTTGGCGCGCTCTTTTATTTTCGAAGGCATCTTTGAGCAGTCTACTCGAAACCGAGAAGTCCTTTCAGTTTCTCAGCAGGAGAAGCTTTAGGGCGGTAGAACTCGCCTGTCCAACCCATCGGCGAAGCGCTGGCGCTCTCAAGAAATTGGCTGCTTCCGGCCATCTCGAGTATGGTTTGAAGCACATTGCGCCCTTCTGCGACTGCACTTTCGCTCTTTAGCTCTGGTATTTCGTAGCTGGATGTTCCGGGTCTCAACTTGCCGAGAAAACGCCCGTACTCTTCACCCACGCTAATTAAGGATAGCGCCAGGGTATTCTCTTTGTTGGCCGCCGCCAGTGAAGAAAGTGTTTTTCTGGCATCAAACGGATCCCAGCAAAAGACTTGTTTGCGTTCGATAATTCGTTTTATCTCGCTTACTGCTTCAGCGTACGGGAGCGCCTTCATCAAAACCGAGTAATCGATCCCGTGTCCTTCCAATGCTTCGCGTGCGCTGAATTCCTGAGTTTTTATCAAACTCTCCATCAAAACTTTGCCGCCCGGTCCCACAAGCGCAATCGAGACAAGTTGCTGTGAAGCAGCATCAGAAGCGACCTGAGTAGCACGAATGGAAAGTATCACCCATTCTGTCGAGTCAGCCGCAAATCGTGCCCAGATGATCGATCGATTGCGATCTTTCGGATTGGGATGCGTGCCTACCGATTGTTTCTCTTGCATAAAAACTCCCGGGCGAGCTAATGAACATCCCATTCTAGCCGCCGGGACAAACGGCAAAATTAGCACCGTGACATTCATGGCGGACGAACAATTAAAAAGATTTCTATGCGAGCAGTTTCAGGCAATAGCGGACAGCAAGGAGGATTACAAAAATGCCAGTTACCAGCTCCAGAAGCCTTACTTTCGGACCTTCGCGCCGCAGGCGGCTGGGCAGATCGATGCAAGCCCAGAGGATAAACGAGAAGGCAGCCAGAGCGCCGACCAGGAAATACCCGGCATTTTTGACCATAAATGGGTCGCCTTCACTCTTCATGCGCACCAGGTAAACACGCTGCGGCATCAAGCGCTCGCCTGATGCCTTGTCCTTGAGCGCTGCTGCGGTCTTTTGAGCCATCACGTCTTCGCCGTTGTTCAGGTAAATAAATGTGTGATCGTTCTTCGTAGCACCAGGCAACACCAGTGCATTGCGATCGAAGCCGTGAATATAAAAATCCTTGGACCTGAAACCATCGACCGATTTCTCTGTGCCGAATGTCGTCAGACATTTAATCGAGCAGGGGTCGGGTTTTGTTTCATCCACCCAGAGCGCGCCCGTTCCCAGATATTCGAGTGCTTTCTTGACTGTTTCGGCACCGCCAAAAATATATGAGAGACCGACATCCAGAGAGACCGATTGCAATCTGATCGGCTCGGCGCGCCCGGTGACTGGATTGACCCATTTAGCAACGAGCTGTGTATTCCAACGGTCGGCATTGGACGGATAAGTGCCTTTGATTTTGAAATAATTTTGCGCGAAATCGACGATGCGGCGCATGCCTTCAAGCACTCTCCATTCAACGGCAGTCTTGGCGAAAAGCTTGCCGCCATCTTCCGACACCAGTTGATCGTCAACGAACTGATACCACCTCTCGCGCGGCACAAAATAGCCTTCCAACACTTTGCGCGCATCAAGCAAGCCGTTGGTGATCAAAACATAGGGCACCTTTTGACTGGCGCCATTGACGGTCAACTGCACCATTTCATCGTCGATAATCGAGATGGAATTGGTTTTGTCCAGCGATGAGTAGGTCGTGCCGACTCGTCCGTATACTTCGGCATCAGACTTAACGCCTTTGCTGGAGCTGTTCTTCACAAGGGTTTGCATCCACAAGGAGGCACCGATAAGAAGAAGCAGCGAACAAAAAGCAGGGATGATGATATGCCCCCAGCGACCCAGACTCTTCAAGAAACGCACCTTAAAGGTCGCGCGTGTTTTCGGCTGGGAGGCCCCGGACTGATCGTCTAAAGCTTCCAGTTCCAGTTCCAATTCTTTGGTCGCTTTAAAAGTATCGCGCCTGCGGAAACCGTCCGCACCGCCGTATCCCGCTTGCTGCGCGAAATCGACACGATCGCTTTGCGTGGGGCGGGCCCGCCGTTCCAACCATCCGGCATAGCCATCGCGAAAGCGCTTGGTGAGCGGGTCCCCTGAGCCCAGGCCCTCTTCGGCGTTTTGTACCGCACGCGCATACATCGCTCCGGCTTCGTCGTTGCGACCGGTTAACTCATACGCCGTCGCCAGACGGTACGAGATGACAATCATGTCCGGGTCATGCTTGCCAAGCATTTTTTCCCCGAGCAAAAGCAACCGTTCAAAGACCGGCGCTGCCTTCTCGAAGTCATCAAGAGCACAATAAACTTCGCTCAGCTTCTGTAGACAATTGGCCATGTCAGGATCGACAGCGCTTTGAGGAGTTTCCAGCAGCTTAATAGCGCGAATTAGAAACCGTTCAGCATCGGCAAAGCGCTGCTCGGCTACGGCTTTGTCCGCATCCGCTATCAAGACCTGGACCTCATCCGGTCCCCAATCTAGATTGTCGATATCCATGCCACCAGGCTTTGCTGAGCGCCTTTTCCAATACTTCAGTGTCAATTCTATACGAGTGCTCATATAGTTTTACTGCTTGACCATTATCAAGTCCAAATCTACCGGACCTTTATGAGCCTGCACTGAGCGGATATAATCTGTGCGATGAAGATCATGCGAACGCCGACTGTCTATTCGGGCGGCAAATCGAGTCTGCAACTTTTGGCTGTCCGGATCCGTGCGTGGGTCCTATCGCTGTCTTTGCTTATCGCTGCTGGCTGCCTTGTCGCGCCATGCGCGCCGGCCGCCACGATGCAAGATCTCAATGCTCTCGAAAATCGCTTTTTCGAACACACGTATCAGCAAGAGACGATGGAAGACAGGCTTGTGCGCCTGGAAAAAATGGTTTTTGGCGAAGCGCGCACAGGCGACAATCAAGACCGTCTCCAGCAATTGGTCAACGCAGTGCCCGCTCAAACTGCGCCGAGTGCCGGTGATGCGGCCGGTACGGCATCAGCCGGGCCAAGCAATGGTGGACAGAACTCGGCAGCAGGCGGGCAGAACACCGCTGATGCCGATGATTCAGACACAACCAGCGGGACGGACTATCCACGCGTCACCGAATTGGAAACTGTAATTCTTGGAAAGAGTTATGGCGGCGAGCCGATCAAACACAGGTTGGACCAACTGGAACTCAAAGTTTTCGGAAAATCGCATGCTGGTGAAGACCTGGCGGATCGGGTCGACAGAATTGCGCAGTACGCCGACAAGAAATATCACAGCCCGCAGGCCTTTGCACAAGGTGAGCCACGCAACGGCAGCATCGAAGAGAAAGTAGCCTGGTTGGAAACCCAAATCGAAGGTCAGGCGTTTCCGCAAAAGCCCATGATTGACCGTTTGCGGCCGCTCGAGCAAGCGATGTTTCCCACCGATCCGACTGACATTCACGCCTCGATTCCCGAGCAGGTGAATATGTTGATGTCGGCAGTTGAGCTTCTGCACAAACAGCAAGCAGGCAAAGCCGGCGCCGATCAAGAATTGAATATCGCGCCGCTCGTGCAAAATCAACAGCAACGTACAGCTTACGCGCGGCAAAACAATTACGGCTCCGACTTGCAGAGAGAATTCCAGTCCGACGATGCTCCGGCTCCCGCTGCAACACCGAATTATTCGCCAAATTATCGTCCCCAGCAGGCCTATGGAAGTCCTTCATACACTCAATCTCAAGGACAGCAATATTCGCAGCCCACTTACTCGCAGCAAGCGCCACAGCAAGCTTCCAGTAACGCACATCACGGACACCCGTTCTTTCGCGGTCTGGCCAAAGCCCTAGGTGAAGTCGGCGCCATGGTCGGATCAAGTGTGATGCAGGGAGGCATGATGAATTACGGCACCGGCTATGGTGGCTACGGCATGCCGGGCGCGTATGGCATGGGCACCGGCGGCGCAGTGTTTGGATTTCCCTAGAGGAATTTGACGGCGCTCATATGAATGCTGATGATTTAGAAAGCGACGTCACTAAAGACACGCCAAAAACATCATTTACCGGATCTGATAAGACAGGTCAGAAGATTCTGTCAAAGGTGGCTCGCCGCCTCATTCCGTATATGTTTGCTCTGTACATCCTCTCTTATCTCGATCGCATCAATGTTTCGTTTGCCGGCTTGCAAATGTATGACGATCTGAAAATGACGGACAGCGATTTCGGACTGGGACTGGCAATTTTCTTCATCGGCTATTTTATTTTCGGAGCGCCTGGAAACATGGTCATGGAGCGCATCGGAGCCCGCCGCTGGATATGCGCGATCATGATAGTCTGGGGCGCCATCACGATGGCTCTGGCGCTGGCAAACTCAATTCACTCGTTTTATGCACTGCGCTTTTTTCTGGGTGCAGCCGAAGCCGGGTTCTTTCCAGGAATGATCCTTTATCTCACTTATTGGTTTCCTGAAAAACAAAGAGGTCTGGCGGTCGCAAAATTCATGGCGGCAATTCCGGCTGCCGGCGTCCTCGGCGGTTTGATCTCGGCCAAGATTCTCGAGATGGGCGGTTTTATGGGCTTAGCCGGATGGAAATGGTTGTTTATCATTACCGGTTTTCCATCCATTCTCATGGGCGCCATCACCTGGTTTTATCTTACCGATCGCCCCCAACATGCAAATTGGCTCTCAGCCGATGAAAAGGCATGGTTGTCCGAAACTATAGAAAGAGAAAAAACGTCGGCGAAAAGCGCAAATTCGGTAAAACTTTTTACGCGTGAAACCAGCGCAACTTTGGCATTGCTTTCTCTTCTGTATTTTTCTTTGACTCTAGGCATGTATGGATTTCAATTATGGTTGCCGCAGATCATCAAGGGTTTTGGCGGCTTGAGTGACTCGATGACAGCGCTTGTGACGGTAATACCGGCGATATTCCAGGCGCTGGGCATGGTAGTGATTGCCGGAAGTTCGGAAAAGACAGGTGAACGCCGCTGCCATGTGGCAATATCGGCCACGATTGCCGCTGTCGGTTTCATCCTCACAAGTTTGATCACAAATCCCTGGCTGGCTCTCGTCACTTTGAGCATAACCGCTTTTGGTATCTGGGGCACGGTCGGACCTTTCTGGTCACTGGGCACATCACTTTTGCCGGCAGCAATCAAAGCACCCGGCATCGGCTTCATAAATTCCACAGGCAACCTGGGCGGATTCGTGGGTCCGAATGTGGTCGGCATAGTCAAAGAAGCAAGCGGCAATTTTCATGCCGGTCTGTATACAATGGCCGCTTCAATGCTGCTGGCCGCCTGCCTTTCTTTTTTCAGTGAAAAACTTTTGAAACGCGGCACAAGAATAGGAAATTGAAATACATCAAAGCGAGGGGAATGATGCAGGTCAGGAACACGAAAAAGTTCGCAATTGCCATGGTCATTATGGGCAGCACTCTCACAAGTCTGCAGTTTCCCGCCCATGCCAAAGACGATACTCTCGCGAACCCGGATAATTTGATCATCGAGGGTGTGCCGCCGGTGCCACTGAGTGTGGTGTCCGGCTGTGAAAAATATACTCACTTCAGGCATGCAGTCATTTCGAGCTGGCATCCGACCCGAAAGGAAATGCTGATTAATACGCGCTTCAGCGATACTCAGCAGATACACCACTTAAAAATGCCTCTCGGTGCAAGAACTCAATTGACGTTTTATCCGGACAGAGTTTCGAGTGGAAGTTTTGAGCCGAGCACCGGCGACTATTTTTTGTTCAACAAAGACAAGGGCGGCGACGAGTTCTTTCAGTTCTACAGATACGACACCGACAGCCGCAATGTGACTCTTATAACTGACGGCAAATCGCGAAACACAAGTGGACGTTTCTCCAAGGATGGCAAGTTTTTCGTTTATAACTCCACACGCCGTGACGGCAAGAACAGCGACATCTATATCGTCGAACCCAAAAATCCCAAGACGGACAGGTTGCTTGCCCAGGTAAAGGGAGAAGGCTTCTCAGTAAGCGACGTGTCATTCGACGGCAAATGGGTCGCCGTCAACGAATACGTCTCCATAAACGAAAGCTATCTCTGGCTTCTGGACGTGACGACCGGCAAGATGACGGCCCTTACGGAAAGAAAGCCCGGCGAACAAACGAGCTATCAAAACATTCGTTTCTCCGCCGACGGAAAAGGTTTGTATGTCACCACCGACAGTGGCTCCGAGTTTCAGACTCTCTGTTACCTGGACCTTTCGACCAAGCAACTGAAGCCGCTGACAAGCGACATAAAATGGGATGTTCAAGAGATTGACATGACTGTTGACGGCAAGATGATCGCATTTGTCGTCAATGAAGACGGGTACGGCAAACTTTATTTGATGGAAACATCCAGCGGCAAATACTGGGCCCCCAAGGATATACCGCTCGGGGAAGTTTCCGGTGTGGACTGGCATAAGAACTGCCGCGACCTGGCGTTCCAGGTGCAAAGTTCTCGCATGCCCAATGATGTTTTCAGCCTGGACACCAAAACCGGTAAAGTCGAGCGCTGGACTGAATGTGAGACAGGACCTGTGGCTGCTTCCAAATTTTCAGAACCTGAACTCATAAAATGGAAGACATTCGACGGCAAAGAGATTTCCGGCTTCTATTACAAGCCGAATGCGAAATTTACAGGACCGCGCCCAGTCATCATTGTCGTCCACGGAGGTCCGGAAGGGCAGTCGCGTCCAGGCTATATGGGCCGACTCAACTATTACCTCGACGAACTCGGCTGCGCTCTCATATTTCCGAATGTCCGCGGCTCGTCCGGCTATGGCAAGACTTTCTTGAAACTAGACAATGGATTCAATCGAGTCGATTCGTACAAGGACATCAACTCATTGTTCGACTGGATAGCCAAGCGCAACGATCTCGATTCGGCTCGTGTCATGGTGACTGGCGGCAGCTACGGCGGTCACATGACTCTGGCGATTTCGACTTTCTATCCGGAGCGTATCGCTTGCTCTGTTGATGTAGTCGGAATGTCGAACCTGGTCACTTTTCTAGAGCATACTCAGGAGTACAGGCGCGATCTCAGACGCGTAGAATACGGCGACGAGCGTGACGCGAAGATGCGAGAGTTTTTGCAAAGCATCGCGCCGCTGAATAAAGTGGACAAAATAAGCAAACCGCTTTTTGTAGTTCAGGGAGAAAACGATCCGCGAGTGCCGGCGAGCGAAGCAAGACAGATTGTCGATGCCACGCAAAAAAGCGGCGTTCCTGTCTGGTATCTGTCTGCAAAAGACGAGGGGCACGGCTTTGCTAAGAAAAGAAACAGCGACTTTCAGTTCTATTCGACAGTATTGTTCGTAGAAAAGTACCTGCTGGGCGATAAATCCTCGACAAGCGGGTCTGGAAGCCCGGTAAAGGAAGCAAGCGACAAGCCCTAGAAGTACGGCAACAATCGCATCGGCAGAGTACGATAAAAGGGTAGAGTTGCTTGGTCCGTCAGGACCTGTCAAAAGTTGGCATAAATGCATTCACCTTCTTCCGTATCGCTTTGTGAGTTGCCGCTCTTTCCATTGCCGGATGTCGTCTTGTTTCCCGGACGGCCGCTGCCACTGCATATTTTCGAAGATCGCTATCGCTTGATGATCAACACGGTACTGGAAAACGACCGCAAATTCGGTGTTATGTTATGGAATCCGACCAGGTCTGGCTCGGTGAATGTCGGCTGTGCCGCTCAAATCGGTGAGGTCGTCAGACTGAAAGATGGTCGCATGAACATAATGACGGTCGGGATTCAGCGCTTTCGCGTCGTGGAGATAGTCAAGCAATTACCGTATTTGGTCGGAAAAGTAGAGTGGCTGGAAGATTCGACACCGGATTCAGAAGCAACCTATGTTGGTTGCATGGTTGATAAGGCACTGCGTGATGTAGTCAGTCTGGCCAACAAATTGACTCACAAAGAGAACCTCATGCCCGACGACATGCCGAGCGACCCCGTGCTTCTTTCCTATTGGGTGGCTTCTTTGTTTTTCAATTCCTCCAACGATCGTCAGGAACTGCTGGAACTCTGCAACACCGGCGAGAGATTGAGAAAAGAGTTGACTTTGCTTGATTCGCTCAAAGCGGAATTAGCAGCCAGAGCGGCTATTGAAGATGCTTTTAGACGCCACTGAATTGTTTCCAGTTGAATACGGAAATGCTTTAGCGCTGATCCTTGCGTTTGGGATTGAGCGAATCGAATCCAAAGTCGATTGGCGTTAACGACTGCGTGCACTGCATGCATCCTGGACCGGAATAGTACCGACCGCAAACTTCGCAAACTTGCTCTGCTTGTTTCGCTTTTCTCTCCGCGATGACACGTGCTTGGTTAGGCGTTGGCGGCTTCGGTTCCGCCGGCGGGGCCTGTGGCTCCGCGACTGCCGGCTGAGCTTGCACCTGCGGCTGTGGAGGCGGCGCCGTGTAGGTCGGCTGTTGAACAGGCGGTGCTTGATACACCGGTGGCGCCGGCTGCTGATACTGCTGAGGAGGCGCTGAATAAACAGGTTGCGGTGGCGGCGGAGCCGGCTGCGGCTGCGGTGGAACCGGTTGCTGCTGCTGCTGTGGCGCGGGCTGCTGATACTGAGGTGCCTGCTGCATCGGCTGCACTTGTGGCGGTTGAGCCTGCTGAACTTGCTGCTGCTGATACATCTGCTGAGATTGCGATTGCTGTACTTGCG
>JADYYD010000210.1 GCA_020853845.1 Candidatus Melainabacteria bacterium
ACTTTGCCCGCCTGCTTGGCTTTGCCGCCCGCCACAAAAGTTCCCGAACCACGCTCAGCATTGAGATACCCGCTGGCAATCAGTTCGTCATAAGCAGCTACGACGGTAGCACGGGCGATACTAAGGTAAAGCGACAGATCGCGTGTGGAAGGCATTCTGTCCCCTATCACCAGCCTGCCTTCATCGATGGCGGCAGCGATCGCATTGCTCAAGGCACGCGAGCCTGCGTGTCGCCCGTCGGTCTGTTTCAAAAAAGAAAGATCCATGCTCCCTACCTTTTGCCTGGCGTGACTTTACCAGACCCGCTCTTGCCTTGCAAAAGCTTGGCAGGAGCCGCCTTGAGCTCTTTTACTTTGGGCTTGGGCAGAAGCAAACCGGACACATCGGTGCTCACCGTGGGCAGTGCCATCGCCTCGTCCGCATCCGCCTTTAAACCGGCGCTCGTAGAAGCGCCGCCAATCTTGCCTGAAACATCGGTTCCCGCAAGCGTTCCGGCAGCCGATGCCCTTTCACCCTCGGGCGGTTTCAAGCCGGCATTTGTTGTTTTCGTGGACAAACTCGCAGTCGTTCCGGTCGAAGTCAAATCGGCACCCACCTTCGTTCCTGCAAGCCTTCCCGCCACCGCGCCCTGTCCCTGCGGCGTGCGCAAAGCGGCGTTGGTATTTGTCGTGCGCAGAGTCGCCGTCGTCGCCGGCTCCGGCTCGGGCGCGCCATAGTCATAAGTCATCGTGAAATTGAACCCCGGAATCTCAGAACCGGCAGGGAAGCCCAGACCCGGGTCGCCATCAAGTTTTCGCGTTGTCGCCAGCATGGCATTGGTAAGAAAAATCGGCGCGTTGGTATCGACGATTCGTCCACGCAATTTGCGATTTTGACTGACGCTAAAGACCATGCGCGTCTTTCCGGAACGGCGCCGACCGCCGGTATAAGTCTTGAGCACGTTGTTGAAAGCATAGCGGTATTTGAGAATCCAATCGTCCCAGGCTCTGTTCATGCCGTCCTTGCTCTCAGGCGCCGCTTTGAAAACATCGAGCGAAGAAGAATGACTTTCCATCGCCCGGCGCGCCTGCGAAGAATGCGTTTCCGCCAGCCTGTTCATCGCCTCGACGGAACCCGTGCTGTAGGCATTGAGTCCGGCGGCACTGCGTCTTGCCCTGGGAGTGCGGCGCGGCAGAGTGACGCGATAGGCTTCCAATACTCGCGCGCAATTGTCGAGCATCTCACCGTCCATCGAATATTGCCATGCTTTTGCATACTCTTGCAAAGCGTGCTGCCTGTGCCCGATTGCCATGTAGGCATTGGCAAGAAAATAGTGGGCCGTATCATTTTCAGGATCGCGATTGACCGCCGCTTGAAGATTGTTGATAGCCGACGGGTATTGCCTGGCTTTGTAGGCCTGAACTCCGCGATTTACGAGGTCTTGAACCATTTGCGCCTTTGCCGGAGTGAAACTGGCATGCGCGCCGAGAATGAGAACCACAGCCAGGTTCAGCGCTTTGCAGCGATTGCCGGTGCGTTCACACTGCCGTCTTGTTTTCGTCAACACTTGCAATTTCAGAAATAAAACTAGCGCGAGCAAAGGTCCAGGGCCGAATGAAGCTTCATTCAAGATGTACCCATGAAGTTGAACTGGCTTTAAACCAGTCTGGTACTAGCGAAATTAGCGTTGGTAATGAAAGGCTGAAAAGCCCATCAGGCGGGAGTTCTTGAAGGAACCCCCGAGTTGTTAAGAGGGGCTCATCAAGAACCGGTGTGCCCGAACTAAGAGATAGCGATAGCGTTACTAATGCCAAGAGCGTGAAATTGTTATCACTACAAGCTTTTAGCCTGGATTTCAAGAGCCCCAAAATCTCAAAATAGGGACATCGTCTCTTCCACAACATCAAAGTCACCTTAGCTCCAAAGCCCGACCTTGTCCCACAAACTCAGATTCTTTCTCGCGCTTTAGCCGAGGAAGTCTCACCGTCCCGTGGTCGCCGTCTTGATCTGGAGCTTTCGATATCAGCGTCGCCTCTGCCCGCATCAAACCGGTCACAGCGACAACACCTGTAATCAACTGAAAAAAGGGAACACTTATGTCACAAGCAAAATTGGTCCCCGGGGCAACCGTGGTTGTCCACTGGGAAGCGAATCCTGTGAGCGCAGTGCCCAACGCGGTCAAGTCCAACCGGACCGAGCAGGGGCGGTCGAAAAAGATCATTCTCGTTGCCGATCCGGAAAAAGGCGTGCAGCCCCGGCCCGGCGAAGTCTGGATCTGCCGTGTCGACCATGTCACCAGCCCCAAGGCTGAAAACCGCGGCGCTATCTTCGTGAAGCCGGTGTCTCGCAAAGTCGAGTACCAGTTCAAGGGCGTTTACGTCGACCCGGTCAAAGCCCAGCTCATCGCTACGGTTCTGCAAGACCCGCGGCGCAACCTGATGCTGGAAGGCGACCAGGGCGTCGGCAAATCGACCATCGCCCACGCCATCGCCAAGACGCTCGGCTGGGAATACCGCAAGGTTTCCGGCGGTCTCATCAAGAAGTTCGTCTTCATGCTGGGCCGCTACATCCCGTCGGCCGACGGCAACACGCTCAACTTCCGCTGGGCCGACTCGAAGCTCTCGGAAATTCTGCGCGAAGCCGCCGCCAACCCGCGCCGCAAGTTCCTGTGCATGATCGACGAATTCACGCGTATCGACGAGGATGCTCGCGATGCGCTCCTGGACTTGATCGAGGGCAACACTCGCGTGCTGCGCCTGCCCACCGGCGAAGAGCTACTTGTCGGCGACAATGTCGTTTTCATGGCAGCCGGCAACGTCGGCGAGGGCTTCACCATTCGCCGCGAAGACGCCGCCGCCAAGTCGCGCTGGGTCGTCGTCAAGATCACGGTGATGCCGCAGGCCGAAGAGCTCGAGCACTGCTTGCGCCTCTACCCGACCCTGTCGCGCGCCGACATGGACCGGGCGCTCACCGTCGTCAACAAGGTGCGCGATGCGCGCCGCGACCCCAAGATGCGCCTGTCCAAGAGTCCTTGCACTCGCGGGGCAGAATCCATCGCCATGTTCCTCAACAGCGGTGTGCCCATCGAGCTGGCGCTCGAGACGGCAGTCACCAATCAGTACGGCGGTAGCGCCGATGACGGGAACTCCGAGGCAGGACGCGTCCAGAAGCTGATCGTGGATGCGCTGGCCCAAAAGTCCTGAAATCTAGTTTCGCCGTCGCCTGCGGGGGACGGCTAGAAATCTGAATATAGGAGGCCAGCCATGGTCAAATTTGCCAGCGGGATCACGCCCGAAGAACTCGAGCGTGAAACCGGAAAGTTAGCGAGCGACCTGGCTTTCTATGCCAGGCGCCCTGTAAATATCCAAATGGTGGCCGGAAAGCACATCGCTTTCACCTTCGACACGGACAAGCTGAAGCAGGCTATACCGGTGGTGATGAACCCCTCGATTCTCGAGAAGGTTCGCAACAAAGACCGGGCCATCCTGCTCTGGTGGGGCATCGGACGCCACGAGCTCCTGCACCACATGTTTCCGGCGCCTGAGCAGTACAAGCAGGCGTACAAGGAGAATTTCGGCCACCTGTTCAATCTGGTCGATGACGAGCAGAACGAAAGGCGCGGTCGCGCTCTCGATCCGTCCTGGGGCGCGAGCTTCCAGAGCGTCTGCGCGTACATCTTCTCCAGCAAGGACCGCGACAAAGTGTCGACCGGCATCGCCGACGGTGGCAAAGCCGAACGCGCGCCGATGGGCATGGAAGCCGACAAGGTCTACAGCAAGCGCTGGAGCATCTTCGCCTACCACTTCCGCCGCCACATCCCCGGCTGCCAGGATCCCGTCGTCGCCGAGGCACTGGAGCTCATCCCCGGCAACTTCAAAGACCTGGAAAAGGACGAACTCCTCGATCTGACTCGCCGCATTCACAAGACGCTGTCCAAGGGCATCATCATGCCCCCGGTCATCGAGCCTGAGAAGCCGGAAGAAGAAGAGAAGGAGGAGAAGAAACCCGAGCCCCAGAAGCCGGAAGAGCCGAAAGACAAGGAAGACGGCAAGGAAGAACCTGTCGTCGTCCGCGATTCGGTCTGGTCGCTCAAGCGGCTGCTCAAGAACAAGTTCATGTACGCGTCCTTCGCGGTATTCCTTGTCGCCTGGACTTTGCTCTTCCTGCGGCAGGGCGTGGACTTCTGGATTCAGGTGGCCGTCATCGGCACGGTCATCTTCATCGCCATTGCGGCATTTCTCTACATGCGCCGCGCCTACATCAAGTCGCTTCTCAAAGCGGCTCAGGAGGCGCTGAAACCCACGGCCGGACCACCAATCGACCCGGCTAAAAAGAAGGCTGCCTTCGGAGCATTCGTAGCAGCAGTCTTCGTCGGAATCGCCGCCTTCCTCATATGGTGGATGGATCTCGGCGCTGCCTGGTTTGTCCTTCTGGGCGCCGTCGTCTGGTTTGCAGGCACGCTCGCCTTTGCCAACTGGCTGTCCGAGAGGGCGGAGCGCCGGCAGAAGCCGATGAACAGATGGTCGATCATCCCGCTTGTCGTGATGTGCCTGGGCTCCATCGCCGCCCTGCTCTACGTCATGCAGATGTTCGGCATGGGACGCTTCTGGCTGGCTATCGCAGGCGGCATTCTCATGTGCGTTCCCTTCTGCCTGGTCCTCATCCTGCTCGGCTCCGGCAAAGGATCGGGCCGGGAGTCGACCTTCATGCAGAGGATGAAACGCGGCGCCGGTCCGATCTGGGCGAAAATCCAGGACAGAATTGCATTCGTTCTGGAAGCCATCTGGAAGGTAATCGGACCGCCGATTGTCGCTGTGACAGGCGGCATCTGGAGATTCTTCCGGGGCATCGCCGTCTACTGCTGGACCCAAATCGTCAATTTCGCCAAGTGGATCTGGTACTGGTGCCGCCGGACGTACTGGGCAGTCAGCCCGCACGTCATCCGGCTCTGGCGCAATCCCTACTTCCGGCTGGCGCTGATTGCCCTGCCCCTCGCGGCTATCCTGTGCATACTGTACGCGATTGCCGTCAAAGCCGTGGCGGTGAGCTGGTGGCTTCTGGCTCTGCTCATCCTGCTTCTGCTCGTCCTTCTTGCCTTGCTCTGGATATTCAGAAAGCAGATAAGCAAGTTCATCCTGAGCGAGCTGTTCATGCCGATGCCGGATCTGATGAGCTTCTTCATCCAGCCGCCCCTGGATATGACCACCGACTGGTTCGTGCAAATCGACGACGTCGTGCAGGTCGAGCCCAATCAGGAAGTAATCGACGAGCTGATTCCGGAGACCTACGCGCTGGCTGAGCAACTGCGCAAATACCTGGCCGAATGCGGCAGCGCCCTTGTCGACAAAGAAGATCAACCCGACGGTCACGACCTGACCGACGAGGCCGAGCTTGCCCTCATCGGCGAGTCGGCAATCTTCGTTGAAGACGAGCGTTACCCGAAAGCCTCGGTGCATCTGGAAATCGCTCTCGATTGCTCGAGCTCGATGAACAGCGCCACACTGACATTGGCGGCGGGTGAGAAATTCCGTCTGGGCAAGCTCTTCGCCATGGTGCTGGAGCAAGCCGTCATCAACCTTCCCGGTGTGTCCGCCCGCTTCTGGGGTTTCACATCGGACAAGATCTACGACTGCGGCGTGGCGGGCGAAAGGAGAATCTCCGGTCTCGTCTGCAACGGCGGAAACAACGACGCCGCCATGCTGTGGAAGATGGGTCAATCGGCGAAGGACAGCGGCAAGGACGTGAAAATCCTGCTCATGCTGTCGGACGGTCAACCGTCTGAATGCTCCTGGTTGTCGCTGCGCAACCTGGTCCTCAAGTTCGAACAGGAAGGGATGATTCCCTGGAACTTCGCTCTGGACGTTATCAGGACGCCCGCATTCGAGCGGTTCTTCACAGACCTGGTCGGACAGACCAAGGACGAAGCAGTGCTGACGATGGGACAAATTCTGGCTTCCATTGCCGCTGAATCCGGCAATGAATAAATGGAGAGTCTGTTATGAAACATGATGATGATCTCGTATCACAAGGCAGCCCACAGGAGGAGCGACGCGCCACCTCCGGTGGTGCCGACTCTCTTGCTTCTGCCATGAATGCAGTGCTGAAAGCGGCAAAACCGCTGGATGCGCTGCACAGTGCTCAGCAGCAGGCGATGGCGCGACAGAAGGCGTGCTGGGATGCGTTCCTGCCGCTTTGCCTTCTGCCCGACACCGAAGACCGCGCCCTCATCGAACGTTTCGTCGAAATCGCTGAAGGCGCATACCTGCCGTGGCACGACGCAAACGAAGCAGCCAATGCAGCCAAGCGCGACCTCAGGAACGCCGAGCGGGAGTTCGAGAAAGCGCACCACGAGCTCAACGCAGCTTGCGAAGCGGCTTCCAAGGACGAAGCTCTCACGGACGACAAGACGCTGGCGGCGGCCAGGCACATGCTCGTCCTCACGGGACGGCACCGCTCGCGCGTCGAGGGCAAATGGCGCGACGCTCTCGAGCGCGCCGACATCACCCCCGAGGATGAAGAGACGCTGGCGAAACTGCGTTCCGCCGCCGTTGACTTCATCCTCACCGAAGCGCTGGTAAAATCGCGCGACGCGGTGCTCAGGCCGATCGTAGAAGAGCTCTACTACGGACCGCGCCTGGCCAACGTACCTCTGCCCGTGCGCCCGCTCGAAGAAGAAATCGTCCGCTATCTGTCCAACCTGGAAAACAACCTGCAAAGGCAGCAGGAGTTGAAAAGGCAAGCGTATCCGCTGCTCAAGCAGCGCTTGACCATGGTGGGCAGCTTCCAGCAGTGGCTGACGACATTGAACGATGTCTTCGAAGCCGCCCTGAACGGCCCACGCAAAGCAGCGCTCTATGTGCACATTCAGGCCCTCAAGGAAATTGTCGACCAGGTTCGCAACCGTTCGGCAAAGGGTCAGTTCGAGGGCTGGTACTACTACGAGTGCGGGTTCTGCCAAGACCCTGACAGCATGGAAACGCACGACCGCCCCAGGTCTACGGCGGTGGAGCGCGACCAGATCGACTATCTGCGCAAGCAGATGCGCGTGGTGGCATTCGCGGTGGCACATCGCGAGGAAGCCACGCACACTTTGCTGCACTTCAGGGTCGTCGAGAAGAAGGTCACGCCGCAAGGTGTGGAGAACTGCAGCAACTGGGCGGAATGCCTCGAGTGGTTCGAAGCATTGAGGAAGCGGCGTCATGCCGCCGAACTCGAGAACTTGAGCAGTTCCACCAAGGCAGAGCTGCTAAAGTCCACGGTCGAGCACTGGAAAGCCAAGGCCATCGACGAGATGACCACGCTGTTCAAATCCTTCTCGGCGATGATTCCGCACAACGGACCGAAGCCGTCAAACGAGCTGCGTAAGCTGCTGGACCAGGCGGAGCACATGTGCCTGCCGCTGACGCCGCAATACCGCGACCGCTAACCCCAAGGAGGCAAACAATGGCCACTGTGATTCTCATAGTGTTCGTCGCCATAGTCGCCGTCCTTGGTGGATGGTGGCTGAAACGCGAACGCGCCAATCAGCAAAAAGAGCTGATCAACAAGGGCAAGCTCGCCGCCGGCAAGCTGGACGAAGTCGTCTTGCCCAAGAAGAAACCTGTGAAGCGCCAGCGCCGAAAACGCGAAGGCAGTTTCTGGGACCCCACGAATGTCGCGCCGGAAGTGCCGTCCGAACTCATGCTGGAAGCATGGACGAAGCGAGCGGCTGAACTGGTCGATGAGCTGATGCCGAAACTGGCTGCTTACCGGCAGGGAAAAGCAGAGGACGAGCCCGCGCAAGCAGCGCTCAAGACTGCCGAATCCGAGCTGGTCAGCTACTATCCTGCCGACGCCACCAGCGAAGTGGAGGCGCGCGCCTGGTACGACAAGCTGGAAGCGCGCCTGAAGAAGTACTACGAAGCAAAGACCGCAAAGGACAACTCGGCGGGCGCCCTGCGCAAGCTCTTCAATCCGGCTCGGGATGCAGCTTTGCGGCTGAAATTCCTGGTCGGCGACGCGGAACGCTGGGAGACCTACAAGGCGCCCGAGTCGTTCCACGAGAAGCTGGAAATTGCGCAAGTTTTGGTTGCGGCGCTCAAAGGAGAGCTGCAACTGGAAAACGCAACGCTCGGCTTTTCGGTCAGCGACAACTTCACCAAGCGTCGCAGGCGCTACGACACCGGCAGCGTCGTGCTTGTCGATGAGGAAGAAGCGCCGGGCGGGTACGGCTGGAGCAACGCCTGGAAGTCGAACACGGTGAAACCCGCCGACGGACTAAGCGGAAGTGGTGGCATTACTCGCAAAGCGAACGATGTCGATTCACCCACCGCCCCGGGCGGACGCGAGCGCTCGCAGCGCCCGTGGCAGAACCTCAACGACAAAGACTTCGGCAGCGGCTTCGGCAATAGCGGGGAGCCGCCGCGCCCTAAGGAAGACGCCGAAATCGTCGGTCGCGTCAAAGAGACACTTCTCGACGTGCTCAAACACGTGGCGGGGGTCTGCGATGCGATTGCGACCGCGGCTCATTCTTATAAAGCGCACCGGGACGCCGTTCAGCATCCGACTCTGGCGCGCCCGACCAAGCCGGTCGAAGATGAGGTGGAAGCGATCCTGACCTCGGCGTCTGCATGGGCAAAGACCGCACAGTCCGCGCACCTGCAGATGCATCGGGACTCGAAGAAGCTCGAGGAAAAGCTGGCGACCATGCGTGCCGCTCTGGCGCCGCTGCATGAATTGATGGGCGTCCTCAAAGACGCTCGCATTCCGCAGCAAGACGGCATTGAGAAGGATGTCGTCAGCCACGCATATGAGCAGCTCGTTAAATACGTCAAGCTGATTCCCGACCAGCACAAGCACCTGCTCGGCATAAGCGCGCCTTATTCGCCCGAGGCGCAGGACACGCAAGCTCAGCGCGACGCCGCCAGCAATCTGCGCAACCTCATGCGCAAGGCGTTGTTCGCCATCGGGCAAGCGGAAGTGGCGCAAGCCAACCATGCCGCCGCCAAAGCCGAGACGGTGACGCAAGCCGAGTTCAACACGCCGCTGCTCACCCAGACGTCGGTCTCGGCGTTCGTGAACACGCATGTTCGCATGCTGGAAATAATCGGACGCAACCGGCAGAAGACCGAGGTGCACGGCACCAAGGTTCGCGCGCTGGAGAAGCAGCACGGCGAGCGCGTCCAGCAGTACAAGCAAGCTGTCGGCGCCGTCTGGAAGACACACCAGACGCTCATCGCCAACAAGCTGGAAGTTTCCGGACCGCTCGAAGTGACGCTGAGAGTCGCTACGCTGTTCAACTCCACCTACAACAAGTAGGTGGCTCCGGTGCCGGGTGGACGAATACGGAGAGCGACGAGAGTCGACTTTCCAAGTTCGCCACCCGGCATCTTCTTTCTCTTATTCGCAGTCATGCAAGAGGGCATCATCAGTTCCGAGCTGAACTGAAAAGTGGTGCCTTCTTGCATGCTTGCGAAAGCAAGCATGGGCAGGGGAAACTCTGCCGTTGCGTATTTCGGTGACCAAACTAGCAGCCTGACAGACGGGGGTAAGCACTTAATTGCCCC
>JADYYD010000211.1 GCA_020853845.1 Candidatus Melainabacteria bacterium
AACTTTCGGAGGAAAAAAATCTGCCGGCGACGGTTCAGAAAACTCTGCCTTAGGCGGTCCTATTTTCTGCTGTTTGTTTCCCTTCTTCTTTGCCATTACATTTTCTCGTACCAGACCGGACCTTCGTTGATGACCGCCTTCTTCGGCTCGCCACCTTCTTCCGCGCCGGTTGCGCCAGTTCCTGCTCCAGCAGCAACACCGGCTGCCGCGGCAGCTCCGGCGGCGGACACCGCACTGCCGGCGGTGTCATCGGCAATCGCCACGGAAGCAACTTCCACTTCATCCGCGCCTTCTTCCGGCGGCATCAAATCGATCATCCTGATATATAAGTGCGACATCGTCTGGCATTGCACATCAGTCCATTCATGCTTCCTGAATTCATCAAGAATGCGAAAAACATCTTTTCTGGTCTGCGCTTGTTTCACACGCGCCAGCCAAATGTTCAAATCGCTATTTTTGTCATCAGTCATTTTCTGTTTCCACTGTTTCGAACCCACGCAAATTGCCAACCCACTTTATGGGTTTTCGCCAACTTATATATCAGTATAGAACGCCCTTACGACCTGAAATGCAAATGGGGAATTCAACAGTTCTAAAGTGCGCCCTGGCTGGCGCCGGCTCCACGAAAAGTCCCCCAAACGAAAGGACCGGAGCGAACCCCGGCCCTCACAATGTTTTCTAGCGAAACCGCTAAATCACTAGTCTTCCAACTTGCCTACTGAGAAGGAATCAGGATGGAAGGGCTCGTTGAAGCCATGAACGAAAGCATTCTTGCTGCCGTAGAACATGCCGGTTGCGCCGCCATATACCAGAGCTGCAGGAACGGTGACTACGCTGACGAGAGCGCAGGACGGTCCGAATTCATGTCCGCCGACCTTGTCAGCGCACTTTTCGGTCAAATCTTTGTAGGACTTGACGACTTGACGGGTCACAGCTACCGGGCAGCCCAGCACCATGCCTGCACCCAAGCCACCCATGCGGGTAACGATGAGCGAGCCATCAACTACTTTTTCTACGCCATCATCAGATGCAAGCGCCGGTGTAACGAGACCAGCAGCCATGATTGCTGAGAGCGCAAAGGCTTTCAAATTCTTCACGGTTAATCCTCCAATCAGATTCCCTGTCAGTTTTGCCCCGGTATATCTCTTGAATTCTTCCACACTCTGTATGGAATGAAACTAGTAAGTCTCTAAGCCGTTACATACGCTTGGAATTGAGATTCGTCAGTGTAGACCTTCGAAAGTCACTTTGCATCGAACGGATACACGGGCTACAGGACGGATACTATCAGATTTTGCATGTTACGCACCTTCAGGATTTTTACACAGACAAAAGGCCACGACCCGATGTTCTGCCCAAAATCTGTCGCTTCGGTCCTGCCCCGTCGCTTCACTGACGGCGCCCAGAAAGCCGCTGTGCCCGCCCCATTCAGGCGTGAGCAGCGTTACATAATTTGATTTGAGTTTGTCGGAAAGAAACGATTCGAAAGGGACGATGGGATCGTCCTTAGAAGCGATGATCAAGGTGGGAACGCGGATCTTTTCTATGAAATTGATGGAGCTAGCGCATTTATAGTAGTTGTCAGCGTTGCCGTAGCCGCCGTCCGGGGCAGTGAATTTGTCGTCAAAATCTTTGATAGTTTTTACCAATTTGAGCATTTCAACGTCATATTTCTCAGGAAATAGCGCGCTCTTTTGACGGATCTTGGCAGTCAGACCGCGCAGAAAGTGCAGTTCGTATATCTTGTTGATACCTCTGGCAAGCGACTCGACACTGGCGTTGAGGTCAATCGAGGGTGAAACGGTGCAAACGCCCGCGAAAAGTCCGGGGGCATCATCGCCCAGTTCGCCTGCCGCTTTGAGCGCGAGATTTCCGCCCAGCGAAAACCCAGCCACGAAGATATCTTTCAAACCGAAGGTCTTTTGCATATGGCGCGCGACCGTGATGACGTCGGCGCTCATACCGCCGTTGTAGAGCGTGTTGCTCAGATGAAGAGTGCCGCCGCAATTGCGCATGTTCATGCGCACGACGTTCATCTTTTGCGTCAGCGCCTTGCGGCAAAGTCCCCGCACTTGCGCGGATTCGCTCGAGCCCTCCAGCCCGTGAATGATAAGAAGCGTGGGATGTTCATTATGATTGGGCTGCAAATGCACGTAAGTCAAAACAGAAGAACCGCTTGCCACCTCGATTATGCACTTCTGCGCCGCGGGCAAGTTTTTCGGATGCGACGGGCGCGGCAGAAAGCCGGGCACAATCGTCATCAAATGCGCGTGAGCCAAAAGCGGGTGTGGAACGAAGTCGGTCATTTATGGCTTCGTCTGCGGCTTTACGAACGCTGAGAGTGCATTGACGAAGCGGTCGATATCGGCTTCGCTCAAAGTATAGTGGCAGGAGATGCGCACGCCTTGCCCGGGAGTGGGCAGTAAATAATCAGGCTGAATCCAGATCCGATGGTGCTCCCAGAGCGCCTGCACGAGGTCGTCGACGAGCAAGCGAGACGGCTCGAAATCGAACGCGAGCAGCGCGCTCAATTCTTCTTGGGGCATCTCGTCCGGCGCGGGAAGGAGAAATTGAGGTTTCAATTCTTCTGCGACTTTTTTGCGCGCATAGCGCATCAGTTCAATTTGACGTGCTGCGATATTGCGCTCACCAAGCTGTTTTTGAAGATTGAGCGCAGCAGACAACCCAAGAAATTTTACCGGGTCTTCCGTGCCGCGACATTCCAAAGAATATACGGAAGACGGGTTGGCGGCACGGGTTTCAAACTGTTTGTGTCCAACCCAAACTGGTTTTAATTGCTCGACAATGCGGCGATCGAAATATGCAAATCCAATGCCGTTGGGCGAACCAAGCCATTTGTGCGCAGATGAAACCCAGGTGTGATACTGGCTGACGTCCACCGGACCTTGCCCGGGAGCGTGCGCACCATCGACCATAAGCGGAATGCCGGCTAAATGCATTTCGGCAATCAATGCAGAAAGATTCGGTCGCCAGCCGGTGAAACAGTCGATCTCGCTGACTGCGACCAGTTTTGTTTTGCCGGTCACGAGCGTGGCGATGCCCTGACAATGGTGGTGGCTACCCAGCTCCGGCTGGACTTTATGCTTGCGAACGACGATGCCGCGCGTTTCTTCCAGATGTCTGGCGATGGTGTTCAAGCAGCCATGCTCGTGATCGGTGGTGACGAGTTCGTCGCCTTCGTTGAGCAAATAAGTCTGCATCATCAACTGCAAACCTTCGGTGGTGCTTTCGGTGATAAGGAGCAAATCACGCTCGACATTGAACATCTCAGCAGCCAGCGCGCGCGAGTCTTCTCTAATTTTGGTTTCGAAAAACGTAGTCAGCGTCGGGTTTTGATTGAGCCGGCGCCATCCATCTTCCAATGCCGCGATAACTGACGCGGGTTTCCGCCCGCAACTGCCTGTGTTCAAGTACATCGGGTCTTTTGGACCAAACGGAAACTCGCTGGCAACCAGGGTTTTGTCCAACTGCTCTGACACCGGCTTTGTTAACAGAATTTCGTTTTTGTCCACGATCTCTCCCCTTTCTGGGTGCGACTTAAGTCCTGACTAAGTACTTTTCAGCCGCTGAAATAAATGTTTCGTCAAGAATGCGGGAAATACGCAAAACTCGCTTGCTACCTGCGTTTTTTTGCATATACTACATTTGCAAGACGTACTCTTAAGTCTACAGGTCTGACTATGTTAGCCGACGGCGAACCAGCATTCATAGGTCTATTTGTTATATTTGCCATTCTGGTGTTCCTCGGCATTGGCGCCAACATGGGTTGGCTCGGCGTGGTGTACTAAGTCGTAGAAATCGGTAACCATACTCGCCACCGCCACCTAGCGTCATGTGCTCAGCATCCACCAAGGCAGCCAGCAAGGTCTCGAAGAGACTCTCTCTTGCGTTGTCTTCCATTCTCGCTCTGGCCTGTATGCTGGGCGGCGGAATGCTCCTGTCGAGCTGCGGCAACGAGATGGGCGTTGATGCGCAACTTTCCAAAAATGTCTATATGGAACTTGTCGATTGGCATGTCTCCGGGCTCTGGGTGATTAACTGCCCGGTGGCTTGGATACGCGTTTATAACTACAACACCGTCGCGATCAAAAATCCGAAAGTGCATTACTGGACTTACGACTATGCAGGAAAACAGCTCAACCACGGCACTTACGTGATGGAAGGGGATGTCGGACCGGGTGCGGTGCGCAACTTTATCGAACAGTATCTCGGGCTCGTAGACCTGCACAGCGACAAGCTTCAGGTGCAGCCGATCGGTGTCGAAGGCGGTGGCGGACACGGCGGCGGCGGTCACTAATTCGCACACGATTACCGCTCTTCGACCTGCGCGGATGCGCCGGCGGCATTGGTTTTGCGACACTAATTTCCGACCGAACAAAAGGGCGCTTCAGCAGCGCCCCTCAATGCCCCACACTCGAAAACCGCATGAACAGCGATTCTTCGACGCGCTTACCGTTAGCGCTGTTGATATTCTTTGTTGAAGAAAGAACTCTTCAGCACAAAATAGATAATTGGCGCGTATAAGAGAAACAGTGCGAAGAACATGACTTCCGGCATCTTCTCGTAAATTTTCGCAAAGGGTCTGGCGATGAAGTCGATAAGGAACAGTCCGCAAGCGGCACCGGGCATAACTGGCTCTCCCTGCTTGACAATGCATCAAATTATAACCATCGCGACGGTTAAGAAGAAGTGAAAACCGCCAATCTACGCGCTTATTATTCTGTAATGCAGTCAAGGGGCACTGAACGGATATATCAAACCCGTCTGTTCATGCCCTTTGCGAAAAATGTTATCGAAGCAACGAAAAGCCGCTGCTGATCAAATTCTTAGTTACGCCAGTATTCGAAATGTTTCTTCCAATGATCAATCAAAAAGGGAGCGAGCATATCGGGGAAAACGACGAAGAGCACGCAAAGCCCCAGTGCTACACACAAAAGCAGGGAGAAAACCCAAATCATGATTGCCTATTGAACTCCAACTGTCTTGGAACTTACTTCCATCCAAGATGACTGACATCATCCTGTTGAGCGGTTTAAGAACTGGTTAAGACAAAAGTTTATTGAGTTTAATGAAACCTGTCTAGTCTGTTTTCAGTCGGTGAAAACGGCACCATGAGCGCCGGAGTGTGACTTGAAACGCACGCAAAATCAGGCTCCGATCTACTGGCAACACAAAAGGACTTATCGAGTGGCGCACATCAAAGTTTCGCAAAGACACTGATTTAATCTCATTCTCGTAGCAAACCGGCTGGCCGAAATGCTCGCGAAATATTCACATGTAATGGCCGGTCAAAGAAAAGGGGCTGAGCTTTCGCTTCAACCCCTCACTATTTTGTTGCTCGATCTCCGCTCCGGCGGACGACCTAGCGGCTTAGTTGTGGTCCAGAGTGACGTCCAACTGCAACGCATTGCCGTCTCTTTGGACGACTGTCGTTACTGCCGAATCGCTCTGGTTGTCGACTTGCACGCGTCCTTCAATGCGAGTGCTGGAGCTGCGATGAGTGGTGGTGCGCGATACATGCGCAAGACGCACCGGCTTCTTCTCAACGGGCGGCTTTTTGGCTACGGTCGTGACTTTCTTCACGGTCGTCGTCTTTTTCACAGTCGGCTCTTTCACGACGGTCGGGTTAGCGACCGGCTCGAAAGGCTTCTTCTCGTGGACTGCAGTCGCGATCAACTCTTCTTTTTCGCCGATCGGTCTTCCATGAGGAACGCCATAAGAGACGTACACTTTGGTCGGGATCAAGTCCTTGCTGCCGCCTTCGGTCGAAGCGATCATCACCGGCGCTTCATTGTCGAGATAAGCAGTAGCATTAATCGGGGTGCGTGATACGACCAATGAGAGCCGCTCGGTGCCCGGATTATTGTCGAAGCAGAGGTACGACCCGTCGCCCGGAATGAGAATTTCCTTGCCGCGTGCTACGGCATTGCTTTCGCCGGCTTTCTCATTAGGGAAAAGCACAGCGCGCTCGCCGCGGCTACCGCTCTTGAGAAGGACATATGCATATCCATCTATATTAGGGGTGACGTGGAATCTCACCTGGTCGCCCGTCTTAAATGGGTACTGGTTGCTAACCCGGTTATGCTTAGAGCCGCGTTTCAATTCGATCCAGTATTGAACGCCGGTGCTTTTTACATCTTTCGGATTATCCAGCCCCTCACGAAAGATGCCTTTCGCATCTTCCAAATCCTTAGGCGTCATTGCCCACGACGGAATCGCCGCCAGAGCAAGGGCGCTCAACAATATGGGAAGGCTTTTACGGAAATACATTACTAATCCTCCATCTACTCTCATTCTTGCACAACCGGCTCATCTATGTCGGACTGCAAGACGGGTCAGAAATACCGAGTTGCGTTGGTGTTGAGTCGAAGATGTACCTGAACTTCTCTTCTCTACGGCCAATAGTCCAGGTTTTAGGAGGTCCGCCTCAATTTCTATTCCGGAAGTTGGCTCGTATTTTTCTAAATAGCTGTTAGCCCTTTTGTAGAGCTCGTTTACGGACAATTGGTCTCCATATACCGTAATTGGATAGTGAGTTGCCAAAACAATCATGGTTTCCGTTCCAGGGGCACCGGCCAGGCCATAGCACTCCTGAACGTTGTTTTTCTGCTGTTTAACGTCGGAGTTGGAAAAATTGGTTTCCAAATTAGGTGGGCAGGTAAAAAAGTCGCCCGGTTGCAGGAGAAACTCAGCCGCGTGCTTGTGCCCGTCCTTGGGTTGGGCGGGTGCAGCCGGGGCAGCGCCCGGTTTCAAGTCCTTGGCGCCGGCTTCCTGAGCTTTCTCTCTAGCCAGATCCTCTTGAGACGGCGGGAAGAGAGTGTCGATGTCAGTGCCGGAGCTAGATTGGTGGAAAACATAGATATACGAGGGTTCGTCTACACTTACCTTGATGTAAAAATTGACCCCGTTATTGAGGATCTCACCCGGCTTGTAGAGCTGGAAAACCTTAGCCTTGCCCTTTCTCGGGTCGTTGATCTTACCCTCAAGCGCCACCCACGGGATTTCGGGCTTCATCACATAATCCGTGGAAATCACATGCGGATGAGGGGCGCGCGCCAGCACCATAACCGTGCCCGCGCTGATGGCGACCATGAGCAAAACCATTACCAGGGTACTGTTCACAAAAGCCGCCTTCCTTGGCTTGAATTCGATGTCCGAAATCAGTTTCTGACCGCAGGTCTTGCAAAACCTTGAAGATTCCAGGTGGGATGCGCCGCACTTAGAGCAGTTTACACGAGCGACTTCAGAACAGCCCGCTTTGGGCGTCGGGGCGCCGGGGGCGGATTTCGGAATATCAATGGCGCTCTGGCTGAGCTTGCGCGCCAGACTTCCTTCGCCTCCCTGAATCAGGCATTGCATGATGACGTCCACCCAAAGCATCTGCTGCAGGCGCGTGCCGTCGCTGGTATCCGGCTCCGGAGGCAGCGAACCGCAGTGCATGCCGATGACGTGCCCGTCTTTGAACATCGGACTGCCCGCGGCCTCGGGCGGCAAGACCAGATTATGCACCAGGTGATTGGGATCGGCTTCACGAAGACTGCCGAGGAGACTGCCTTTGCGCATGAACGGCTTGCCGGTGAGCGGATCGACTGTGACGTTCTCAATCTCGTCATAAGGCTTGAGCTGTATTTGAACGGCAATCGGAATGTTTGCTACCTGGCGATTGTACGTCCCCTTGCTCGGCTCCTGGCGATGGATTTGCATGGACTGCTGGAGTTCGGCAATAGTTTGAAAAACAGCGTAATCATCCAGGCCCGACACGCGCCAGAGCTGACTGGCTGGGGTTGTTCCGTCCAAGACCGGCCACAATGCGCGGGCGCGATCGAGTGAATCGCCGCTCAGCTTTGACGCATTGAGTTCGGGCGCAACCCGCAGCCAGAGCGCCTCGGCGCCACCAACTTCTTGCTGCAATTTCGGCAGCTCGTCATAGCGGCGGTGCGATTCGATTAAGAGCATATCCGCGGGACGGTGAATCGGGCGGCGATGCAGCCAGTCGGGTTGCTTGGCCGAACGGAAGTGGAAATTGCCGTCCAGCTTTGACTCAAAAATTTGATAGAGCGCGTATTCGTTGGTGAGCCCGCCATACAGGGCGTGAAGCACCTTGCCGTCCTGGCAGAAAATGCGCGCGATCGTGCGATTGCGCTCGTCGGTAATGACGAGAATGCCCTCTTTACGCGCGTTTGTGATGGTTTGCAGGACCATCGCCAGATCGAGCTCAGCCAGCGAGCCACCCATGCCTGCATCGATTGACGCTTGCGGCACGCTGTTCTTTTGAATCAGTTTGGCGATCGTGTCGATGCCCAGATCAGGCAATGTCGGGCGCGTGATGAGCACTACAGCGTTGTTTTTCTGCAGTGGCACTTGCGGAATGTAGTCGGTCATGGCTTGGGTAGCCATTTGCGTGGTCGACGAACGGCTGAAGCGCGGATGGAAAAGCGCCTTGGCCACGCCGCGTTCCTCGCCCGAGCAGGGGAAGCGAATCTTCAGTGCTTCGAGGTGATCCTGAAAAAGAATGATTGAGTGGGCGGTGGTGGCGACTTTGTCCTGATCGACGAGCCAGCAGGTCGCCAGAACTTCATCGTTCGTGGACGTCCGGTCGATGATTACCCCAATCGACCCGGCAAATTGTCTGCCTTCAATTTTGGTACTCAGACCCCAGCCCCCACAAACAAGTCAAGTCCTGAATCACCACACTCTACGTATACAGTATAGAAGAGGTTATTAAGGTTGAGTCCGCGCAGCAAAGAAAAAGAGCACCCTGGGAAGGATGCTCTTCAAAATTGGTGGGTCATCCGGGATTCGAACCTGGAACCAATTGCTTAAGAGGCAACTGCTCTGCCGTTGAGCTAATGACCCCGGCGATGGGAAAAATTCGCGCTCGGTTGGATTCGAACCAACGACAACCCGCTTAGAAGGCGGGGGCTCTATCCACTGAGCTACGAGCGCCCGAATCCGCATCGCGTGAGAAACATAGGTTACCAGATTCACCTGCGGTCTCGGCTGCTGCGGAGGTTCATTATAACGCAGACCCTTAACCTCTCGAAACATGAGGCAGGAAAGCCGGGCCGCATCGAGCATTCGAAAGACGAATCGAAACGGAATCGAAACGGAATCGAAACTGGATCAAAAACTGGATCGAAACTGGATCGAAAACTGAATCGAAAGACGGCCGAGCGCAAATCATGTTCCGGGGGCGCAAAGGTCTGAACATTTCAAAGCCTTGCGGAGCCAAGGTGAGACGATTTCAACGCCAGACAAAACGGTCAATAGTGAATCCTAGTTTAACTTTGGACAGGATACCAAGAGCCCCGCATACGATAGCTCAAAGCTGGGCGCAATCATGCGCGTATTGTGCATTCGGTTGTCCCAGTGGAAGGCGGTCTGGAATTTAGAGCGCCGTTTTGCAGTAAACGCATTCACTGGTTTGAGATCACTGATGCTTACGAGCTGCGCACCGTCGAAAACAATTTCAAGTTCTATCAGGTCGACTGCAACAACGGCGAACGATTTCTCCTGAGCGACAGGCTAATCAACTCCAACGTGCTCGTAGAGTTGATTGACGGAAAAATCTCCGGCGTAGTCAGAAAAAATTTCGAGTTGTATTGGTTTGTTCTTTTCCTTTCCAAAAAGGGAACCAGTTGCTCAAAGACTGCTCGAGCGCACTGAAAAACTGCTTTCCGCTAAGCATCGCATCACTTCTTGATCGGCTTAACCACTCCTTAACCGATCGCTGAAAAAATTGCATTTACCGAGTTGATTCACGCGTTAGCAAACCGAACTTGCGTGAAAGTTTCAAGCACCATATATGGTGCCGATATTATTTTTCGAAAACACTTTTTATGTTCGCTCGCTCACTTACTAATTCAATCGAATGCAATCTGAAACGCGGCGTCGGGGCAATGCTAATCGCGCTCACAGTGCTGATTGGGACTAGTTCTGAAGATGTTGCAGAAACATTGCAGAAAGGTTCGAATTTAATTTTGAAAGGTACGAATGCAGAGGAATTTGAAATCTCTTCAGCCCGCATGGCGAAAGGCTTCAGAGATGATTTCCGCGGAATCGGAAAGAAATTTTTCTTGCCAAAACGTCATCAGTGATGTATGGTGTTGGGGTAACAAATACGCCCGCCAGAGCAGCCGATCAAAACGGCTGACAGGCAAGGCTAGTGTCCCGCCCGGACCCCCAGCAATGGATGGCCGAGCAACACCAGATCAGCTAACCGCGAGAGCGGTTGAACTTGCACAGGCATTCCCGGCGACAGAGTGTTCGCGGATACAAAAGCGGAGGTCGAAAGACCGCTGATTTGACGCGCCAATCTGTTACCGCACTCACTGGCATCACGCCTTCTGGCACCACGTAATACATCGCCACCACTATGGGAAGGTCCACCATGATCCGATGGAACCCACACGTGACGAACCGAGAATCTTTCACGCAGGATTTTCTTGCTTCACTCGTAGTCTTTTTAATGGCGCTGCCCCTCTGTATGGGTATCGCAATTGCGTCCGGCGTTCCTGTTGAAAAAGGAATAATCACGGGAATTATCGGCGGCTGCATCATCGGATTTATAGCCGGCAGCCCACTGCAAATCAGCGGTCCGGCCGCAGGATTGACAGTTCTTGTTTATGAAATCGTCAGCCGCCACGGGCTGGAAGCACTCGCAGTCATCTTGGTTTCCGCCGGCATTTTGCAGCTTGGAATGGGTTTGGCAAAAATCGCGCAGATATTCCGCGCGGTATCGCCCGCGGTGATCAACGGCATGATGTCCGGCATCGGCATCACACTTGTTTTGAGTCAAATGTATGTAATCGCGGGAATGCATCCGCATGCTGAAGGTTTGCACAACTTGCTGCACATTCCTTCTATATTTACGCACCTTTCCGACCCGACGACGACGGCCATGGAATCAGTGGACATCGGCGTCATTACAATCCTGTCCTTGATATTGTGGAAAAAATTCGCCAAAGGAAAGTTGGCTGCAATTCCGGCTCCGCTCGTTGCGGTAGCTGCAGGCACGATAGTTGCCAACGCTTTCAATTTGCCGATCAAACATATTCCGCTGCCGGACAACGTTTTCGCAAACGTACACTTGCCTAATTTCAGCGCGGTTTCTCAAATAGATCCGTGGGCAATTGCAAGATTCGCAGTAGCACTGGCGATTGTAGCCAGCGCCGAAACTCTGCTCAGCGCAGCCGCCGTAGACAAACTTCATCGCGGACCGCGCACTCAATACGACAAAGAATTGATCGCGCAAGGGGTGGGCAACACACTCTGCGGTCTGGTCGGATCTTTGCCGATGACAGGCGTCATCGCGCGCAGCAGCGTCAATGTCATGTCCGGCGCGAAGTCGAGAAACTCCGCCATCCTGCACGGTTTCTGGTTGCTCATCGCTGCGGTTGCCATCCCCGGCTTGCTGCGAATGGTTCCTGTAGCCACTCTTGCAGCATTGCTTCTTTTCACCGGGTGCAAGTTGATCGACACCAAGGGCATCAAAAAATTGTGGGATTTCGGTCCGCGTCTGGTCGGCATTTACGCCATCACCGCAATCGCAATCGTCACGACCGACTTGCTTGTGGGCGTTCTTCTGGGCGTGGTACTTTCGATAGCAAAACTGGTCTATACCATGACGCGATTGAACGTCTCCATCGACGAGTCCGAAGGCAAGAGCGTCTTGCACTTGCGCGGCGCGGCGACATTCCTGAGCTTGCCGATTCTCGCCGATGCACTCAACACCGTTCCAGCCAATACCGAACTTCATGTCTGCATGGACGAACTCGACTATGTCGATCATGCCTGCCTCGAGTTGATTATGGATTGGGAAGCGCAGCACCAGTCGACCGGCGGAACGCTGGTTATGGACTGGGGCGAGGTGCGCGCCATGTTCAAGAGCAAGCGCCGCCAGCGCCATCCGCGCCTGCAGCCGGCTACTGGAGCCAGCTCTCAACACGCAGGGCACGTCGCCGCTCACGGGCACCCGGAACTGGTCGCGCCACTGCACCCGGAACTGGTCGCTCACGGGCATGCGGAACTAGCCTCCACCCAGCGACCGGCGTAGCTCGCTGACACATTAAATCTGCAAAGACCCACCAGGTCTGACTTCGCGAATTTGGCAGCTTAAAGGCAGCCTACCGCGGGTACGTAGATATTTAGATATATCTATTTAAGATCTGGTGTCCCTTATATGTCGCCCAACGAGCTTCTCGCGCAAGCAGAACAAAACAGCGCCAAGCCCAACGAGACTGCGCCCGAAAAAGAGGCAGCACGAGAGAGTTTCCTCAAAGAGCTGGGGAACTCAATGATCTACGCGGCTGTAGAGGCGCCGGCGATGGGCGTGGCGCAGTACATCAGCAATGACGCTATGAATAGTGTCAAAAACTTTTTCACGGGCATCGGAATTGAAGCACCCAAACACCAGAAGATGGGCACTTCGACCTGGTATGCGCAGACGGTCGGAGGCGCGGTCGGCATGATCCTGCCATTCGCCGCCACGAAGTACGGCTTGGGCAAAGCCGGAGCTTTCGGTCGACCAGCAGCCGTAGCTGGAGAAGTTGGAGCAATTGGTCGGACCGGCGCACTCGCTGGAGAAGTGGGAGCATTGGGTCGGTCTGGTGCGCTCGCCGCAGAAGCCGGTATACTTTCGCAGCGCAGCGCCATCGGAATGAGCCTGAAAGAGTCGGCTATCACCGGCGCAGTGTATGGCGCAGCGTTTACGCCCAGCGAGGAAAAAGCGCGCAGTGCCGGACTCACATCGTTTTTGGCCGATCGGGCAATCAGCGCCGGTGGCGGCGCGGCCACCTTCACAGTTCTGACGGCAGGCAGCCTGGGCATGGGCGCATTGGGCAAAACAGCCGCGGTAGAGCGCTTTGGTTTTGCACCATTGATCAAAAACCCAATTTTCTCGGGCGCCGTTTCCGGTCTGCCGGGAGGTTTCGTCAGTGCTGAGTATGAGGCGCTCGCGCGCCAAGGTCGTTTTGCGACAAATGAAGAACTTGCAGAATCTCTGCTGGCGATGGGTGTTGTCGGTGGCACCTTCGGTGGTGCCTCGTATTTGGCGCGGATACGCTCGAATCAAGCAGCGCAAGAAGGAAAACAGCAAGACGGAAGGCCTGTCGAGCAAGGCGCAAGACCTCTTGAGCAAAACGCAAGACCTCTCGAGCAAAACGCAAGACTGGTCGAGCAAAACGCAAGACTGGTCGAGCAAGAAGTCGGTCCGATTGAGTCACGCGCAACGCGGCGCGCGGTGGAACCGCCAACGGAGATCAATCCCAACGAATTCATACCGGGCAACAAGCAAACCGCTCGCACGCCATTGACCGAAGCAGAGCAGCAACTATGGCGCGACGTTCAAGAAGTGCGCACAGGTGAGCAGTGGAAGCAACTCAATGAGCGTATCGAAGATCTTCCATCCTCAGCAACATCGCTGTGGTTCTCGGGCATGATGGAGCAGCGGGTTGCAAACTTGACCAGCGCAGAAATGCATACATTGTGGCCGCAACTTCTCCAGGGCGGAACGGAAGCATCTATCCATGCGGGTTACAAACTTGCGCAGAACATCGGCAAAGAGCGCGCGACCGAACTTTGGCAGCGTCAACTCGATTCGGTCAAGCAAGTTGAGAATCAAGGTCTCGCGTACGAGTTGGCGCGCACGATTGGTTTGATTGAGCCCAGCAAGCAGATTCAAGCGCTCAAAGATCTCATGAAATTGCCCAATCCGCCGTCTTATATCGACATGGCTCCGATTCACGTTGCAAAACCAAACCAATTTGAAGCAGCCAAAGCACTGGCTGATCAAAAAATCGCACCCGTTATCGAGAACGGTCATGTGCCCGCAAGCAAATGGACCGAGTGGGCGCTCGGCATGGAACACGGGCTGGTCCGTGACCGCGTACTTGAGCAAGCGAGCAAACGCGGCAGCGGTTTTGCCAGTACTCCGGAGGCGCTGAATGATGTTTTCAAAGTCGTTCAAGAGCGCATGGCAAATTCCAATATTTCTTCGCGTGAATATGATCGTTTCTTTAATGGGACGCTTACTGCGGCCACCAGAGATCTGAGCACCGCTGACGGTATCGCCTTCAGAACAGCGGCATTGAAAGACATCGATCCGAAACTGATCGGGCGTTTGATGTTCTCCGAGGCAAACTGGGCGAAGGCCGATCGCATTGCTGCCCAGAATCCGGAATTGATGAGTGCGCTGGCAATCAATTCTAAGTTTACGGCAAGCAAATCTCGCAACGACTATATCGCCGACATAATGACGCGTCAGCCACCAGTTACAGCCGAGCAACTGACTGCATCATTGATGGAAAATGCTCGGTTGGTGCAAGAAGGAAAGCCGGGGGCAATTGTCTCTCCAGGCGACATTGCAGCCATGGTGCAACACGGTATGAAGGTAACGCCGGAACAAGTGCCGGCGCTGCTGAAAGCTGTTCAAGCCGAATTCTCGAGGGCGATGGATCTGAAGGGCACCACGCCAATTATGCGCGAACGTTTGCTCACGAATATGACCTTGGCACACGAAATCGGCAAGAAGAATCCTGAGGCTTACGAACAACTATTTCGCAAACCGATCGACGCAGAGCTAACAAACAGCGAAATTTCGTATGCGAGAAGACTCGAAGCAACACAGCAGATTGGTGACCTGCAGCGCAGAGGTTATGAAGGCGCGCGGGCTATGGGAATGCCTGAGCTCAGACGTGCCGCGATTGTTGAAATGCCACCGCAAGAACGCGAACTATATCGAGGCATCGCAGAGGAAGGTCTACTCAAGCCTGAATTGCTGCAACAAGCCCTCGGCGACGGTCCGCTTGGTCGGAAGTTTCCGGAACAATTCGGACATGCGCATGAAGGCGGCATCGTCGGAAGAAAACAACATTCCGCGCATGACTTTAAATTGGACGGACATCTTTTAAATGCGGTTCAAAAGGTTCTGAAAGATCCAGAGTATAAAAACCTATCGGCCAAAGACAAGATCAATGTCTTATGGGCGACGTTCTTGCACGATGTCGGCAAAAAAGAGAATATGGTCGACTTCGATCACAACCGTTCGTCAATCAGTATGGCGTGGGGAATTTTGCGTTCGCTCGGATATCCCGACTCGCGCATTCAGCGAATTACAGACATCATGAGCAAAGACGCCGAGATGAGTTTCAACCCGGATGTGAAAAACTCTGTCACCTTGCAGAGACCCGGCGAGCTGGACAACGTGGTCAATCACTATCGGCATCCTGATGGATTGCGGATGGTGGGAATTCTAAATCGCGCCGACATCAAATCCGTCAAGCAGAACGAAGGATGGTGGAAGCCGGAAGTCGCGCAAGAGCTGGATGCGATTCATGCACTTGCAGCACCGCGCGTAGAAGCACTTAACCGGAACTCATTGCCGCTGTTAACGACGGAATTGCCGCAAGGATACGGCGGACACGTGATGAGCAAATACGGTGTCTATGGACATTCCACTTACGATCTTGCCGGGACATTCTTAAAGCAACGCCCAACGATCGAATCGCCGGAATTTTCGATGTCCGTTTCTTTGTTGACGCCGAACAATCACAAGGTGTACACGGAAGGTGCGCAGCACGTCGCGTTAATCAGTGGAAACTATGAAAACATTTCTCAAGCGAATAGAACAAACCTGTCCACTGGTGTAGGCGTCGGATGGGAAGGGCACGTAAGGCTCGTCGAGAATTGGGCGACTGATCGCAGAGCAAAGGATCTTGCGCAAGAGGCAGAAGCGAGATTGACTCAACTCGACACACCCTCAGCGCACGGTGTTCCGGAAGCAAATTTCCCCCGCTTGAATTTCTTGCGGCAGGTTTTGTCCGAGTACGACGGCATCAACGAACTGCGTGAAGTTGTGCGCCGAGAAGAGTCTGCAGGCAGAGACCCTGACCGCATAGGTCAAAGAATTATCCAGGCAGCCGAATCGTTGACACACATGATGACGACTGAAAAAGATGGCTCGCCACTTTCGCGCAACAACGAAATAAAATTGAATAATCCGATTATCTCCGGCATAGGTCTATTGCGGCGAGGGACGCAACCCGTGTTCTTCGAAGGAATGACACAGGCAGAGCTGATACAGTTCTATAACGGCAATGTTCCAAACTTTGTAAGCTCCGGTGCAGCAGGCACTGCCCCCAGTGGCGCGCTTATTGTAAAACCGGATATGGTGGCAGCAGCTAAAAAGAATAATCTCCCCATTGTGATATTGAACGACGCCACTGCAAATTAAAAATGAAGCAGTGATTCGGAATCCCGTTGAATTTGGTGGCACGCGAATCCCGATTCCACAGGAAAATCAAATGTTCGACTTTATCAAACGCTTGTTCGACAACTCAAATACTTCTACCGCTGTGCCGGAAGAAGAGATTCCTCTGGAAGAGCAGAAAAAGAGTTGTCCTAAGTGCTACAGGAAATATCGCATCAATAGTGTAGTCTGCGATGCAGACAGCACGTTATTGATGATAATTCAGTACGGCAAAACAGCTAATATGGCTGACGTCATTGCAAAACGCGCAAATGGAATGCCCTGGCATTTGGTTTGTAAAAAATACATTGGTTCCGGCTCTATCTGTGATGTCTTTGAGGCGCTTGACACCAGAGCAACAGATCCATCGCAGGCGTACTTCGCACTAAAAGCATTGAAATTAGAATTGATGCACGACTCGAAATCTGCGAAAAGATTTCTGGAAGGAGCCAAGACAGGTCTTTTGCTTGAACATCAGAACATTGTGCGCTGCCTCGCGCTCGGCTTGCCCAGCGAGCAGAGAGAAGATAGCAAGCGTGCCTTTATGGTATACGAATATCTGCAAGGCAAAGCGCTCGAGAAGTTAATCAACAAGCGCGCATTGCCATCAGCCAGTGACACACTTAAAATCGCGCATGCAGTATGTAGCGCACTCGAATACGCACATGCGCAAAACATCATTCATGCCGACTTAAAGCCTTCCAACATATTTTTCGAGCCGGAAAACAACGGCATAAATGTGAAAGTTTCCGACTTCGGATGCGCGGAGAGACTGTTCCGCAATCAGGAGTGGACTCAAATTGCCACTCACACAACAAGCATTTACGGATGCGCGGCATATCTGGCTCCGGAATTTGCGCAGACAAGAATTCCAACTCCGGCTGCGGATATCTATTCGCTAGGCTGCATAATGTACGAATGCCTGACAGGCAATCCGCCGTTTCTCGGCTATAACGATTTTCATATCATCCTTCAGCATGTCGACTCACCGGTTCCGGCATTATCAAAGGATTTTGTGCCACCGGATTTGGTGAAGATAGTAGAACGTACGCTTGCGAAAAAACCAGAAGATCGCTTTCAGTCAGCAAAAGAAATGCGAGAAGCAATCGAGGCAGTTCATCTGCCGGTCTGAGCTTCGAAGGTCAACGCAAAAGTCGACAGCAGAATCAAGAAATAGATCTATTTTTCGAAGCGGCGAAAAATTTCCTGATGAATCAATTCATCATCTTCCGACAGCATTTCGGTTTCGATCAACCCGCTGTGATCTAACGCTTTTTGCAATGTATTGATAGTCTTCTCTATTTCCAGCGCCATGCTCGAGTGGCGCGTTCTGATGAAAACGAACGGTGACGTCTCGGTCTTCTTATTCGTTCGCACAATCTGCAGCAGTTCGACCGCACGCGAGTCATCAAAGTGAACTCCCGCAATGACGAGATCGAACCTGACTGAATTGAGAAGCTGGCGCGCTTCCGTGAGAGTTTGCGCAAAGCGAACATCCTCGCCTTTCAAAATTCCGGCGAGCCTCTTAAAACCCTGCAAGTCGTTGGCGACAAGAATCCGGCGCACTTTGCATCCTGAGGTAATCAACGTACAAAATATAAAACACACTGCGCAAATGCAGGGTAAAATTTTGCCGAATCAAGCTTAGAATCGCCCTCTTCACAACTTTCCAGCAAACAGTTTGTAGCCGATAGAGCACAATGTTCAAAACTGGAATGCTCGTTCTCCGGCATCCGAACTAACGCTGTGGACTTCGCGCGAAAAACTGCCGAAAACAATGAATAGTTCCTCATGCAGCGTTTCAAAGAGATTCAACTTTCTAGAGAGATAGCAATTCGATCACAGCTTAAAGCGCTTGAGTAGCACCATCTGCTCATCTGAAGGCCATCCGACGGTTTTAAATCGCTTCGGATACAAATTCACCTCGACCAACTGGTCTCCCATTATTTCCACCACTTTCTCCCACGGCACTTCGGCAGCCATTTCAAACTGCGCTCCGTCGCCCATGTTTTTGGCAAACATGATGGTGTCAGTTTTTGGCAAAAGTATTTCCGCGCCTTCCGTCCACGTGCATGCGGTGTAAATTTGCCCATCCGGTCTTTGAAAAGCACCATACTTTCCAACGTAAATGTCTTGCTCCTGAATGTCGGCATCAGAAGACAAAAACTCGCGCTGCCGCTCATAAATCAGGCTGCGATAAATAACTTGATGCCGCTGGAGGGCGTTGTGCAAGGCGGCCTCCTTCTCAGGGTGCGGATGGTAAATCGCCAGCCCACCGGTTGCATCGCGATGGAAAACATATGGTGGCAGACGCCTGTCTGTTCGTTCACTTTCTTCCGCCGCTTTGTCCAATTCGGCAAGAACGTAAGCTGTTCCGATTTCACTCTGCGAGCCCCAGATATAAAGTCTCGAAGTATCGAGCATGAGATACAACTTCTCGCCCGGAACGTCCAACTCCGGAAAATCGAAATAACAACTTCTGACCGAATCGTAATTGTCGCTCCAAGTTGACTCGTGCATTTCCGCCGTGTTCGACTCGGTGTTGACCAGACTAGAAAAGCTTGTATGAGGCGTCGCGGCAACAAGATTTTGAACGGCAATTTCCATAATGCCTTCGAAATCAATGTCCCAACTGTCCATCACCTGGCTCGGAATACTCCCCAATCTTCCGCCTGTGTCAAGCACCGGATAAATGATGAAATGATCGGCGAACACAAGTCCTCGAAGGTCGCCAGCCGCATCTCCGATTTCTCTGCGCGCCGCAAACCATTCGAAAAACACGTCGGCGCGATCTCGAATAGCAGGCATCAGATTTGGTGCTATCGACTGAAAGTCGTTGATGTTTGGCTGGTCTCTCGCCACCTGGCCAACCCGCCGCAGAACATCGTCAAGCGAATTTGGATTTTGCGCGTAGGTTTCGTAAAAGCGGCTGAGGCGCACCATCTGAAGCGGTTTACCATTGCCACTCTTTATGATGAGTGCAAATCTCTCCCGATCCAAACTGAGGTCGCCGTCTGCAATAGGCTCAACCATTCTCTCGGCAGCAAGATCAGCGAATTCTTCAGGTGAAAGTATCTGAGTCATTATCAAAACCTATTGAATGCAATCGCCATTCTATTAGGTTAGATGAAGTGAGTAAATAGAGGACCAGCGAAACCGAGCCAGCGCAACTAGCGAAAACGGTGCAGCATGCCCGTTACTTTGTGATACAGACGTACATGAGGGCGCGAAGGCTTTTGCGACGGCGCGGGATGAAGTTTACTGTGCAGGTCAGCGTTCGCCTGCTGGAGCGCGGCGATTTGCTCCGTCAAAGTTTGTTTTTCACTGCGCAAGCGATTCACCGTATTTAGTGCCTCGGTGAGACGCGTCATGCTCCAGTGATTGAGCGACGCATATCTTTTTACAGCATGAACAACCGATTCTGCATCGAGATCACTGGCCAGTGTTTTTGCCGCATTGCAGCAATTCTCCTTCAGCAAAGATTCTTCCGCCAAACAGTGTGTCACCTGATCCAGCATAACCTTGTTGACCAGCGGCAGCCACTCTTGCTCGTCGAGACCAGCCGTGTCCAGCATGTAGCGGCACTTTTCGATAAGCAATTGATAGTCGGCGATGTACAGAAGAGAATCGTGCAGCGCATTGCCGGTCTGACGCGGGTGCTGACGCTGGCTGCAGAGAATTGCGTCGATGTGGTGGTAGCAACCACGCAAGAAAAGTCGGCACCAGAATTCGATGTTCAAGTACACAAAATCCGGATCAAAACCGTTGTTGACTTTGCCGTCTTCAGACTTGACGAACTCGCTGCGGAACATCATTCCCGCAGGGTCGCCGATGCTGTTGTCCATCTTAGTGAGCGACTTTCTTATCGACGGCCCGCCCTTGAATTTGCCGGCGCGCTTGATTGCAGTCGCCTCGCCGATTTCTTTTCCGTTGGCGTCGATGAGTCGACGCTTGCATCCGACTATCGAAACTTCTTTGTCTCCATCAAGCACTGCCACCATCTGCGCGAGCGCTTCAGGCTCGAGCAAGTCGTCGTGCGCGAAGAGCTTGATGTATTCTCCGCTCGCCCGCTCCATGCATCTGTTGTAGTTGCGGAACAGCCCAACATGCTCAGGTTCGGACGTCACCCGCACGCGCGAGTCTTTCTCCGCGTACTTGCGGCAAATCTCCATGGTGGCATCGGTGGACAGGTCGTCACCGATGATCAGCTCGAAGTCCTGGAAGGTTTGCGCTAAAACGCTGTCGATTGCATCCGCGAGGTACAACTCACTGTTGTAGGTTGGGATGCAGACTGAAACTTTGGTTGAGTGGGTCGCGCCCATGGTTTCCCTGTTGTCGATTCTTGACAACTTTGTGTGGTTTGCAAATTGCTTTGAAAACATAAGGATAGATGTCAACCAAACCGCCTGCATTAGGTGGCTCTTATTGCGTTTACAAATTCACATCAAGACCTGACAACTTTTCGGGCGGGGCTTGGCGGGGTTGGCGGGGCGGGCGCAGTGTACGGGAGGACCGGCGCGGTGTACGGGAGGACCGGCGCAATAACAGCGATGGCGCCCCAGCTTAGAACAGAATCCCCTCTATATATGGTCTATACTACGGCTGATGGAGTGTGCAAATCTAGGAAAACTGGTGATTGCCGGCGCGATCTTGTGTGTCGCTGGTAACGCAAACACGTCCGTTTTCGCTGCCGACGAGCAGCCGGCGGTCGATATCCAGAGCCATACGCACGGTGAAACACCTGAGGCGAAGGCAGGTTCGCAGGGTGGAGGTTCGCAGGGTGCAGGTTTGCAGAGTGCAGGAGCGCAAACCTACAGCGCGCAGACCAAACCAACCGCGCGGGGCAAAGTCACTAACACAAAAGTGCTTGGTCCCGATGGAAAGCCTGTGCGCGATTACAGTCAGCCGATCAAGGGTTTCCATCCAATCAAACGCATGCTTCGCCCGGTCTGGAGATTGAGGCAGGAAGCCAAAGAACTCGATGAAGACTTGATCAGTTTGCAAAAACCGATGGCAGCGCTGCAGCCCGCATTCGCCAGTATGGAAGCGCAGATGGGCGGTGTTCAGGGCGAGTTGAAAACCATGGGCAAAGAACTCACTGACGTCAACGGCAATCTCCACCGGCTTGCGCATGACCTGACCGCGCTGAAGGAACTTTCGCCCGAGCTCAAGGAGCTCAACAACAAGCTCGACAGCGTCGGCGGCATCGGCAAAGACCTGCGCGACATCAAAGGTGTGCGCGACGACATTCGCAAAGCGACGTCGCACATGCATCAGTTGCATGGACCGCTGTCCGAGATTCGGGAGCCACTCGCGTCAGTCAGCAAGCCGCTTGCGACGGTCGAGGGGCAGCTCAGAGATGTGAATGGAAGAGTGGTGCACGTGCATCAAGAGCTGCAGACGATGGAGTCTCAGATTGGCGAGCTCATCAAGCAGATGAAGGAACTGCGCGACCCAATGAACGGCGTTTCGTCGCCGCTTGCGGATGTGCGCGGCCAACTAGACTCGCTAAATAAATTGCTGACTGTCATTCTTATCGCAGTCGCCGCGGTGACGATTGGCGTGTTTGTTTTTGGATTAGTCGGTCTCGCCATTGCGTTCAAATTGCGCGACAAAATTGCACTGCTGCTGTCGGATAAGCGGTAGCGGTTGCTCATATATGTAGCGATGTGTCCAACATTAAGTCCGCAAACCTAATGTATTCGTGGGCGCGTGCTATGCTGACAACCTCATAAGGCATTATGGTCGCGGCGTTAACGTCGCAGAGGCTCTCCAGTTCTTTCTCGAGAGGCTACATCTGCCTCTCAGCAGACAAGCTGCGTACAGCAGCGAGTTTGCGCAGCAACAGCGGGCGAAGTCCGCGATGCATCAGCAGGCGGGAGCCTGCGCATAAAGGAACTGAGATGAAATTTTCTGAACTTGGCTTAGCCGAGCGTATTTCCAATGATTTGGAAAAGCTGGGATTCACCCAGCCCACCGAGATTCAAGAGAAGGCGATTCCGCCTATTCTCGCCGGGCACGACATCATGGCGTCGGCGGAGACCGGCTCGGGCAAAACCGCGGCGTACGCGCTGCCGATTGTTCAGGCGTTGCGCGGTGGGTCAAAACCCTTGCCTCGCGCGCTTGTCTTGGTCCCTACTAGAGAATTGGCGATTCAGGTGAGCGAACAGATGGTTCGCTTTGCAAACAAGTGCGGCATTCGCACGGTCACCATATACGGTGGCGCAGGTTTCGAAAAACAAGCTCGTCTTTTGAAACGCGGAGTGGATGTAATTGTTGCGACGCCTGGACGCTTGTTCGATCACATTTTGCAAGGCAACGCAAAACTTTCTGACGTTAACTTCCTGGTCCTGGACGAAGCGGACAGAATGCTCGATATGGGCTTCACGCCGCAAGTTCGCAGAATTGTCGAAGAGATTGACGGTCCTCGCCAAACGGTGATGTTCTCCGCCACCATCAACAAAGCGGTGGCAAAAACCGGCGAAGAGTTTTTGAACGAGCCGATTACAATCGCTGCCAATTCCAATCGAGTCGAACCAGCGTCCATCGCGCAAGAAATTCGCCTTGTAAAAGAGGGCGAGAAGACGCAATTGTTGGTGGAACTTTTGGGCACGCAAGTGAGCCCGCAGAGCCCGTCGACCGTGCTTGTTTTCACGAAAACACGCGTGCGCGCGACGAAGATTTGCAAGGTTCTGAACGCGGCAAGTTTGCCTGCAGGAGAGATTCACAGCGACATTTCGCAGAACAAGCGCGAAGCGACACTGCGTAAATTCCGCGACGGACAAATTTCCGTGCTCGTCGCGACAGACGTTGCGGCGCGCGGTCTCGATGTGCCGACGATCAGCCACGTATACAACTATGACCTGCCGCTGTCAGCCGCCGATTACGTGCACCGCATTGGCAGAACAGGACGTGCGGGACGATCGGGCATTGCGATTTCGTTCGTCAGCGATGAGCAGCGATATTTGGTTCCGGACATTGAGAAGGTGACAGGGCGCGAGCTTGACCCGGACAGCCCATTCCGCAAAACGCGTGACGGCGCAAAGAACAGCAAGAATAGCCGCAATCACAAATCGAGAAGCGGTAGCGCAAACACGAACAGAAACAGAGGCTACAGCAACAACGGCGGCAGAAACTTCGGCACCAGAGAAAGAACACACTCTGCGGTCGCCGGCGTGCATGCCGAAAGCGGCGACTTCAGTGCGCCGCAAATACAAACGCAGATACAAACAAAAGATCGCGTTGTCGTGGAAAGCCACAAGCCGGTAAGGGAGTTCAACGAGTTTAGAAAGTCCAAAGAAAACAACGAGTCAATGTTCGGCGCGAGAGCTAAAGAATTTGGCGGCAAATCTAAAGAATACGGTGGCAAGTCGAAGGAATTCGGCAGTAAGTCGAAGGAATTCGGCAGTAAGTCGAAACAATTCGGCGGCAAGTCGAGAGAACACAGCAAATCTGAAGGCTTTGAAAGCTTTTTCAAAGAAAGCTACGACGAAGTTTTCAGCGGCAGCAAGAGCCACCCGGCCTTTGGTCAAAAGGCACGCCAAGGGCAAGGTTCGCGACACGGTCAATCAGCATCCTCGCGACATGGTCAAGGTCATAGCGCAAACAACCACAAACCTTCGCGCAATAAGCTGGTCAAAATCGGCAAGAAGCGCGGCAGCCGCTAGCTAAATCGTAGCTAATGAACACAGTTGTAAAACCCGTCTCAGCTCAGGCTGGGTGCGGCGTTCATGGCGCGCCGCTGTGATATCCTTGCAAGGTTTCACGCCTGATGTCAGGCGATTACCGCAGTCCCTAATTCGGACGAATGGCGGCGTTGTTATTGAGTGCTGACGGAAGCGATACGCGAGATTGCACCGCGCCGGCAGCCCGAGAACAATCAAAATGGAAGGAGCCAGGAGAAACAACATGCGCATCCGCAAGAGCATTGATAAAGCTGCGTTCGCAACTTTGGTCGCGGCTAGTTTTCTCAATTTCGCGTCGGCTACAGAAGCGGCGAACAGCAAGTACAGCAGCGCCACCAAAGGCAAGCTGGCCAGCTCGGAGCCAATACGCGATCTGGATGAAGGCGCGAAGCAAGTTCGCCAACCGGCCGCAGCTCCCATCGCCGCCCCGCTGCTCGCATGGCAGCCGGAAAACAACGAGAAGCCGCGCCTTGCGATGTTGTGCATCCACGGTTTCAGCATGCACAAAGGGACATACGCTCCATTCGGCAAAGAGATGGCGAAAAACGGCATCGCGACTTACGCTCTGGATATGCGCGGATTCGGCGAACGACAAAAAATCGACGGCAAATCCGAACTCGACTTCGACGGCAGCCTCGCCGACATCAAGGAAGCGCTCGAGCGCATTCACAAGAAAGATCCGAACGTGCCGGTGGTCATCATCGGCGAATCCATGGGCGGCGCGATTGCATTGCGCGCGACGGCGCTCTTCCCGGAACTCGTCGCCGGGCTGATTTCGTCCGTGCCCGCGCGCGACCGCTTCGGGCTGGAGGGCGAAGGCGGCACGAAGATGAAAGCCGGCTTGCAAATCATGTTGGGTGGCGCGAACAAGGCGATGACCGACTCCGCGATGGCCGCGGTCAACCAGATGAGCACTAAAGAAGAAGTGCGCAACGTCTGGCGGAACGACCCGCTGATGCGCACCAGCTTTTCACCGAAAGAATTTATGCAGTTCGACAACTTCATGGCGGGCAATCTCGAAGCAGCCGCGCTCGTGAAGGAAAAACCTGTGTTGTTTGTTCAAGGCAGCAACGACAAATTGGTGCGTCCGGCCGGAACGTGGAAATTGTTCGAGCGGCTCGGAACGCCAGTCCGGCAGATGGTTTTGAGCAAGAATTCAGAGCACCTGATTTTCGAAGAAGGGCAGTTCAATCCCGAAGACATCAAGTTTGTTTTGACGTGGCTTGATAGGAACATTGCACCGCTAAATCCTTCGGTTGCAGACATCAAGAAAGAACTGCCGGTGGTGGCATCGAAAGATGAGTACGATGGCGCGAGAAACTTCGCAGGAGTTGGCGCCGTTGGTGGCGCGACCGGTGGAGTAAACTCGGCTGCGGGGAAAACAGGTAATGATGCGATTGGTGCAGCTTCGCTGCCGGCACCGCCCGCGATGACTGAGTTTAAAAATCGTATTGCTACAAGCGTGCGACCCAAAATCAGTTATTGGATCGAACTCAATCGCGGTGGCAAGATTTTCCGCTGCAACAATCAGACGGAATTCAAGACCGGCGACGCAATTCGCTTTCACTTGATTCCGGAAAGCGAAGGCTATGCGTATCTGGTCATGAAAGCGAGCACCACAGGCAAGAGTGATTTGCTTTTCCCGAACAAAAACTTCGGCATGGACAACCACTTGAAGCCGGGCAAAGACTATGCGATACCCGCGGAAGGCTGGATGCAGTTCGACAGCAATCCCGGTACCGAGAAATTGGGTTTAGTGTTCGGGCAGGAAAAGTTCGACGTCACGCAAGAAATGATCAAGAGCGGCAATTTGACCTGCTTGAACGTCCCGCCGTCTCAAGAAGGAAAAAAAGAACTGTGCGTGACCCGCATGAAACTGTCATGGGACGATCCGTCGCCAGTAATGCTCCCCGATGACTTTTCGCCACTGTCACAGGTTGCCACCCCCAGCGGCAGCAGCCTCGTGCGCCTGACTTCAAC
>JADYYD010000212.1 GCA_020853845.1 Candidatus Melainabacteria bacterium
CAAAACAATATTGTTCTCCAGACAGTTGGCTCTGAGAATCAGGTAATCGCCGTTCGGCTTCAAATTGAACGCAATGCCGGCACACTGGTCTATGCGACCGGCAACACCTTTGAATCGAAATGAGATTTCCCCGCTTTTGAAATTGTCGACAGTTTTGCAAACGGTAAGGGGGAAGTAGGCAAAAGTCTGGACACGATCGAGAAATTCGGCATAACGAGCGCCATACAAAGCTCTAGACTTATCGGCGATGCCAACCGATACTTTGCCCTTGGACCACTTGCGCCCATCCACGCAATAAACTTTATTGCCTTTGTCATCGCTTACATACCAATCTCCCACCATAGCTGCAAATGCTTTCGGCTCCTGACCCACCTTATCTTTTTCAAAATCGTCTTTGTAGACTTTTGATGCCGGTGCAGCAGCAAATGCCGGCAGACAGACCAGTGACAGAATGAGCGCGCCCAGCATTGCTGAAATGCGTTTTTTTACCTTATTGCCGTCAGACATTACTCACACTGCCCTTTTTGTCGAAGAAACCTCTGCGATCCCATCCATAGCAAAAGAATACAACCTGGCATAAACACATAGAATAAAAATCGGAATTGTCCGGCATCGGCTTTGACAGGGTGCCCCGGATAAGGTGAATCGACCTCCCCTTCCAGACGTGTTCCGGTCAAAAAGTGCAGGACTTCCAGAGCCCGGGGAGCGCCGACATCATGGCTCTGCAGGCGCACACCATTGTAATCGTAGTTGATTTCCCCATAGCGCGGATCTTCCTGTCCGCTCGCACCCGGTTCTTTAGGCTTGACATATACGACCGTGAAATTTTTCAGAACGCGGCGCAGTTTGCTGAGAAAAGTCCTCTCGAAATCGACTGCTATCGAATCATCCGGATCAAGGTGAATCTCAATGCGGAGCGGATTATTGATCTTGCGCAACTCCGCCTCATTGCGAGGATGAAATGAATTGATTCTGTTTTCGCTGAAATCTTTGAAATAGAAACTTTCGCGTGCAATTAGCGCAGCGATGCAGACCAAAACAAGCGTCAAGAGAGACTTGGACAATTTCTGCTGCACAGTGTCGGCGGCTCTTAGCCAGACACAAGACAAAAGCAGGAAGGTCGAAGACGCGATTAGAAAACCGAGAAGGGTTTGCAAGCTGAAAAGCGCGGATTCGAATAGGCGCAGGTGTGCGGTCATGGACAGCCAGCTTACGGCGTTGAGCGAACTCTGGTTCTGCCCGGCAAATTCGAGCACCCAAGAGGAAATGGTAAATGTCAAAGTGACGATTGCCGCGGTTTGTGGTGAGTCAGTCACCGCCACGGAAAAAAACGCAATCGATGCGATCAGCAAAGCAAACAAAAAATGCCCGAGCACAAGAACGAGTATCTCATGCAAGTTCCAATAGCCCCCTATCGAGTGCCAGGCGGCTATAGCCGCCAAAGCCGGCAGCAACGAAGCCGTAAAGGCAATGAGAGCAATGAACAATTTCACTACCAGCGGTGCCACAAGATTCGGCGTCAATTGCAGAAGAAACTTCAAGGAGCCGAATTGCTTTTCGACCCCCAGCAATCTGATGGCAACGAAAGGAAAGAGAAAAACCTCGCTCATATACATGGCACTAAAAGTAGGCACCACCACTCCTTCCAGCGGGCTGAGCCGCCCGAGCAGTAGCTCATTGCCCATTACAGACTCGCCAGCATTGCTGTAGAGGAACACCGCTTCCATAAAGCTGAAACCGACAAGCGGGCAGAGAACCAGCAACATCACCCAGAAGGATTTTGTAGCGATAAGCTCCCGCAATTCCTTGCGAAACAGCGCATTCACCACCTTCAGTGTTATGGCATTCTGGTTCATATCAATGAGATGAAGACTTCCTCGAGACTTCCGTTTTGCAAACTTGCCCTTTCCTGCAAGTGTGCCAGTGTGCCGCAGCCCAGGATTTGCCCCTGGCAAAGAAGCAAAAATTGATCGGCTATTCGTTCGGCATCAGCAATCTGATGGATGGACAAAACCAGCGTGCGCCCTTTGCTTCTTTCGTCCGAAAGTATCGATACGACTTCTTTGGTTTGCTTGAGATCCAATCCTTCGAAGGGCTCGTCCAAAAGAAGTATCGGGTTTGCCGAAAGCAAGCCGATTGCGATAAGCAGTCGTTTTTGATAGCCGCGCGACAATTCTCGCGCGGCTTTGGAGAGCACATTTTCAAGCCTGAGACGCTCGATAATTTCAGCCAGTCTTTCCTTTTTCACCGAAAGCATCGACTGAAAAAACTTAAGGGTAGAAAAAACGCCATGGTCCGGATAGGGCAGGACCTGGTCAGGTTGGTAGAAGATATGCTTGTGTCGAGAGCCGGCATCGACCAAATTTCCATTGACTCTAATCGTGCCGCCATGCGGTTGCAAGCCGGCCACACATTCCATAAGAGTGGTCTTGCCGGCGCCGTTCGGACCAATCACCGCAATGATCTTTTCTTTCTCCACATCGAAATTGATCGAGGAAAGGACACTCTGCCCGCCCATCGTTCGGCTCAAGTCGGTCACCTGCAATAGAGGATCGCTGCCCAGGTCCAACCTCCATCACAAAAGTGCGTTCGACATTTATTGCCAGATAAATGTAACCGGAATACCCAACTGCTGTTCCAGTCTGATGATGCCGGCTCTGACTCCATCATAATTGCCGGTGCCGAGCGGGCCATCGACATTCTTCACGAGAGATTCGATGAATGGAGAAACGTCGTGGCCTTGCGCGTTCATTGCTTTTATTCGCGCCCAAATCGTTGCCCTGCGTCTGTAAGCATATCCTGTATGCGGAACATAGCCCATCATTGCCGCCTGCACCTGCGCTCTGTTGTGCTCGTTGGCGGCATCCATGCTGCGTGTGGCAATTCTGTTGTTGCAAGCGGCTTGCTCTAGGGTAATTTTCGGGATCAGAGCGTTATAGACAGGAATGATCTCTTCGGTTTTCCCCGCTTTGATCATGTCGTCGATTTGTTTCCACCGGGCGAAAAGCGGCCCGAAACCGCCATCCAGCTTGGCGATTTCTTTTATGTCAATGAGCATTTTGCCTCGATCGCCTTCCTTAAATCCCGGTGTGCACACGGCCGCAAGCACGGCTTCTTTGGCAGGATTGGAATATGAGCCGCCACCACCGCCGGAGGCACTGCCGCCTGCCGACATTCTGGCTATTGTCAGCATATCGAGAAGCTGCTGTTGCGAGATTTGCTTGGTGGCAAAACTGTTGATGTGCGTTTGACTGACTGTGCACTGGCGTATGGATGTCTTGTTGTCTTTGTCGTAGAAGTTCAACTGGACGGATTTTACGTCCTGTCCAAATCTGTC
>JADYYD010000213.1 GCA_020853845.1 Candidatus Melainabacteria bacterium
CGTTGCTGCTTGCTTGAAAGGAGGGAACTATCGCGAGCGCCATCCAGTCCAACCCCATGAACCTGGAAGCGAACACCTGAGACACTGGAGGTCCCGACTTATGCTTTATACACTCATCACTATTTTGCTGGCAGTTTGGTTGATCGGCTTGCTGAGCCACGTTGGCGGCAGCTTTATTCACGGATTGCTCGTCCTTTGCGGCATTCTCTTTATTTTCCAAATGGCTTCCGGCCGAAACGTCGCGTAGCTTTTTCGCTGCCGAACCGGAAATTCAAAACCGAAAACCCGCAAAAATGGCTTGTTTTCACTTAGAACAAGGGCATTAAACGGGCGCCGGCGACCTTGCCCACCTGACGCAAGGTCGCTTATTTTTTGGCAACATTTTGCATTTGACGAGGCGGATTTTTCGACCGCGAACTGCAATTTGCCTCGACCCCTTTTGATAACTGCGCTAACCGCTGAAATCTCACTTGCGGATTGGGATTGCGGGTTCGGCGCTTAAATACAGCGTGTATTCAGCGTGAACAGCTAAGAAAAATGTCGGGCCTTAAATACTAAATTCTGCTCACAGATCAAAAATCTCAGCCAGGAAAACGTTCAAAAAAGCCTTTGGCTGCTTGTTTCTCGTGCTTCTTCACGCGTACGGTCGAGATTGTCTCTTTATCTCAATTTCTTTCCACCGGTACGCACTGCCCGACCACCCGACCCACATGCTTAGCCGCTTTTCCATTGCCTTCCCGTAAGGCGATTGGAACTCCGCCTGAGCGTATGGGTTTTGCCGTTCGCGCCTTTCGTATCTGTGGATGTCCCGCTGTTGCTTCGAACAACAGTGGATGTCCCGCTGTTGCTCCGAGCAACAGTGCATGTCCCAGCGCAGCAATGGGGCTGCGTGAAGCAGAGAAGCAAGGAAATATGTTGATGACCACACGTGAAGCAGTGGAACAACTCAAAGCGTTTGTCGCTCGTCTCGTATCCGATCGCGTTCGCGACCCCAGGGGTTGGAACGAGTGGAAGCGTGACGCCGCCAACGAGCGCTTCATGGCTCAGTGCCTGGGTTACAAGCGTGAGAAGGGCATGCCCTCCGTCACCAGTCTGATCCGGCCGTTCTTCCACCCGGAGCTGCCGCTCATCGGGCTCAACTACACCGAAGTCGCACACGTCACTCTGCATGCGTTCGCCGATGGCTGGACGCCTGCGATTCGACTGTGCCGCGGCATCGTCTTCGACCGCCGGCAAACGCTCGTCGCCTTTCCTTTCCCCAAATTCTTCAACGTCGGCGAGCATGCCGAAACCAAGACCCTGCCCAAGGGTCCGTTCGAAGTGATGGTGAAGGAAGACGGTCACCTGGCGATCATCTTCCAGTATCGCGGTCGCATTATTGCCACCACCCGCGGTTCGTTCCAGAGCCGCTCGGCAGTGATCGCCAATGAGCTGCTTGCCGACAAGCAGAGCGCATGGGCGGATATCTTTCCTGCGGGAATGACCGTCCTTGCCGAGTTCATCCATCCCGAAACCGAGGTCATTCTCGACTATGCCGGGAAGGTGGAATTCTGTCTGCTCGCCGCTTACCGCAAGCGGACGCTCACCGACCTCGACTACGCCGAACTGACCAAGGTCGGCGACTCGCTCGGTCTGCGCACCGTGGAGCGCTACCAGTTCGCCACAATCGCCGAGCTGGAAGCCTTCGTGAAGCGCCCCGAGTTCGAGAACAAGGAGGGCTTCGTCGTGCGCTGGCCTGACCGTCGGGTCAAGTACAAGTGCGCCGGATACGTCGGCAAGATGATCCAGGAGAAGCTCAATCCGCGCTACGTCATGTTGCGCGTCGTCGAGGGCAAGCTGGAAGAGAAGTTCGCCGACCTGCCTTTCGAAGTGCGCGATGACGCCGACAAGATCGTCGCCACGCTCATGGGCGTCACCGAAAAGACGACCAAGAAAGAGCAGCTCGCTTACCTCTACGGGCTCGTTCCTGCCCAGGACTGCACGCAGTACCACAAGACTGTGTGCCAGAAGTTCCGCAAACATCTCGAAACTCAAGGGAAGCTCAAGGTCGCCTAGCGTCATGCTGCGGAACCGTGAATCGCTCGCTGCTCGCAGAACGCCGGCAGCGGACGCACGGTGCCGTTCTGCCTGGCTTTCTACTTCTACGGAATGGGAGACCATATCGTGAATCAAGATCTGATTGAAAAACTGGTCAGAGAGGGCGTGGACACGGGGACAAAAACCCGAGTGCGCAAACTCTACGGACGTGTGTGTCGCTCGAAGTGCGACCGTCCGGTGGTGCTGGCGGAAGAACGCGACCGGCGCGTGACCATGGTCATGGGCCCGAGCGGAGTCGAGAAACTGTTCGGCAAATCCGGCTTCGAAATGCTCGTCGAGCTCGGTCACACTGCCGAGTACATCCAGCGCGAAGTGGCTGCCGGAACGAGGTTCAGCCTCGTTCTCTTCCACCGCCAGAAAGGCATGGCCACCGCCACCTGGGACAACGTTCTCAAAGCCGTCGCGCAATACTATCCTGAAGTGGCGGACATCGTAGCGCCTCATGCCGGAGCGCTGAGACGGACTGCTTTCGCCGACTGGCAGGAGCAGGCCGGTTTCAGCCTCGCTGAAATTCACGCCAGAGGCGCTGGCGATCCTCGCTTCATGACTGTGGCGCGGCTGCAGCA
>JADYYD010000214.1 GCA_020853845.1 Candidatus Melainabacteria bacterium
GCATCAGACTCTTCGAATTCGGAGTCATCGACATTCGTACTGGTTTCCATTGAACCGAAACGAGAGCGCAAATTCTTCATCGACTTCGGCTTCTGACGGCGATCGAACGGCTTTGGCTTGCCAGGCTCATCTTCTTCCGCCTGCTGTCCCTGCCTGCGATCGCGCTCCTCGCGGCGAATGGGAGGATACTGCTTTTCTGCCTGCTCGTTGATAGGCACCATCCACTGCGCCATCGCCTTGGAAGAATCGCTGTCCGGGTGCATCTCGGCACCATGAAACGATTCGGCATGCTCTACATCGGTGAGCGGCAATTCCTCAGCCGGCTCCACCTGCCACTCGGCCGAAGCGCGACGCGCACCTGGTCGGCGTGTGGCATCGCTTGCCGAGTCCGACTGTGTTCGCCCGTACTTGTAGCCTTCCGGAATGTATTCTTCATAGGGAGCGCTTGGATCATATCGAGTCGGCTTACTCGGATCGTAGTCGTTGGGGTCGTAAGAAAGCGGAGTCGAAGATGCCGGCGATGAACTGGCGCCCGATTCCGCGATACTTTCGTCGAGAGGCTCTCCCTGCGGCTCTTGCATGGAGTCGGCATTTTGCATCTGGCGCAATTTCGATGAACTCAAGCCTGGGTTTGTTCGGCGGCGCAATGGGAAATTGCCCTCTGCGCTCATAAAACCCATGGCACTTTCATCCGACGAATCGCCTTGCACCGCCTCCGTCTCCGAAGAGTAGACACCGCCTCCCTTCTGTCCCTGCAAGGGAGAAGTGCTCTGCCCGAAGACTTTGTCGAGACTCTCTTCCACACTCTGGTAGTCGGCTGGTTTGCTGTCTGAGACCGGCTCGAATTCACCTTCTTGATCGGGTGCCCTGAATTGCGGAATTTGCACTTCACCACTGGCGGTGCCGGACATCGGCTGTGAGTTTTGCCCGCCCGCGTTCGGTCCTCGCCAGTAACTGCCGCTCTCACCAACGCCCGCATTTTGCGCGCCGGCATTTTGAACGTTTCCAACCCCTGTGGGCGCACCCCAAACATCCTGCAAGCGATCCGCCGTGCGACCCTCGTCGCCTCCGGCATCTGAGCGTTGCGCCCCCGACTTTTCTCCTTTGGGCCTGAGGATAAACTGGCTGTCCGACAACTCACGCGGGACGCTGAAGTCCGGTCGTTTGCCCCCGGGCGCCCCGGTCTGACCCGGCCCAGGCGGCGAAGCAGAAGATGGCGGAGTGGAAGGCAGCGAAGGCGTGGTCGCCGGCGACTGAGCGGCAGACGACTGCGATTGCGAACTTTGCTCTAAGTCAGAAGCTTGCGAGTCAGGAGTTTGCGGGGCAGCACTTTGAGCCGGCAATCCAAAAGCCAGGCTTTGAAAAGGCGAAGGCGGCAAAGGAGAAGAAACGAAAGGACGTGGACCGGGCGGCGCCGGTTTTGGCGGCTCCGGCGGCTCGATAGGTTTACCGCGATTATCCAGCTTCGCCATCGAGCGCGCCACGGCATCCTGGATCGCCTCGGCAAAAGTCGACCCCCCGGAAGAGGTGGTCGGCGGCACCGCTTCTCGTTGTCCCGATTGAACTCGCCCGGGCAAACCGCCTGCATTGGTTCTGGACGGCACAGCGCCGTAACGGCGCTCCAAATCATTAGCTCGACTGTAGAGCTGCTTTGCTTCATTGAGACGCCCAGCCACATCGCAAGCCTGCGCGTAACGCCGCAAGTGCTGGCGCAATTCGGCATTCGCCTCCCCAAGATTCCGCTCCATAATGGTAGCCAGCTTGGCATACTCGGTAAGCGCCGCATCGTACTCCTTGAGCGCCATGTGCGTGGCGCCCAGGTCGGCAAGACACTCCATCGCTTCCAGACCCTCGCCCAGACCGCGCCGGCTCAAGAAATCGTAAACGCCCTTGAACCCAGCCTTGGCGGCTTCATAGTCGCGAGCCTTGAGCGAAGTGCGCGCCTGACCGATCAGTCTGGCGACGTCGCCGCCCGCACCCGCTTGGAAATCCTGGTTTGTTTGTCCTGAATCAGTCATCTACCAAATGTTAAGGACTCTAACGGCTCAAGTAATCCGTTCTTAGGACTTATTACCCTAAATAAACCCATTAGATATCGGTTCTTCTCATACTGTAAGCCGGAATTGCCTTCGTGGGCGTCAGATAAGTCGCCTTTGACACGCGATTTCAAGTACGCCAGACTATCAGTTTGACCGTGCCGGGTGGCTGTTTTGCCACACTGAGACCTGTTATGGCGACATTTTCACCGAGGGGGAAACGCAGCGATGCCCGCGCTAATGCCGTTAAATTTTAAATCTTGGATCGAAGAGAATCGCAGCCAGCTCAAGCCGCCGGTCGGAAACAAGCTGGTCTGGGAAGACCGGGAATTCATCATCATGGTAGTGGGCGGTCCCAACAGCCGCACTGATTACCATGTCAATTCCGGAGAGGAGTTCTTTTATCAGATCGAGGGCGATATTAATCTTCGCGTTATCGAAGACGGCAAGCCCAGAGACGTTCCGATAAAAGAGGGCGAAATCTTTCTTCTGCCCCCCAACGTTCCGCACTCACCTCGCCGCCCCGCCAACACGATCGGCCTGGTCATCGAGAGAAAACGCCAGGAAGGCGAGCAGGATGGTTTTGTCTGGCTATGCGAAAACTGCGACGAGAAATTGTACGAAGAGCATTTCCATTTGACCGATATTGTCAAACAGTTCCCGCCCATCTTCGAGCGTTTTTACAACAGCGAGAATTCCACCTGCAAAAAATGCGGCACCAAAACCAAAGCGCCTAAATAAAAGTTTTCCCCCAAATGTCTTTCTTGTCGAGGGCAAATTTTCCATGAGTTCCACCAGCCAAAAGACCGCTGCTTTGCAGAAAATCGAATTTAAAAATGAGCTGCAGTTTGCGCTTTCGCTCGATAAAAGCGACGAGCTTGCCGAATTCAGAAAGCAATTTCTGATTCCGAAGACGAAAGACGGAAAAGAATGGATCTACATGGCCGGCAACTCGCTGGGACTTCAACCGATAAAAGTCCGCGAGTATATCGGCGAAGAACTTGATGATTGGGCAATTCACGGCGTGGAGGGGCATTGGGACGCCAAGCATCCCTGGCTGCCCTATCACGAGAATCTCACCGAGATGGCGGCGCGCCTGGTCGGCGCAAAGCCGGTCGAGGTCGTGATTATGAACACGCTCACGGTCAACCTTCACTTGATGATGGTGTCATTTTATCGTCCCACCAAAGAACGATACAAAATCATTATTGAGGCGGATGCGTTTCCTTCCGACAAATATGCCGTCGACTCGCAAGCGTGCTTTCACGGCTTCGATCCGCAATCAGCGGTTGTCGCACTGCGCCCGCGAGACGGCGAATTTACCCTGCGTCACGAAGACATAATGCAGGCTATAGAAAAGGAAGGGCAGTCACTCGCACTGGTCATGCTCGGCAACGTCAGTTATTTGACCGGTCAAGCTTTCGATATGAAATCCATTGCCGCAAAAGCGCATTCGGTAGGAGCGCAAGCCGGTTTCAACTTGGCGCACGGCGCCGGCAATTTACACTTGAAACTGCACGACGATGATGTCGATTTTGCAGTATGGTGCAGTTATAAGTATTTGAATTCAGGACCAGGATCGCTTGCCGGCTGTTTTGTCCACGAGCGCCATTCCAAGGACTTCTCCTTGCCGCGATTTGCCGGATGGTGGGGGCATGACAAGAAAACTCGTTTTCAAATGGGCCCGCAGTTTGCCCCTATCCCTGGTGCCGAAGGTTGGCAGTTGAGCAACCCTCCGATTTTTCAATTAGCGGCATTGCGCGCTTCCATGGAATTGTTCGACAAAGCAGGCATGGCTAAACTGCGGCAAAAAGGCGATTTGCTTACCGGTTATCTGGAATTTTTGCTTTCGCAAATCGGTGGAGACTTTTTCAAAGTCATTACACCGCAGGATGTATCGCAACGCGGCTCCCAGCTTTCAATCAAATTGAAATCCCAGCCCAAAGACTTCGTCAAACTGTTGAGGGAGAAGGGCGTCATATGCGACTTTCGAGAGCCAGACATCATGCGTGCGGCCCCTGCTCCTCTCTACAATTCTTTCGAAGACGTATACCACTTTGCAAAAACAGTAGGCGAACATGTCAGTTGAACTCACGAAGAAGCTTTCCGAAACTCACGTATGCATAGTCGGTGCCGGACTTACAGGTTCGCTGATGGCAGTCTTTCTTGCCCGCCGCGGCATGAAAGTGACGATGCTGGAAAGAAGACCGGACATGCGGGTGGAAACGATCAGCGCCGGTCGCTCTATCAACTTGAACATCACACGCCGTGGTTTGAGAGCGCTGGAAAGAGCAGGGCTGCAAGCGGAAATTTTGAAGAATTCGGTGCCGATGATGGGGCGCTTGATGCATGCTCGCAATGGCGAGACGACTTATCAACCTTATGGGCGCGACGAGACTGAATTCGGCAATTCGGTATCGCGAGGCGAGCTGAACAAAACCCTGATGACTGCTGCCGAGAAATCCGGCGACGTCACCATTCGTTTTCACCAGCGCGTTGCGCACATCAATTTGGAAACGAATACCCTGACAATTCAAAACGAAGTCGAGAAAATCCGATACGAAGAGCAGTTTGATCTGATTATCGGAACAGATGGCTCGGCATCGCAAATACGTCACTGCATGATTGAAGCAAGCGATTACAAATGCGAGTCGGAACCGCTCAACTATGGCTACAAAGAACTGACAATTCTGCCTTTGGAAGGCGGCAAATTCGCTCTTGAAAAAAATGTTTTGCACATTTGGCCACGCGGTCTTTATATGATCATCGCGCTGCCCAATTTCGACGGCAGTTTCACATGCACACTGTTTTTACCCTATGAACCAATCAACGGCTCGCCCAGTTTTGAAAAACTGAATAACGAGAGAGTGGTGGGCGAGTTCTTTAAAGTCGATTTCTTCGATGCATACGGATCGTTCGACCGACCGGAAGAAACTTTCTTTGAAAATCCGACAGGCAGCATGGTGACTGTCACTTGCGATCCCTGGCACTTCAAAGACAGAGTATTGCTCGTCGGAGATGCCGCGCACGCAATCGTGCCCTTCTTTGGGCAGGGGGCCAATTGCGCTTTTGAGGATTTGACCGTCTTCGAAGAACTTTTGAACGAGCATGTGAAAGACGACAAAGTGAATTGGTTGAAATTGTTCAAAGAGTTCAATAAGTCGCGCAAACCCAATGCCGATGCGATTGCGCAAATGGCGATCGAAAACTTTATTGAAATGCGCGATAAAGTAGGCCAGCCGGAATTTCTCTTGCAAAAAGCGGCAGAAAAAGTACTGGAGAAAAATTTCCCTGATAAATTCGCGTCTCGATATGCACTTGTCACTTTCACGCATACTCCTTATGAAGTATGCCGAGATGCAGGCGTGGTCATCGATGAGATCGTGGGAACTCTTTGCAAAAACATCAAGAGCGCAGACGAGCTGGATTTGAAGAGAGCGGAGCAACTAATAGACGAAAAACTAGCTCCGTTGCTAGAGGGGCGAGTTCGGGATTCGGTTATCTCTTCCACTTAGGTTTCACTCTTGCAACTTGCGCAAAGCATGATTGGTATGGCGCCCCAACCATTGCGGAACTCTCAGCGCAGCACGCCAGAGATTTCTCATTTCCACTCGGTTGAGATTCATGGTTGCAAGTTCCATGACAGATGGGTTGATTCTGTCTGGTCCCATTTCCCACAATGCTCGTATTACTTTGCCGACACGTTTGTCGCCATCAACCAGCCTTCTTGCGGATGTTGCTTTGGTATAGACACGATGTTGCTGCACAACGCACATGAATGAACTCGAAGAAGAACCCGGCAAGTTGTAGATAGTTCTTTCGTTGCCTGAATCGACCAATTTCAATTCGAAAGCGGCGTCTTGTCCATGCATGGTATTGCTTTTGCAGAATGCTTTGGACTTCGCTGCGGCAATCTCATCTATAGATGGAATTGCGATTCCATTTTTGTTTTTGGTGAATAGCCCCCAGGCCAGGCGAATTATCGTGCAGTTCTCGACCATTCGATAAAGCGCCTGGTCGATGGCGGAACGCTTGCCGTAGTGCAAAACTTCTCGCGTAGAAAAGATTTGGTCGAACGGCAACTTAGCTATGTATGCGCGAATATTTCCAGCGATGGACATTGTTTCATCCTCCCAATCAGATACATATGAATACGTATCGAGAGAGGAAAAAGTTCAAAAAATTTCGAGGTTTTTTGCTCTTGAAGATCCTCAAAATAAGAGTCTTCCTTCGTGTGAGAATTTCTCGAGAAAATCTCACAATTAAAGAAACGTCCATTACAAGCCCTTTTTCAGACCGCCCATCGAGTGTCAGATTTTCAAGAAAAGATCTCACATCAAATATGCGCTTGATTTTTTTCGTGCAGTTCTCCTGTTAGATTTTCGCGAGAAAATCTAACAAGAAGCAGAAAAATTTTTTTGATGTTGGAGGTCGAGATTTTCGAAACGCAAGCTTTCAAGTCCGACATCTATTAAATGGTATGTGCGAGGCAGGCGCCCAGGTCCTTTTTTCAAATGCACTCAAGTTTCACCTGTCCTCCCATACGCTGTTGACACGAAAGTTTTTTCGGCGCCCGTGGACCTTTCGCCTATGTCATCTCAATGTCAAATTTGTTTGGTAAGTTAATCCTGTCCAAACCAATTGACCAGTCGCTCACGAAGCCGCAAGGCTGAGCGGCGCGTTGGATGGCGCCTGTCCTTCCCACAAAAGTGCCACCTGGCCGACACAAACCGTCGGCAATTTGAACGAATCGAAAGTTTGGCGTTAACGTCCCGGAAACAAATAATCGTTTAAATAGCCAGTGTCGAACCCCCCCGATGATAAAAAACCAGTGAGGTTGCCCGATGTTTCAATCCAACGACATTTTTTCAAGCCAGAATCAGGGTTATGCGCATGATGCGAGCTTGAATTTTGTCCCGCAACCGCAAATCATTAATAGGTACAGTCTGGACATCGACCGTGCCAACGCAGTGCGCCTGGCGGAGATATTCGTCGAGCACGACTCTGACGGCGCAATCCGCGCAGCAAACTATGATTCAGGAGCCCAAGTTCGTAAGCATGAACTCTACACAGTCGTAAAAGCTGCGAACAACAGCCTTTGGATGGGCGATCGGTTCGGTGGATGGCATCCCATCGACTAAAGAGAGACGCACGGTATGCGTAAATTTCGCGTGTAAAACGCTGATCGGAAATACCAACCTTTCGGGGATCATTCAATCGTGCTCTTCTGCTATGGCAGATGGGCACTTTTGAACATTTCGGACAGTTTGATGCCACAAGTGAATTCCACGCGGCCACAAGCGAATTGCACGCGGCCTCAAGGGTTTCAATCAATAGACAAAATGTCACCGTGTCAACTTCGTGTCAGGAATGAGCGCTAAATTGAAAGCACGATCATTCGCATGATTTCCGGAGAGCCTCTCTCCCTGCTTGCCACTGAAAAGGATTTGACAATGAAATATTTCGAACACAACGAAGATAAGCTTTCGCTGGCGAAAACAGCACTAAATGAAAAAGAGCTTTTAAACTCAAAAGAGCTTCTAAGTCAAAACGTTTCCGACCTTATGCGCGAAAAGTGTCCGTCCGGCATAAATATAAATATCAACATCGGTTCACAAAACGACTCATCGTACGACAAGAAGAGTGCCCTGGGCGAAACCAATGCGCTCCCCGCTCTCAAATCCGAAGATGACATTCTCAAATACGATCCAGGAAGCACCGCATCCGGTGACCTGGTAATTTTCAAGAATGTTCAGGAAAACGAGATTAAGGTTCCAAGAGACGGCGGGCCCAAAGCTTCCGCATACGTCCAGTATCTGCCGCACAATTTCTTGAATCTCTAATAATCTCTCATTCGGAGATTCTTGTTTCTGCTTCCGACCTTTGTTGGAAAAGGAGTTCTTACCATGGGCAATCACCGAGTGGAAAACGTCAGGGACATCGGACAATCAGCGGGCGCTGACGATGCATGGTCCGCAATCGCAGCGTCGCTGACGCCGCCGGGTCAGAGAGGTCCAATCGGGGAGCAAGTAGCCGCGCAGTCGCAGCGGTTGCAAGAGCAAGGGCTGCTCGGCAGCATCACTCTTGCGACTTTAGGGCAGAATTTCCAACAAATAGATCAGAGCGGCAACGGCAACGGTGTTATCGAGCGTCCGGACCTCCGAGAATATATAAGAAGGCAACAAGGTTTGCCCGAAGCCGTGCGCGACAACCTTGCTTTGACCGGAGCGCAAAACGCACTTAGTTATATGGATGCGACTCGCAGAGAATCGCTTACCAGTGATGAGGTGCAGGCTGGTCTTAAGGACGGCATGCTGCCTGAAATGCGCGATATGCGCATCGCAGCCAAGCATCACGGAGGGTTGGTCGAATTGATGAGAGCCATCAATCCCGATTCCATCGCCAATGGCAATCAAATCAACGTAGGAGAATTGCGTGGAGCCTTGCAATACCATCCCGACCTCTTTACCAAAGCGCAGAGCCAGGCGGCACGAACGATGATCGCTGATGCGGACAATCTGGCAAGCAGCGTCGGACTTCTCAACCGCATCGCAAACTATTTATGGAACGGCAACGACGGTCGCTATGTCACTCCTGAAAACATCGCGCAACGCGCGCATCAATTAGGCACGTTCACGGGAATACGGCCTCGAAGCTAGTTTCGAAGGTAGTTTCGAATCTTATTCCAAGCAAATGCGGAGAGATGCAGCCAGCAGCATCTCTCCGTTTTTGTTTATGGCATGCAAACAAATTTCTCCATGTCAACTTGGTGGCAACTTGCTCTGTTAAATTTCCATTGTGAGTTGTAACCGCAACCGCTTCTTCCGCCTTACTAACAAAGCCGATTCGAGTGAGTCTCACTGACTCATTTAGATTGCGCCTCGCGCTCTTCCCCCAGTTATTTAAGAGGTAATACACATGTCTCGTGAAGTACAAGATGCCGTCCAGCGCACAGAACGAGCACTGGCGACCGAAGAAGGCGCAAGGTCTCTTGCTGCAGACAATCAAGTGGGTGCAGTCCTTCGCAACCCACAGCAACGCCAGCAATACGAAGATCAGTTACGCGAACAAGGCTTGCTTGGGCGTTTAACAATCGACTTTGTAGGAAGAAATAGTGCAGCAATCGACACCTTGGGCAACGGAAATGGCAGCGTTGACCGCACTGAACTACAGGCTTACATCGGCCGCAATGGCTCCAATCCATTTAACGCCTTTGCGGCGCGACATGCTTTACGCGGCATGGAACAAAATCGCATAACCGAATTGTCGCAGACGGATCTTGGCGCTTCGAGAACAAGAATGCAGCCTGAAGCTGCGAGTATGCGTCAGGCTATAGATCAATTTCCTGGAATCAGAGACGTAATGCGCTCATTAGATCCGAGCACTGTTGATGGAAACAACGTGAATGTTGGAGCCTTAAGAACAGCGCTGGAAAGGAATGGCGCTCGTTTCACTGAAGCACAGCGGCAAGCCGCGGCAACTCTACTGCGTCCGGAAAATCTTAATAGCATCGCCGAAAGTGCTTCTTTTCTAGGCGGACTTCGAAACGGGATTTGGTCCGGAAACGATGGCAGATACTTAAACCCTGAATTGATGGAAAGGCGAGCGACAGCGCTAGGCGGCGAGCGCAATCCAGCCGAAGATCAAGCTAGACAAGCACGCGAAGAACTGGCTAGACGGTTCAACTCCATCCGCGGAGAACAGGGCGGACAAACTCCGGGCAACAATCCACGCGAAACTGGGACACGCCGTGCAGGAGAACCGCGCAATTATGAAACCGGCAATGATAGTCGATTCAACGAGTATACCGTCCGCTCCGGTGACACAATGTGGCACATCGCCAGGGAATTCATGCAACGCAACAACGCCAACGGAGAAGCACCAACCAACCAACAGATCGATCGCATGTATCGTGCGATTGCTCGCGAGAACGGCATCAGCAATCCGAACAGCGTTCCGCTCGGAACTCGCTTGAGAATTCCACGCGAGTACCAGCCAATCATCACCAATCCAGCCAGACAACGTAACTAGATTGAGTTCTTATTAGAGGCTGCAAATTTTTTAGTTAAAAGCAGGGGAATAACCGGGGCAGAAATGCCTCGGTTTTTCAATAGAAACAAATTGCAGTCCATACTCGGTGCTTGGCACAAAGAAAAAAACTTCGGCAAAAATCGACACTCACCGTTCCCTCACGTAACCGCTGCTATTGTTCAATCGTGTCCGGACAAGAAAGCACGGAGTTCTTGAAACAGATGTCGAATCAATCCAATATCTCAGGCGGCTTCATAACCTCGGTTTCCACAGGCAGTCTGAGTTTCGCCCCCCCGGCAGCGCAGAAAATAAACTCATATAATCTCGATATCGATGAAAAAAAATCCGTGCGAGTAGAGAACATCGAAATAGAAACCGATGAAAACGGCAATTGCAAAGCCGCCTGCTATAGTTCGGGAACATTTGTTCGCCACAATAGACTTTATTCGATAGTCAAATCACCGTTCAACACTCTCTGGCTTGGAGACAGGTTCGGTGGATGGCATCCACTCGATTGAAAAATTTAGAAGAAGCACCAAAAAGAAGTGCAAAAAAGGGCCGAAGCGAATGGCTGCTTCGGCCCTCGGAGTTTTAAGTGCTCATCACGGACGCGGAACGATCACCTCGACCTTCGCGATGAGTTCTTCTAATTCATCGTGGTCGAGTTGCTGCGATCGGTATAGTACCGCGTCACAATAACTCAGTACGCTTACGATCTCCTTTCGGTGCGGATGCTCGGCAAGAAGCTGACGAAGTTCCGCATGTGTGGACGCAGAGGCGTTGAGATAACGCCTCACGGCTGCAGAGATCGCCTTGAAGTGGGAAGGCGAAAATCCGCTTCGCTTACCCTCCGCGAAAACTCTGTCCAAAGTCCGCCAGGCAAGCTCATTCGCCGGAATTTTTCGACCAGGGCGCCGGCGATTGATCCATTGCACCGCCCACAGTCCAAACGGAAGGCACATCAGAAATGCACCGCCCACAAGAAGACCAAGCGTGGCCCAGGGGAGAATTTGCGTTGCCAAAGCGGGGTTCACTGCAACAAAATCATCCTCGCCGGCCGCGGTCGGAGAAAGACTCAGAGCGATAACCGGCGTGGAGAGCACTCTGCGATCCGGTGCAGCCGTTGCATTGCCGTCTTTGTCGCGAATGTTTCCCAGCGCGTACCTGAGGTCGAGGCGAAACACCAGATATGGTGCTGCCGACGCAGGCACGCTGCTTTGGACAATCAAGTCAATCTCGATCAAAACTCTGCCGTCAGGCATGCGGCGCGACTGGACATTCACCGGGCTTTGAGATGGGCTGAGCGCCAGCGGAGACATCAGGTCGAACTCCTGCCCGTTGAAAGCAACGGTTCCGCGAGAAAGGGACTGAAAGTCGACCACTACCGAAGGGTCCACCGACAGCAAAACACGGATATTCACCGGGTCCATGATGCGATGCCCGAAGTGGCGTTCAGCCATCACCTGCATCCGAATGCGCCCACCTTCGCAACTCTTCTCGGCTTGCGGCGCCGGACGCCGGGACAAGGTACCCCTTCGCACCATTGCAACGGACAGATCTTCGCAGTCACCCAGCGCCATACCTGCCACCACCGCCGGTTGCTCTGACGGTCCGTCGGGTTGCGCATGCGCGTTCAGGGGCGTCAACGCGAGCGCACTCAGAACCAGCGCGCACACAGTTGGCAGAACGATTCGAAAAGATCCGAACATCATCCACTCTCCTTTTCATTGGTTGTGCGACGGAAGACTCCGCGCATTTGCAGACACGCGAGTAAGAACATCGCGGCTGACAGAGGAAAGATATAGAGATGGCGCTGAGCGATCTCCACACGCTCGCCTGCAATCATGCTCGCCCATTCGATACTAAGCTCCTCTCCCGGTGCCAGCCGAAAATATTCGCCGCCAGCGGCATCTTGCAGCGCCAGAAGCGGCCGCTCGTCGAAGTGAGTCAGCACCGGCTGCCCGTTTCGCATCAGATTGCCTCGCAGCTCGCCGGATGGAGAATAAACAGGGATAGTCGACGGCTGATCGCCACCGACTCCGACAACGATCAGGCGGACGCGATGGCGCGCCAGAGCTGCAATGGCGTCCGCCAGCTCTAGCGCGTTGCCCGTGAACCCGCCATCGGAAAAGAGTACGACTACCCGGCTGCGTTCCGCTTCTGCGGCAGAAGGTGATTCGGCAGCCTCATCAGCAGACGAAAACAGCCGCACAGCTTCCATCAGACCGGAGGCGAAATCCGAGCCATTGCCAGGCGCACCGCCGATCGGCATCCAGTGCCGCAAAATCCAGCGAAGCGATGCGTGATCGTGGGTAAGCTCAGCCTGCGTAAAGCCGAGTCCCGAGTATGTAACTATGCCCAGCCGGTTAGAAGCGAGAGCCGGCAGGATGCGCGCATCAATGGCTAGCTTGACGAAGTCGAGCCTGCTGCCGTACGGACCGGCGACATCCTCAGCCCTCACGCCCTCTCGCGCCGGCATAAATGGGCGATACTCTTCGCTCGCCATACTCAGCGACACATCCGTGACGACCACGACTTCGGTTGTTCCGGCTCGCACTCGAACAGCGGCACCATCCATTACCGGCGAGGACGCCGCCAGGCTGATAAAAGCCACAGCAAGCGCATAACCGCAAAAGAAAAACGTTTCCCTCCGCGGGCTGAGCGTGTCGCTGAACTTATCGATGAGGCGTGCGTCGCCGTAAGCCGCGCGGGCACGCTTGCGCCAGTGGTAGCCGGCCATCCAGGCGGCTGCGCTCAAAACAATTGCTGCCAGCCCGGCAGCAAGCGCTCCGGGCTCGAGTAACGTGATACCAGACATTCACAATCCTCCACTCAGAGATCGTCGCGACTGCCCGGACCGGGCATGCTGCCCGGGTTTTCCCCGGGCACACGGCGCGGTTCCCCATCTCCATCGCCGGAATTGCGGGCAGCACCCTGGCTGTGCGCGAGCTGCGAATGCTGGCTCAAGAGCAGCTCGAGGTTGTGCTTCACCACAAGCGCGAGTTCCTGAAGACGGCGCGCTTCGCTGACGGATGCCGCCCGTCCGCTGCCGGGATTGAAGCGGAGCGATTCCTGAAATGCCGCCACCGCCGCCTTCGCCTGCCGGCTTTGCACGAGCAGCATCCCCCGATGGAAGCTGGCTCTGGCAGCCAGTTCGATATCAGGAGCAGGCAGCAGAAACCGCCCCAGCCAATCGAGCTGACGAGCGCGATTGAAATGCTGCACGCTGCGCTCGAAAGAAACCACAGCCGTGCGATGGTCGCCTGCTCGCATTGCAACGATGCCAGAGTTGTAGCTCTCTATCTGCATCGAGCGATAGGTCGACAACGTCCAACCGGCGCAGAGCATGATGATTCCGGCGAAAAATCCTGCAGTGAGCAAGACGATTCGCCACTTGCGTTTTTGTGTCATCGAGGTTTCCTTTCATACCTCTTCGAACGTTATGGCACTGAGGACCAGGTAGCCGAGCAACAGAATAGTCGCCAGGATCGCCAAAATTCCGTACAGCTCGCGGTAAGTCACGGCACTGCGAATCTCCACCGACGAGCGTTCGAGTTTGTCAATTCTGTCGAATCCACTGCGCAGTTCCTCTTCATTCGCCACAGGAATGACGGAGCCTCCCGCTGACTCCACGAGTTCGCGCAAGTCCTGAGTGTCTCGCGAGTTGTTCACCCACCCCGGTCCGACACCGAGAACATAGACGCGAACGCGCAAATCGCCAAGCTGCTCGAGCAGCAGTCGGCTTCTCCCTTGATCCATACTGGACTCACCGTCTGTGACCAGGACGAGCACACGAGTTTGCGCCTGCGCCATCTCACGAAAGTGGTCGAGCGCTCCCTGCACTGCGCCTTGAGGTCCGTCGAAATTAGTGCCGCCGGAAACGTATCGTCCGACTTGCTCCAAGCGCCGCAAAACGACGGAATGGTCGCTGCTCAGAGGCCAACTGTAGAACGACTCGTGATTGAAAAGCAGCAAGGCGACACGATCTCCCTCTCGCCGCCGAATAAAATCGCTGGCCGCAGCGCGTGCCGCGATAATTCGAGTCAGCTCCACAGGACTTGCGCCGGATGAGGGCGCCGATGATGGACGTCTTCCTTCAATGGACTCGCCCATCGAGCCGGAAATGTCCACCTGTATGACAAAATCGCGCGTCTGTATGACTTGCCTCTCCTCTGTTTGCGGCAGCACCGGACGCGCCAGCGCCAGGCACATCGCTGTCCAAGCCAAACAAAGACACAAGACAACCAAGCAGCGCAGAAAAGAAAATCGAAACATCCGCGCATGGATCACCAGTTGCGAATGTCCGACATGGGTTTTGCGTTTACCGCTCAACCACAAGATTGGCGCCAGTAGCGCGATCAAGATCAGGTAGTACGGTTGTGCAAAGGTCATGCGACCTCCATTCATGGTTAAGTTCAACCACGGAACATCCGCATGCACGAGCAAGTGAGCGAAAACACTCACAAAATCTCGGCGCGCTTTGGAAATTCATTTGGTTGAGTGCGACGCTCTCATCTGCATCCGAAAAAACATACAGTCCATAACTCGCACGCACAGCAGACGCAGATCCACAAGAAAGCGTGTTCACAACATCAATTCTTTGCTTTTGTGCTTCGTTTCATCAATCGGAATTACCGTACTTCTAAAACCGAAGCGGGCGGCAAAGCTCACCCAACCTATTTCATCTCGCGTTCTTAAAATATGGTGCGATAGGCGATCTTTACGTGGAACGAAATGCCCGTCCGGGTACCCACCAAACCAATTTAATCTTGAAATGGAAAAGGCCTGCCAAAACCTTGAGGGCGCGGGCAGGCCTGACCAAGACATGTTACTAAAACGACAGACCTTCTGTCGTATAACGGTTATACCCATCGCTCACAAGAAATACTGTTAGGAAGAAAACACTTGTTTCCCTTGACAGATGCGGCTGCATGGCCTTGTCACTCTCCGGAGTGGTTACCGTGTGGTTAGCTTCCTAATCAGGGAAACAGCCTGCTGAGATGGCAAATGCCCGCATCCGGTTTCCTCACCTTCGTTGAGCGCAGCGATAACAATGGCCCGATTTAAGTCACTTGCCAGAGCGTATTCATGCATAAATGTCGCAATCGCGAGGTGGCAATTTCTCAATCGAATTTTTGTAGGTGTACGGGGATCTTGCCGAGAGAGAATCACTTTTCTAATCGCTTTTGCCGTCTTATGAAACACTGTCTCTTTCATGTGCTTATTAATCGAATCACGGGTCAGAGCCGAATAAATTTCCCATTGCGCGGTTGCTTCGATGCAGTCCCAATCAGAGAAAAATTGATTGTGCCAGATAACTGAAAGCAGACGAAAGCCGCGCGAATTTTTTGCACGCAAAAGTCCAGCTTCATCGCAAACTTCCTTTGCGCTATAGCGAGCCAGTAACGCTCTAGTCACCAAAAACTCTTCCCAGCCGCATGTGCAAAGCGCGATCAAGAGCGCCTTCAATGTTTCACTCGTTTGAGACTGTTGCCTGACATGCGAGCGAACACTTTCCGCACAATTGACTTTAGGCGCGGATAGAAGAGCGGCAGAAACTTCCACCGCGGGCACAGCCTGGATTTGTATAATCATATTTGAAAAGTTGGAGTCAGTTACTATGCATTTGTAATATGCAAACCTGACACTAAGTTGACACGTTTAAGCAGGCTCGACAATCGCGATATCAGGAAAGACTGCTGTCTACCTTATAGCCCATGCCTTTGACTGTAGTGATGATGGACGGTTTTCCATCTACATCCATTTTCCTGCGCACCCGAGTAACGCACTGCCTGACAGCATCTTCCGATGAATCCGACTCGGAATGCCAGACCTTATCCAACAAATCATCGACGCTGAAAATCTGGTCTTTGTGGCGCATCAAGAACTCCAAAAGCGCCAGTTCTTTAGCCAGCAGATCTATTTCGACGCCGTCTCGTGTCGCCTTTCCTGTAGCCGGATTGAGTGTGACATCACGCACGCTCAAAACATCGCCGGTCAATTCTCTGGGGCGACGCAGCAAGCTCTTAACGCGAGCAAGCAACTCACGCATATGAAATGGCTTCGGCAGATAATCATCGGCGCCCATGTCCAGTCCGGTAACACGATCTTCGATCTCGCCTTTGCCAGTAAGCATGAGTATGGGCGTGATACCACCGGCAGACCTGTAATTGCGGCAAACGTCGAAACCGCTCATCTTCGGAAGACCAATATCCAAAATCGCCAGATCATAAGAATAGAGCTTCAGCCGATCGGCGGCTTCCTGACCGTCGCGCACTTTCTCGACTAAATAGTTATTTGTTTCCAGCGTGTCGGCTACCGCCTCCAACACGAGCTCATCATCTTCGACCAATAAGATTTTCGACATTCAGACCAGTTCCGCCCAATCCCACAATATCTTCCCATATCAAAGAGTAACAACAACATTCCCGTTTGACATCCACAAAGTGCGGCTGCAAGTACGGCTCGCAAACAGAGTTCGAAAACACTCACGCAACGCTCACACATGGCTCACGGTTCACTCACGGTTCCCCCGTTATATTGCACGCATAAGGCAACCAGCTTCCCTCCATCCCATTTATTTATCCTCCGCACCATGCTGATGCATGCGGGGGGTCACCACCTGCATTACCACCCCCTTTTGAAGCTTTGCACGAGGAGAAACCATGAGTCAGACGACTACACGCCCAGAAGCAGCACCAGTGTCAGATGAAACTCGCAGAGATCGCATCATTGCCGGATTCAATGACAATTCAGATGCTGGACGGCTGAGAGCTACTAACGAAGCCGCTGCAGCCCAACAAAGCAATCCGAATTTTTGGAACGAGCATAGAGCCGCGATTAATGCCGCCGTCGATTTTAGAGCCCAGGGGTTTCCTGACGATCTTCAAATTGTCGGTATAAACAGCAGAGGTCAGATCCTGACCACAAATGAAAATGGTACGGAGCAACAAGTTAGAGATAGAAGATTACGGCAAATTGGTTCCAGCCAACAAATCAGTGAAGGTAGCGAGTACATAGGTAACAACGGCAGACGGTTCACTACCAACGAACAGGGGCAAACGACTTACAGATTTAGAAACGGCGACAACCTGGAACATATTGCCAGAGATCTGCTGACACACAAAAATGGAAAAGTTCCTACCAACTCCGAAATTGCACAAGCCGCAAGAGATCTCGCACGAGAAAACAATATTTCGAACGTCAGAGCAATCAGGAATGACACGACAATCAAAATTCCGGACTCGATGATCGGACAAGCGCCTGGTCGAGATGGCAGAACCGCTCCTACTAGAGACGGACGTGATCCCGCCAGAGTGCCGGAGCGCCCACCAGCACCTCCGCCTCTTGAAAATCCCGGCAGCCGACCTTCCGCCAGGTTGGAAAACGGAATGCCGAGAGATCGAGCACGTACGGGACCGACTGAAGGTGTATACACCAATCTCGCCCCTCCAGGAGCAGCAGACTCGGTTTCATACTGGAGCGAGTTGAATGGAGCCTATGCCCAAACGGATACAGGACCTCGCCGAACGCGTCCACTGCCGAACGGAGAAACAGAAACTACTTATTCCAGACATCTCGGCGCATGGCGGAGCACAAGGGCAGATATCAAGGAAGTAGTTAATAGCGCAGGAATTACAGAGAGAGTTGAAGGCAAATACGACAAGCCAATCAGCTTCCACGTTCAAACTCCTACTGGATCGGAAAAGATCGAAAACGTAAGATCCTTTATCTCCATTCGAGATGCCAATTCCGGTCAATACTCCACCATTTACAGACTCAACGACGGCAGAGAACTGACTGCAATAACACTCAAAAATGGGACAGTCCGCTTCTTTCATGACGGAAGACGCTAGGATTCGAATTCTATTCAATGCAGGTACAGTAGCTGAGGCAGGAAACTGCCTCAGTTGTTGCTTTAACACCTGCTAAAATCCACTGAGTGCATTGAGTTGTGCTTCAAGGCGTTCCTTTAGCAAATCCACCCCGAACAATCATGCGGTTTAACCCCGACCGTTTCACTCTCAGCCAGCAAATGACCTTCGTCATTTCTGTGGCATTGATCTGCCAGCTAGCCTTCGTTGGGGCTCTGGCATTTGCTCATAGCGTTGTGGAGCAGCAATTCGAAGAAGAAGCTCATTCCCGAAAAATCATGTCCGCCGCCAACGCTCTGATAATGAACGTCTTGCGTGTGGCAGCCTCAATGGGTTTTTACCAATACAACAAAGAGGGCGGTTTTAAATACACTTTTGAAAGAGCGCTCGTCGAGATGAGCAAGCGGCAAGAAGCCTTTCGCAAAATGCAGACTCTCAAAGACGGAAAAGTTCGCGATCCTGAAATCCAGCAGATGGTAGATCGGCTCGATGAATCGTTCAAACTTTTCAAAGAAACTCAGGGTGTTTTCGAATCAGGCGATGAAGCGGGCAAACGTTACGCCGTCTTTCAGATTTCAAAGCAAGCCAAGAAGCTCAATGAGATCAATAAGACCTTGATTGAGAAACAGGAAGAGAAAACTGTCGCGCATCAAAAATTGAATGAGAAAACCAGATTCTGGGTCAATTGGATCGTTTACGGTGGTTTGTCATTCAATGCGATTCTCGTAATTTGCATGCTCTGGTACTTTCACAAACATACGTCTCGCCGCTTCGATACTCTTTCCGCCAATATAGTCGCACTTGGGGCCAACAAGGAAATACCCAATCGACTCGGCGGCGCCGATGAATTGGTTATGTTGGACGATGTGGTTCACGCCGTTTCGCGCGCATTGCAGGAGGCGGAACGCTCCAAGCAGGAAGTGCTGGCCATGGTCACTCACGACCTGCGCTCTCCGCTCACCTCCCTGCAATTGACGCTCAACCTATTGGATGGCGGCACGATGGATACCTCGAGCGACAAAGCGAAAAACATGATCAGCCGAGCGAACTCCTCAGTGGGCAAACTCATTCAGCTCATCAACGACCTTCTGGACATCGACAAGATAGAGTCGGGACGATTCGCCTTGAACATTCAGGACACGGAAGACAGCTCAATGATCGAGCAGGCGGTTGAACTGATTCAGCACAGCGCCGATGCACGCAACATCACTATCGAGGCCAAACCGGCGGATGCCGACATACATTGCGACGAGGAGCGCATAGTGCGCGTCTTGACTAACCTGATTTCAAACGCCATAAAATTCTCACCGGATAATTCGAAGATTATTGTCAGCACGAAAGAAACCGACGACCAATTGCTTTTCGAAGTAAAGGACCAGGGACGGGGCTTGCCGCCAGGCGAGCAGGACAAAATTTTCGAGCGCTATCACCAGGTAAATAGCGCCGATGAAGCCGAAAAAAAAGGAAGCGGGCTCGGTCTGACCATTTGCAAGGCATTGGTCGAAGCACACGGCGGCACCATCGGCGCCACTAGCACTGACGGCGAGGGCAGCACGTTCTGGTTTAAAATACCTAATCGCCCCAAAGAAGAAAACGGCGTCAAGGAAAGCTAGTCGGTTTCGTCACTGACTTGAAGGCACGTTAGTCCCTCTTCACGCCACATTTGCACGACCCCGTTGCGGTCGTCTATCGCCAGCCACGGATTCCATGTCTTGCGAATCTTCTTCAGCAATTCGCGCTTTACCACCACGTCGCTGCGAAAATCGCGCGCCGGGCGCATAAACAGCAAAAACGGTTCCGTCCAAAAACCATGCTTGTGCAGCCAATCTTTGGTTGTATCATAGAGTTCGATTGTTCGACCGGAAACATAAATGATCGGATAGTCCACACTGAGCGAGCGAACAACTCTTGCAACAGGCTCTATAAGCGGATCTTCAGCGACAAGAAATGGGTTGAGAAAACCTTTCCAATTCTTGGGAGTTCGTTCGATAAAATGCATTCGATGCGCACAATCGGCAAGAGTGCCGTCTAAATCAACCAAAATGCAATCAGTGTCGTTCTTGGATATTCTCAAACTAAATTGCCTTCTTCAAAGCCTTTTTGTTAGCAAGAGCGTACATCGACATTTCTTTCGACTCACTCGTGGGTTCAATGTACCCATGGTGCAACAAATTGCAAAATGCTTCCAGATAAATAATGCGCTCTTCCTCAACATCGGAAAAGACACGGGAGCCACAATGCAAGTATTCACCCTCTGTGCTGTGAATCTTGGCGATGAAGCCATCTTCCTGCACTGCTTCCAGCAAATCAGCCAGCGCGCCCTGCACCGTGCGGCGCGAATTTCTGCCACTTTCCGTCACGCGAAAAACGGTCATGTCCTTGGTGCCCAATGTCTGCTTGACCTTGCCTTCCTCGATCAAATGCTCCAAGCCAGCCAGGTATGCCATTCTCATGTCGTCAGTGTCGACATAGGCTCGTTTAGCTTTGACGAAATCGCCGAATTCGTTGCGAAGTTTCATCAGCAGGTCGCCTGACTTTCCGGCCTCATAAAGCAGCTCTCTTGCTGCATCATCAATTGTCTTTAGCATGCTCATTTCCGCCTAAAGTTTGCCCGAATCTCCACGGTGATCATCACATGTGGACGCAGCGGGTGCCGCACAGTTCCAAATATTCGTTATTTTCATTCTCTCCTTCTCGGGAGTTTTGCAGGTATGGGCTTGGGTGTAAAAAGGTAAAAGGTTTCATATCAGAACTCAGGCGCCTCCACCGATAAGGGGATGCCCGTGAAAATGTGATTGCCGTGAAAAGCTTATGGCGCCTCAAAACTATCAATCCCTGCCCCTTTCAGGTACCAGGACGTTTTAATTCGCTTAAAGGGCATAAGAGGTTAGGTAGGGTTTTGAGGAGCGGGCAATGACAGAATCCTGGCAAACGCTGACAGCAAACGCGGAGTCAGCCGCGCGCGGAGGCCGGTACGCCGAAGCGAAAGACTGCTACCGGCAGGCACTTCAGGATGCGACGGACAGGCAAGATCCGCTCAACGCCTACTACAGCCAGTGTGCGCTGGCAGGCTTGCTGAGGCTTTTAGATGAATTCGGCGAATGCGAGCAGTTGTTGAAGGAAGCTCTGCAATTACGCTGGCAATTTTCAGACAAACTGGCGCGAGAGCCGGTGTCGCCATTCAATGATTTAGAGCGTCTTCTGGTCAAGCAAAACCGCCTGCAAGAACTGGAAAACGCGCTCACCAACGACACGCAACAGATGATGCAAAAACACGGCAGAGACTCATTCGAGTACAAAATGAGCTTGATGAATCTGGCGCGGGCATATGGACAGCACATCAAAGACATGGACAAGTGCAGGCTGATGTTTGCCGAAGTGGTCGAGTGGTCGAAAACCGCCGAGCCAATCACGCGCAAAATGGTCTACACCACATATGATGGCGTGCTTCGCGCGGCAGGACTGACTGCCGAAGCGGATGCAGCGCAAGCCGAGCTGGCTGAGCTGAAGAAACAATCACCGGCATAGCGTAAGTCTTCTTACTCTTCTTTCCTCTGCAACCATTTGCACAAGATGTCGTGCAATTGTTGATAGGTGAAGGGAATCGGAAGATAGTCATCCATTCCGGCAGCCAAACAGTCTTCACGGGTCGCTTTGACGTATCCGCTGACGCCGATGATGGGAATATGCCCGCCCTTTTCCTGTTCCATCTTGCGAATCCGGCATGCACACTCGGGCCCATCTACATCCGGCATCAGCCAATCCATTAATACGACATCGAATGAAAACAGCTCCAGAGCCTTGAGACCTTCCCGGCAACTGCTTACGATATGCGCCTTGATGCCGAGGCTTTCCGCCAGGAGTTCGAAGAGCCGTGCATACTCCGGCTGATCATCAATGATAAGAACGAGCGGTTTGCACTCTTTCTGACGATCTTCCAGAGAAACCGGGCTTTCGCCGCTGTTTGCCATTGCTCACCTATCATTTGTTATGACGGCTGAGACGCAACGGACCGCAGGAAGTTGCCGATCAGATACAAATATTATCTAAAAAACCTCGAAACGCCGCGAGAATCAGTCATTACCATCAGGTGACTCATCTGCGACATGACTTTTTTTCGCGCGCGCAAATTCCGCTGCAGCCTCTTTGGCTCTGCCCAGTTTTTGCAAAATTTCAGCTCTAAGAGTGATAAAAACAGGGTTTTCACTGCTCATTTCCACAAGATTTTCAGTTTCCTTCAACGCCTCTTTGGTCTTGCCCATGCCGAACAATGCGCGCGCCTTCAACTCAGAGGCAACTATGTGTCCCGGGTGCCTTGCCAGCCAGGCATCCGCTTGATCGATACAGACCTGATAATTCTTCAGTTGAAGATTGCATCGCGCTCGATTGACGGCTTCTCGAGTTTGCTCTCTAAAAGGAATCGACTTATCGTAATCAGCCAATGCCTTCTTATAGTCACCAAGACCTTCGTAACAAAGCGCTCTGCCTAAATATCCGTAAGACTTATCGCCTTGAAAATGATCGAGCCTATACTGCGCTGCAGCTAACGCTTCTTTCCATCTCTTAGCTCTGCGAAGTAACTTAGATTTTCGATCGACAAACGTCACATCGTCGGGATAAAGCTTTTGCGCATTATCTAAAATTTTCACCGCATCATCGACTTTTCCCCGATCTATAGCGGCGCCGGCAAGAACGTTGTAACTTTCTTTTGTCGGAAAGTAATTGGCCAACTTTCGCAAGGCGGAAAATTGCTGTTCGATTTTTCCGTCTCTCTTGTACAGTTTTGCGATGTCCTCGTAAATAAAACCTCCGAAAACCAACTTCTTCATCGCCAAATCGGCGTATTTCTCGGCATTTTGCGCATCGCGCATCGTGAGAGAAAAGTATGCGCGTTCATAATTTACGAAAGGAGAGGTGGGAAACAATTTCTCAGCCTCGCTCAGCGTTTTCAGAGCATCGTCCTGCTTGCCCTCGACAAACAGGTAATGCGCTTTTGCGACAAATCCATCAACATCGCGCACCGAAGAAATATATTTATTGAAGTGCGCGATTGCATCTCTGCGCGCGTCAATCCATGACTGCACAGCAGAAAGCAAAGGCGCATCAACTGATTTCGGATTGAGTTGCAGCGATCTTCCAAGCGCCGCATTGCCATCCTTCAAGCGTTTAGTGAATGCGAAGAGCAGTCCTTGCTCTGCGTAAATCGACGCCAATTCTTTTGCTGAGACCTTCTTCTTTTGCGCAGCTTCAAGCAGTTTTTCAAAACTTGCCTGCGCATCGAGAAACCTTCCTTTGAGTTCCAGCGCCTCTGCTTTTATCCACAGGGATTGTAAATCGTCGGGATTTTTCTTCAGCTTTGCATGTGCCGACAGCAGCGCAGAATCAACGTCTTGCACTCCCAACCGTTTCAACACCAAATGACTGTGTGAAAATTGGTGCGCGAAAACCGGAGCCGACTGAGCGGCCAAGCAGACAACCAGCGCTGCAAGCAAACTTCCTTTCTTATTTCTCAAAACACTAAAGTCCGCAGGGGTCACCCGAGCAATCTTAATGCATTGACTTCGAAAAGAGTACTAAGCGTTCTGAGCAATTTGGTTGTGAATATTGCTGGCAAGCTCGCGACGATTGCCGATACTTGCGCTTCTTTCGTATTTAGACTGGAATGCGACTGCCGCTTGCTCAGGCGTTTCCGCTGCTTTCAAAGCCGCCATAGCCTTGGTTTCTGTAGTATTCAGCTCATGGATGATGAATTCGGCTTGAACGCGCCAGTCAGTTACAGGCTTGCCCTGGTCTTGAGCGAAGGCTTCCAGTTTGGTTCGACGATCTCCCTGCCACTGGCAAAGACCGATTGCGTTTTCATTGCCGTTGTAAGCGTCGGTTCTGAAACTCGACTCGGCCTGAATGTTGCCCAATATTCCTGATGCTTGCGCCGGCGTGAAGCCCTTCTCTACAAAGAAATCGTAGAGCTGCTTGGCTTGAACCTTCTCGCCCTGTCCGAGCGGCTCTCCACTGCTGCCTGTCCCGCCGGTGGAAATCGATCCGTCTCCTGCTCCGCCATTGCCTTTGAAATAACCATTGCCGTCGAATCCGCCGTTGCCGGCAAAGCCGCTGTAGCCGCCATCGCGCGCGCCGCCGCCGCCGCCGCCGCCGAAGCCGCCCGAACTGACGCCGCGGTTGACGAAACCATTTTCAGGTGGTGGAGCCACCGGCGCTTCTACAGCCGGTTTGAACGGAACGAAGCTGGGCAGATTCGGCTCTTTATTGACGAGAGCTTCCATCCAGGCCGGCACCGGCTGTCCCGGATGAGCCTTCTGGAAAAGACGAATCATCTCTTCTGCTGCCTTTTTCTGCATATCGCTCTGATGCATGATTGCTTCTTTCAAGCTCTCATTCTTGGCTGCCTCAGCGTTTTGAATTTCGATATTGATACTGCCGTCAGGGCTCGGTGTAGCCTTGGGATTGGGCACCATCTGTCCTTCAGGAGTGAGATAGAAGTCCGGCTCTCTTTTCGCCGCGGCGTTCTCGCCTGCGCTGCTGAAGCGGATCGGCTTGCCTTCGACGATGGCTTGCTGCACTGGAGCCGGCAAGGATACTCCGCTGTCGCCTGGTGCAAAAATCGGCGTCACTTCCAATGCTGCTTGATCGCCGCCTTTGAACGCAGGATGAACCCACCCCGGCTTTATTGTCGCCGGTGGGTTGAAATCTTGCACGCCGGTAGCGCCCGAAAAAGGATGGTTAGATCCTTGCCACGGGTTCACCGCGTTTTCCTGCGGTGAAGCAGAAAATTGTTCGATATGCGCGTTCATTAAGCAAGAGACAGAGGCCTTTCGGCGCCTGACATGAAAGGTACCTATTATGTACTCTTTAAATATTGGGTATGTCTACACGGTTTTCCCCACCGGTTCGGAAGGCAAACAGGGGGAAGATATTAGCGGGGCGGGGCAAAACATTCCCAGCCACCCCAAAAAGGCAGACGGAGTAGAATGGAATCAATGCTCCAACCCACATTCATTACAAAAATTTTGTCGTCGAAAAGCGTGCTCATTGCCGGTGCCGGCGGCGGCTTTGACGTATTTTGCGGACTGCCGATCTATTTCGCTTTGAAGGACCTGGGCATTCCCGTTCATCTAGCCAATTATTCATTTTCGTTTCGACATGGCGAGATCACCGGCGCAAAATATGGTGCCAACATTGTCGAAGTAACTTCGGGATCTTTCGGCAATGATTACTTCTTCCCAGAAGGCTATCTAACGAAGTGGTTCGGACGCAAAAACATCCGTCAGCCGATTTATTGCATTCGCCCATGCGCGCCCCCTGCGCTTCTCGAGTCGTATAAACTGCTGCAAACCAAGTTAGGCTTCGACACTCTGGTTCTTGTTGACGGCGGAGTAGACTCAGTGCTCCGTGGCGACGAGGCAAGAATCGGCACTCCCCTCGAGGACATGAGCACCCTTGTTGCCGTAGATCAACTGGATGTTGCGCAAAAGCTTATCGTTTGCCTGGGATTTGGAGCCGAAACAGACGTTTCTCAGTCGCATGCACTCGAGACTATCGCCGAGCTGATGGGCAAGAATGCCTTTCTTGGAGCCACCTGTCTCGAGCCGAATATGTCAGAAGTTAAGCGCTTCAAAGAAGCAACCGAATTTGTTTTTTTCGAAATGAGAGGTTATGAGAGCGTCATCCTCAGTTCTGTACTTTCCTCTCTGGAGGGACGATACGGGGACTTCCATCGCACCCGCCGAACCGTCGGCTCTGAGCTGTGGATCAATCCACTGATGCCAATCTACTGGGCATTCGACGCGACACTTGTCGCGCAGAATGTGCTTTATTTTGAAGATTTGAAGAAAGCAAAAACAATCGAAGAAGTCAGCCAGACGATAAGAAATTATAGAGATTCGATTACTCCTAAAGTCGAAAGGGGCAATCAACTGAAAGAGAGGAGCGTAAACTCCCCTCTTTCTTAGCTGCGCCTGTCGCTATGAAACTTGATTGACTAAACAGCGCGAGTGACGAGAAGCTGATCGAGAGTGCTTTTCGCGCGCTCGGCCACATAGGGATTTTCGTCTTGCGCAAGACGGTCGAGCACGTGAAACGGCATGTGATCGCATTCCGCCATCGAATATCGAACATCGGCATTCTCGTCTTTAGAAAGAATCTCGACGACTTCCTTGGGCGCGGCTGGATTGCAGGCGACCGATGCGCGTACTTCCCATTGCTCATCGCCGGCAAGAACCTGGAGAATTTCTGCAGGGGTGATGCTGTTCTCAGCGATTCTGCCGCGCACTCTTCCTTTCCCGCTGAGTGCCAGGCGGGTCAAAACTCTGTGTGGGGTATTCGGGCTGCCGGCAAAGATGTAATAGAAATCCATGATACATAACCTCAATTTTTCAGCGTAACAGGTGCAATCAGAGTAAGTAGATTCAATGCCACAAATCTTGAACGGCGGTGATAAGCTCTCCCAAACAACGACCTTCTACAGGTTTCCTCAAGTAGTAGTTAATGCCCAGCCGGTGAGCGGTTTCTACATCATCGCAGCGCTCCGACGCGGTGAGAAGAACAATGGGAATGTCTCTTAGATTTTTCTGGTTGCGAATTTCTTCCAGCACCTCATGCCCGTTCATGCGAGGCATGTTCAAATCAAGAAGCACTATATCCGGTGCCGTTACATTTTTATATGGCTCTTGCCGGCACAGGTAGCGAACTGCTGCTTCGCCGTCGTTAACGACATGCAGATTGGCATTCACTCCGGCATCGATGATTGCTTCTTCGGCAATTTTGACATCGGCCGGGCTATCCTCCACAAGAAGTATTTCGATAATTCTGTTCATTTCCAAAGTCCTCCTCCTCATTTCAATTTATATTTCGTCGGTCACTATCGGCAATGTGAAGTGAAAGGTCGAGCCGCCGTTCTTCATCGTGTCCACCCAGATGTTTCCTCCATGGCGTTCAACAATCGATTTGCAAATTGCAAGTCCGATTCCTGTTCCTGAATAGACTTGACCTGAATGGAGTCGTTTGAACATGGTGAAGACATCTTTCGTGTGACGACCGTCAAACCCGCTGCCATTGTCTCGAACAGAGATATGCCAGAACACCTTGGGCAAGTCGCCATCGCCGTCCAGGTAAGCTGCGGTTTCATCACTGCCTACGGACTGTGCGCATGTAATCTTCACTTTGAGCGGCTCATCGCGCCTGAACTTGATTGCATTGCCCAGAAAGTTCTGGAATAGCTGAACGAGTTGCAGCGCATCGCCCTTCACGGTTGGAAGTTCACTTACAGTTATTCTTGCTCCACTTTCCTTGATTGCTACCTCAAGGTTTTGCATCGCCTCCTTTACACAGTCATCGAGATTGATGGTCGTAAATGATCGGTCGCATCCTTGCACTTTGGCGTGATCGAGAACACCTTTCACAATACGCTCCATGCGCAATCCGCAATCACTGATGTGTCCCAGGAATTCATCGGCTTTATCGTCCAGCTTGCCTTCATAGCGTCGAGACAACAAATCTGTGAGCCCGCGCAACGAACGCAAAGGTTCTTGCAGATCGTGCGACGCTATTTTGGCAAACTGCGCGAGGGCAGTATTCGAGCGAGCCAGCTCTTCCACAGCTTCTTTGAGCCGTTCTTCAGCAGTTGCCCTGGAAGCGACTTCAACCTTTAACGCTTCATTTGCAACTGCCAGCTCATGAGTGCGCTCCTTCACTCTCACATCCATTTGCCGAGCATGCTGTTTGACCTGAGCGGTTAAGCCGGTCATCATGAACGCCACAACGAACATGGCTATGAAAGTGAAGATGCACGAAGCTTCGGGCTTCATCAAGGTGAAGTGCGGAGACACCACGAAGAAGTCGTAGCCGATTACACTCAAGAGACAAGTGACGAACGACGGTCCTCTGCCGTATCTGCATGCGACAAGAACGACGCCCAGCAGGTACAACATACAGAAGTTTTCTTCGTCCACATATGGCGACATTGCCATGCCCACTAAAGTGCACAAGATTGTCACCGAGAATGCCACCACATAAGGAAGAAGACCTTTGACGGTAAGTGTGGACCGCGCAAAATCAGCCCCATGCTTTATGCGGGTCCGCCACCAACCGTTTTGTTCCTTCACCGGAGCGCTCACGACATTCACCGCAAACGCCGGTTCAGATCCCTCGATTCGGAGCTTCAGATCGGGGTTATACTTACTGGCTATTTCCCTTTTCTGAAGCTCCTTCTCGAGGATCTCCTTTGTGCAATTCTTCACGTCGTGAAGACTTGCCGAAGGAAGAACACCCTCAATACTTCTGTTGATAAAAACTCCGTTTGTCATCACCGTCACTGCCTCGCAACCGATACTGCTATCCTACGGAGCGTTCGTGAGGGACCTGTGAGGATCGAATATTCAGATTTTTGGTACACGCCGGGCACGCCGGAGCGGCTTTCAAAGACTGTTTAGACCGGTGGAAACGTCACTGTAAACGTTGTGCCTTTGCCTTCCACGCTGGCAACGTCAATCACCGCGTCATGCATATCGGCAATTGCCTTCACTATTGAGAGCCCGAGCCCGGTTCCGCCCCTGGCGCGCGCGGCCTGCCTGTCGACTCTGTAAAATCGATCGAACAAGCGCGGTAAAGCCTCCTTCGGAATTCCCATGCCGGTGTCTTCGACGGAAAGCGTAGCCAGTCCGTTCTTATTCTTCAAACTGACTGTCACGCTCGCCCCCTTCTCCGAGTATTTGAGAGCGTTTTCGATCAAATTGGAAAACAAGTGATACAGCGCCTCACTGTCCGCCATGATGCTTGGATCATCAGCAACTTGAATCTCGAGTTTCTTTTCCTGCGTTTCAAAACGCGCAGAAAACTCTTCGCGCGCTCGCTCGATAATGGGTTTTAAACTGATGCGCGAAAGTTTGACACTGCTGCGCGCCGCTTCCATTTTTGCCAGCGTGAGCATATCAGTGACCAAACGAGACATGCGATCGGTGTTTCGAATAATAATCGCCAGACTCTCGCTTTTCTCAGGATCATCCTTCACGTCTTCGGCGAGATTCTCAGCGGTGATCTGAATCGTTGCCACCGGCGTCTTCAGCTCATGTCCGGCATCCTGCACGAACATTTTCAGCATCCGGTACGCCTCTTCGACAGGCTTCACCGCTTTGCCTGACACCATGAACCCGGCAAGTGCCAGCCCGAAAAGAAAAACCGGACCGAGCATCCATTTGGTAAATACAAATTTGTCCACCGCCAGATCGCGCTGAGCAGTGGGAATCTGAATTTGCAAATATCCGAAAAGATGCCCGTCTTGAAAAAGAGGCACGGACTTGGAGCGCAAATTTCCGGTCGGACCAGGCACTTCGGTTGTGGTTAAAAACAGCCTGCTATTACCTTTTTGCCCATGTTCTTCATCCAGTTCGGAATGCGAATCGAACAATTGCACCGTTGTTTTCAATCCATATGGACTTTTGTGCAATTGTTCCATTAAGCCACGCGCCTTAAGATCATTGCGCACGATATAGACCAAGGGCGCCACCTGCTCAGTGAGCGCCCTCAGCTCATCATCCAGTGCATTGGTAAGTGCCGTGCGAAACAAATAGGTATTGCCGACAGCCAAAAGCGTGAAAGCAATGGTGGAGAGAAGAACAAACCAGAGTGTCAGCCTAACACGCAGCCCGGTGAACATTATTTTGCGTCCAATCGATAACCGACGCCATGAACCGTAGATATGATATCGCTGTCGACTTTTTTCCGAATGCCTTTTATGTAAGTGCGAATCGCATCAGTCGAAACCAAAGTATCCGATTCCCAAACCCTGTCGATTAGCGCCTCCGCACTGAACACAGTATTGGGATTGCGCATCAAGAATTCCAGCAAGTTAAACTCTTTAGGTTCCAACTTAAGCTCGATACCATCTCTTTCGAGTTTGCGCGCCACTGGATCGAGTGTAAGATTGCCGATGTTTAAAACTGTAGTAGTTGTATGCGAGGCGCGCCGAATCAGTGCTCGCAAACGTGCATTCAATTCTTTGGCGTGAAACGGTTTCGGCAGGTAATCATCGGCACCGCAATCAAGACCTTCGGCGCGATCGTCGATGCTCGAACGTGCGGTCAGCATCAAAATCGGTGTTTTGCCGCCCTTCTCTCTGAATTTCTTCATTACCTCGATGCCGTTCAGCCCCGGCAATCCCCAGTCCAGCACAACAACGTCATATTGATAAACGCGCAGCATATCGAGCGCGGCTTGACCGTTGTCTACGACTTCAACCGTGTAATGTTCTCGTGTAAGAGAGAGCTTGATCTGCGATGCAAGATCAGCTTCGTCCTCAACCAAAAGTACTTTGCTCATCGTTATAAATTCCGGCAATACGAGACAAATATAGCGGAAAAAAAGGGCGGGAAATCAATTCCCGCCCGATCCCATTTAGATTGAATCTCAAACTTAGATTCAGAATTAGCTCTTCGGCTTGTCGGATGCTTTTCCGGATGGCTTCGACAGCTCGATATCGAGGGTAATCGGCACTTGCTCGCCCAGCGCGACACCACCGCCGTCAAGCACTGAGTTGTAAGTAATACCGAAGTCTTTTCTGTTGATTGTGCCCGTAGCGGAGAAGCCGACCTTGTAATTGCCGTGCTTGTCATCAATCTGCTGGCTTGGACCTTCGACTGCAAGTGTGACCGGCTTGGTCACACCATGCATAGTCAAATCGCCGGTCATGCTGAACTTACCTTTACCGGACGGTTTGATCTTTGTAGATTTGAAAGTGATATTCGGAAACTTCTCGACTTCGAAGAAATCTTTTCCACGCAAGTGTTCATCGCGCTTTGCTTCGTTCGTATCAATCGTGGTTGCATCGATCGACGCGTTCACTTTCGCATTGGCCAGATTTTTTCCATCGTAATCGACGGTGCCGCTCAACTTGCCGAAGCTGCCGCGGACAGTTGAAATCATCATATGTTTAATACTGAAGTGCGCAGCCGAATGCATAGGATCGACTTTCCATTCATCGGTCGCCGCATAAGCTCCGGGCAAAGCCAACCCAAAAGCCACAACGGCAAGCACAGCACTTTTTCGCATCTTGAACTCTCCTCTCATACTTTTCACAACGTTACCAACGACTAGATTTCACCTTTAAGCGGTTGTCGGTATCGAATGGGCATACTAGAATCAAATAGTATACAACTGCAAGCAGGAACCCATTTGTAGTGTAGTACCCTTTTTGATACCAGGTGACCTTATGTACGCAAAGCTCGAATGCCCAATCATGGCGACCATGGCCATGATCTCCGACAAATGGAAGGTACTAATTATATGCAAACTCAAGAAGGGCACACTGCGCTTCAATGAGTTGAGGCGTGAGCTGAAGGGAGTTACCCAGCGAGTGCTCACGCACCAGTTGAGAGAACTCGAAGCGGACGGTCTGGTCAAGCGAACCATTTATGCTGAAGTGCCTCCACGTGTAGAGTACACATTGACGGAATTAGGTACGACTTTGATCCCGGTTCTCGACCATTTGGAAAAATGGGCTCAAGAACATGCCGAAGAGCTGATGGCAGCGCGCGCCAAAGTAGTGGCGGCTGCATCGGGTTGTTCCGACGGCGCAACCGCCAAAGTCGGCGAAGCTTCATAGCTCAACACCAGGGGCTTTCAATCGCAATCGTGGAATAATGTACAGTCGTCACGAGCGTACATCTATTTGGACAACGAAAGTGAAACAAAGGCCTCTGTATAAAATTTCGGCAGCCCTGATTGTCTGCGCTGTTTCCTGCGGCATCCCTTTCACCACCCTTGCTGCCGACGCGACGAGGGAAGCGTTCAAACTCTATCAAGCAAAACGTTACAGAGAAGCCGCCCAGCTTTTCGAATCCAGCTTGAACACGCCGTATCCGAACGCTAATGTTTGCTACTACGCAGCGATCTGCAATCAACAATCCGGCAATTTCCCAAGAGCGAAATTCCTCTATCGTCAGGTCGTTCAGCTCTCGCCGAACAGCACTATTGCCGAATACTCTCAGGTGATTTTGGCAAAATTAGAACCTGGCGCTGCGATCACGAGCAGTTCCAGTTCCGCGACCGGCGGCACGTACACTCCGAGCTATGCCTCTCAAAATGCGGTTTCCGGACCGGATGAAGGCGTCGTCTATTATCGAGGTCACGGCAGCGAGATAAGCGTTCCGGTCGAAGTAAATAACCGCAGGATTGAAATGATTCTCGATACGGGCGCGCCCGGCATCACCGCGGGAAGAGAGCAATTGGAGAGCGCTGGTGTGAGAACACCGGACGGCAAAGCGGTCGGTCAAACAGGCGGTTCATCCAACAGCAGCCTGCAAGATTTTTGGGTAATGCCGGCGACGGTCAAAGTCGGACCGTTCACAATTGCCAATTCTCAAGTCAAAGTCCTCGCGGTCAATCATGCAGAACCATTGCTCGGTCAAGGTTTTCTCCAGTATTTCGACTACACCATCGACCAGAGCGCAAAGTGCATTCGACTGAGACGCAAAGGCTCGAGCAGTGCAATTGCTGCAAAAACAGGGCAATTCGTGCCGTTTCAATTCAGGGAAGCGGGCAGCCGCATTATTGTGGACGTAGAAGTAAACGGCAGGAGAGGGCCGATGATTCTCGACACAGGCAATACTGCATCCGGCATCTCGTTTATGAGCAAGGAACAGGCAAGAGAATATGGATGCGCACCTCCCGAAGATGCTCGCGCCACCACGCACACCGGTGTATCCGGCTCGGGAAGCTGTCTTGAATACAACATCACAAGAGCCAGACTGGGTCCCATAGACAAAAGCAATTTGCACGTCAGCGTGCATTTAGCAACGGAAGCGCACGAGCCACCACTTCTGGGTCAATCGTTTTTCGAAGGCTGGCAATACAACATCGATCTGAAAGACAAAAAAATCTGGCTGTTGCGACGATAGCAGAAGGACCGCATTAGCTGCGGCCCTCCATCAGTTTCAATCAGATTTGTCGCTCAGCTATTCAGCGAACCGACAAGCTCTTTTTTTCGATTGCGCACAGGCAACTCGCCGGCCATGATCTCCATCAACAGTTCAAGTTTCGTTCCACGCGCGAGCATTGGAATAAGACCCGGCAAACTGTAATAGTCGCCATTGAAAGTATAGACATCGACCTCGCAATTGACCTTCAGCAAATTTTGCTCGACATAATCGCTTGGATTGCCAATGTGCACGATGATCACGCTAGGCATGATACCAAGCTGCGGATCGTCGGCATACTTTTTGATTGCGTCGTGCATTAGCGGTTGCGCATTATCGCCTTGATCGGTGACGATGACAATTTGCTCGACTTTCTGTTGGCGCTTGCGCATCACTTCAATGCAAACTCCGCAGGATGTATTACCATCCGCATTGATGCCTTTGAAAGCGCGCTCCCAATCAGCAAGCGTATCGCCCTTCGCTTTGATGTCGTAAGACATGGCGTCGAAGGCGTAAACATAAAGTTCGGCAGTGCAAATCGGCGCGATCATGCTGGCGATGAGCTTACCAACTTCAATCGCTTGATGCATCGATCCGCTTTTATCAACCAGCAACGCAGTCGATCGTTTGATTTGACCCTTAGCCTTGATTTGCTGGTTGCCGACATCCTCAACCATTTTGGCCAGCTCCTCATCCACTCCCGCGACTTTCAAAGCCTCGCGAGTTTTGAGAGCAGACACGCGCTTGTCGGTTTTTCCTGCCTCTAGTTTGGTCTCGATCAGTTTGCGCAAATCAGGATCATCGAACGCGCCCCTGCGTTTCAAGCTGGCAAGGTTGTTGATGATTTCTTGCGGAGTCATCGCGCTCACAATCGCGACCAGCACCGCCGGCGTCATGTGTTTTACCAAACTGACAGCAATGCGATATGGAATTTTATTTTCAATGAGCATGCGAGCTTGCTCGACAGGATCGTCTGACTTTGCGATCTCTTTCAAAATCGCTGCTTTACTGCCTGGAGGCGGATTCTCGTCGAAAAGAATTTTCTGAGCATACTGGCCGGGCTTGATGCGGAAAGTCGCATACAGAGTCTTCATCGATTTTCGCGCGTGCAGCACAGCAGAGTCGAACGCATTTTCGTCCGCCTCTCGATCGCGCAAGTACTGCTCAATAGCCGTTTTAAACGAGCGTGGAATCGATTTTGAAATTCCAACCATGTAAGTCTCGCCCGAACGATAACCTTTGAGCATGCGCAAAACCCGCTCCACCTGATAGGGAGGCAACTTCTGCAACATCGCCAGGCCTGCCTCGCGGTCGGTTTCATCAAAATTGGAAATGCAAAGCAAAGCAACAAACAGTTGCTTCAGATCGTGCACCGTTCCATTTGCGAAATACCAGACGGCCAGACGCGAGAAAAAGAGCGGGTCCTTTTCTTGCAGCCTGGAAAAGAGCGGCACGAACGGCGTAACGTTGCGGTGCGGTGTGCGCAGCAACGAGTTCAATACCGCCAAGCGAAAATCTTGCTCGCAGGAAAAATTGGAATTGAGTAGTTGCTCGTCAAACATGATGATTTCTCCAGGTCGCGCGATCAATTGGGCTCCCACCTAACTCGTTCCCCCGCGCAAACGCAGAAAAACCGAATTCGGATAAGAGTCCTGAGTCACTGAACCACCCAACCAGGGGTCCATTCTGACACAGGTTTCCGAAATGCGCTTTGGGCGCCGAATACGCGGGGCAGACAAGCACTACGGCTCAATTTTGCAACTTCAGTAAGACCGTCCGGAACATAATTTTTGCCGGAGCGTCCTTTGGCTATACGTGTGTACTCCAACCTGTTGGGCTTACAAACCACCATTTCAAGGTACGAGTGAAAGCTCATAAAAGCGCCCGGCAAACTCGTACACGCGGCAATTTTTCCCGGACCAACAACAACGCATTCGTCGCCGCTCGGTTTTTATGCCGGGCGGCGGCTCCCTTTTTAAGCCGCCTCAAGTAACGTTTCTGAGGCGGACTTGCCATTAGTGCATCTAATTAATATAGAAAAACGAGTTTTTTATTAATATAGGCGTCCCTCGATTGTTCAGGCGCTGTTTTTGCCTGCTTTGGAATCTCGGAAAACCTGTCTTTCACGCAAGGAGTCGCGATATGGCAAAGGGTTCCGTTCTCGAATTGCCCACGGCAGCGCCGGAAGAGAACACAGTGATGCAGACTATAGAAATTCAAGAAGACCAGCACAAGGGTGATGGACCGAAGCCCTGGCATGTTCTTCTCGCCACCTGGCTGGGCGGCGTCTTCGACGGATTCGACTCTTCGATTTTCGCTATGGTTCTGTTCCCTGCCGTCTCGGAACTGATAGGTTCCAAAGACACGGCAAGCGTCGGGCAATTCGGCTCTTACATCATCGCCCTCTTTCTTGTCGGCTGGGCAATCGGCGCCGCCTTCTTCGGCTGGCTTGCCGACCGCATCGGCCGCGCCAAGACACTGACTCTGACAATTCTCGTCTACGCCCTCTGCACCGGACTTTGCGCAACAGCGCACACATGGTGGGAAATGGGGCTCTATCGCTTCCTCGTCGGCGCCGGAATCGGCGGCGAAATGGGTATCGGCGCAGTGCTTCTCACCGAGTGCTGGCCGAAAAAATCGCGCCTGCACGCTGTTGGCTTTATGGCTACCTCCCTGGGTTTCGGATACCTTCTCACAGCCAGTCTCAACTTGATGCTTGGCGGTTTCGGCTGGCGCTGGCTCTTCGTAGCCGGCATTGCGCCTGCGTTTCTCACGCTCTACATTCGGTCAAAACTAAAAGAGCCGGAAAATTTCACTCGCATGCAGAGCGCTCGCGAAGAAGCTAAAAACACAAATCACGAGCATAGAACCGAAGAACAGCATGAACTCATGAAGTCCTCTTTTGCCACCTTAATCAGCCCGGAAAACATTCGCAAAACATGCATTGTCGCCATGCTCACCAGTTGCGCCATCATTGCATGGTGGGCGGTACTATCGTGGATTCCATCATGGATAAACCAAATTACAGGCGATCTTGCAGTCGAACAGCGTAGCCATGTGATGTTCTTCAAAGACATCGGCATGATTTTGTCCGGCATCCTCGGCGGTTTTATCATCACCAAGCTTGGTTACAGAAAGTGCATGGGATGGACGTTTACGCTGGCATTCTTCGCCACAGTGGCGATGTTCATGTCGTTCAAAGCATTCACTCCCCTGATTTTCCCATTCATTCTTGCCGTCGGTTTCTTCGCCCATGTGCCGTTTGTCTTGCTCTGGGGATACATACCGGAATTGTACGAAACAAGAATCCGCGGCACCGCCTTTGGTATCACCTACAACGTGGGCAGATTGGTCGCGGCGGCGGCGGCAGTTCTCAGCGGCGAGCTGATCAAGGTGTTCGGCGGCTCATACGCGACAGCGGCATCGACGGTCGCATGCGTATTTCTGCTTGGAACGATAGTTTCGTTCTTCATGCCGAAGCCATGCGGCAAAATGATCGATCGCTAAGCGGCTTCTTCCTTAGCTGCAGACGCATTCTTCAACTCATCCAGAACAGCTTGCATGGCAGCTCTTATGCGCTTCTCCGCGCGCTCGACCGCAGTCGCCGGATGAACTCTGTAATCGCGGCTGCGTCTCAGCAGACTGATCGGCTCACTTGCTTCTATCCAGGCAGTCCGGCTTCCTTTTGTCGACACGCGACCCAAGACGAGCCACTCGAGCCGGTCGATGATACGCCATAAAACGTCCAGAGTGCGCGGCTTCTGCTGCAGTGTCGAGGCAAGAATAAGCAAGTGCTGCACGCGATCGAGGTCGCGCATGCAAGTGCCGAGTTTGTCTATGGTCTCCGCGCGCAGTCTGTCGTCGAACATGCCGCGCCCATCATTAATCGACTCTTTCATGCGAATCAACTTGCCGCGCACAGAATAAAGAAAGACATGAATAGAAGGATTTTCTAGAACCTGCGCACCCGTGATGCTCGCCACCGAGCTTGTGATCTGACGGCACAGACTCACCAGGCGAGCATTAGTAGAAAGACCGGCACGAGTCGAGTTGTACCTGGCGCTGGAATGCGCTCCGCTCGAGTGTTTTTCGGCAGCCACTCCATAGCTGGCCTCCAGCCGCTGCAGCATTTTTTCAACTGCACGGTGGATGCGAATTTCAATCGGACCGCTGCCTTCGTTGATGCCCAGACACCCTTCGATCGAATTCAAACATGCATTGAGCGGCTCCCAGGCATCCTCATGGACCTGATAGTAAATAGCTGCCGGTATGACGTGTACGGCACGCTGAGGATCGGTTCTAAGCGACTTCTCCTGCGCCTCGAATATATTGCGCACTCCGTCCTTTTTCAGCGGGGAGATCATATCGTCGCGTCCCGTGACATCGCCCTCGGGAAACATGACGAGCTTGTGCTCGCCCGCCGCAATCAGCGAAATTGTCGTCTTGCGCGACTCGACATCTTCAGGAATGCCGCGAATGACGGAGTAGACGCCACTGTGCTGCATAAGCCAGCCGCGAATTCCAAAGTCCTCGTCGAAAAGCTCGCGGGCAGCCAGGTAGTAATTATCGTCGCCGCACTTTGTCGACAGTGTCGCTGCTACCGCCGGGTCGCATCGATCGATGTGATTCAAAGCCAGCACGCATGGAATGTCTTTCTGCGACCGGATAACATCCATGCAATGCTGCGACGGGCGCACTGTGAGCTTTTCCATCTTCAAATTTAGAGGAATAAGCGCCTTAACCAGACTGAGCGCGAACGGATTTGGCTTTGGCGCGATAAATTCGCTCATTGCAGTTCCACTTTCATAGGTTCAAAGAGGGACGGCACGCACCCCTGCAAGTTCCCACCAGCGTGGAAAGGCTCGAGAACGTTTTAAGTTGGATGCCCCCAAAATGACACATTGTCAATTTAGTCTTTCTTCATTGGCGTAGTTTTTCAGGGACGAATTTCCTCTTCGAAACAAATTCGTGAGAACGCTCTCACAATGCGGATCAATGGTGCAATCATCATTGATACGAATTTGATACAAGCACTTTTAGCGCAACTGCTGCATGCATTACCATTTCATGCATCTTCCTCCTTTGAAACTTCTCACAACCGAATGAATTCTTTGTCTCACACACTGACGTGGAAACAACTGATCAAAGAGGCGGAAGTGTGCCTGGAAGACGGCAACTTCGACGCGGGCGAGGAGTTATACAAACAGGCTTTGTCAGCCGTTTCCGATGAGTATGGTCCAAACCATCCTCATGCCAGCAACATCCTTGTGAAGCTTGCTGATTGTTATGAAGAACAAGGTCGCACAAGCGACAGCCATGATGTGTTCCGTCTCGTGCACCAGATGGTCACGACCTACAATCCCACACTGGCATCAATGTAGTTTTTGCATTAGCGTGTCTCTTTGTTGATCTTCAAATCACCCAGCGTGATTGAATAATTGTTCTTCTCGCTTGCTGCGATGAATTGCATGATTGCCTCAACAGCGGTGGACGCTACAAGCAGCACCAGCGTGCGCGCCAGAGGGTAATCGCATACATCAAGTCCTGTGTCGGACGGCACTTGATACTTCTCGTTCCAAACAATCTCACCATACTGATCGTTGACACCAGCATGCAAGCAGTCGATGACATGCGTCTGCGCGTAATCTTTCAAAACCTGTCGCGACAGCGAGTTATCAAAAACATCAACAATCAAATCCGGCTTGCCCAGCAGTTTACCGGCGTTATTTCCAGTCAATTCCTTGTTGAATACATCTACTTCGACGAATGTTTCTCGAAACAATGAGTTGCGCAGCACTTCGACCTTGGGTGCACCGACGTCTTCCAGTCCGAAAGCCTGCGTAGCAAGATTGCGCGACTCGACTCGATCTTTATCTATCAGGAGCATGTTCTTCGCGCCCATTTTTACCAGCGTCAATGCAAGATTCGAGCCGAGCGCGCCCACGCCGCAAACAGCAAAGCGCATCTCGGAAAGACGCTTCATTACGGCATCTCCTCGCGCCGCTCGCTCATGTACAATTCGCTCGTTCAAAATCATGCCCTCAGCTTCGACTAATGCTCGTCCCAATCGTTTCGGTTTGCCTGCTGAAGAACACCGACCAGACTCGTGAGATCGAACTGTCTGTCCTGTCCGCTCAAACAAATTCCGGCGCTTTGCAAAGACAGGTCATTCCTGACTCTGCACACATGAACGTTGCCGTCTATTGTGAATCGCACAGTCAACGATTCATCGTCTTGCAGCCAGAAAGCATCAAGCTTGGCACCAGCATGCTGCAAAGCAAAACGAATTTTTTCGTCTGTTGTTCCTCTCTTGCCCGGCACATAATCAGGATCAGTTCTGAGAAAAGCCATAAGGTACGCCAGACGCTCGGCAGGAACCAACTCCGGATAACGCAGCTCTTCAGGCGCCACACGATTCTCCAGGCACGAATTTAAATGCACGGCGATACTGTAATTGCGCTGAGCATAAGTTTCATACCAGAAGTTGGCGCCGTCGCAACGGACCGCAACAGTGGAAAATTTCTTTCCATCCTTGACCAATCGAATCGGCACCGGACCGGAAATTTTGAAGCGCTTATCTGATGGGTTAAACATCAATCCCCACCAGACGTCGTTAAATTCGCCGATCAAGACCATGCGCAGGCGAGGAAACAGTTGCAGATACTCCGCAGTTTGTTTCAAACTTGGCGCATCAACAAATTCTGCAGTCTTCAAATCCTTCACCCGAAGAATCGCCCAGCCTTCGAAGTCTCTCTTGTCGACTCTCAGTTCAAGAATCACGCCGCCGACGCGAACGCGCACGCCGGCGCCTTTCACAATCGGCGCAAATATGTTCTTACCGACCAAGTCTTTCTCCCTGGCGGCAAATTTGTTGACCAGATCTAGTGGATTTGTCATAGATTCAAGCGCTGCTTTATTGTCCGCACGCATCAGGTTATCCGAATCATCGGATAGTTCGAACTATCCAAAAACGGCAGGCGGACGCATGGTCATGTTTCCATTCTCATGACGTTCGATAACCAGAGAATTCAGATCGGACAGCTTCACATCGAGGAATGCGGCAACTGCGCGCTTGATCTGCTCATCGGGAGCGCCCTGCTCTACCTCGAGAATGTCGAGTGCGATATCGCGACTATTGCCTTTGAATCTAACGTGCATGACATTGCTGTCTGATGCATTAGTGGCGTGAGTATACAGGTTTCGCGGGTCGTTTAGCGTCATTGTCCTTTCCTCCGGAAGTGACTGCAAAGCTCATCATACCTATTTAAGACGAAACACGCTCACAAGCAACTGAAAGTCAGAAAACGAGAAAAACGCGTCACAGCTTTGGTTTTGGGAGATTCACAGATTCAGTGAAACGAAACAGGGTTCTCCACAGTAAGGATCTAACTGGATACTGAAAAGCTAATCCATCGCATCCCCTACTGTAAATTTGTGAGATCATGGCATGGCTGGCGGGTTTGAAGACCGTCTAGTGAGAACCAAAGATAAGGTGCAGCAGGTATCTTTCAGCTACAAGTCAATCTTGTTTCGGTGGTTCGTGGGACTTTCATAGCGGCTAAACTGTCCTCGGTTACCCGATGAGACGGAAAAACGATAAATAAACTAAATTGCAAAAATTACACATGCCCAAGTCTTTACGAGTGGTAACAAGATAAATGATTAGAACTTTTTGTTTGCATCAAGAGCAATTTTAATAAAATTCGCGATGCGTCATCTATTCAGGCGCCAAGCTAATTGCAACCAGTAAACGACAGCCCCCCTTGACAGCCATGTGAGTGCCTGGTTTGATGAGGAAACGAATTTGCGGCTGCTGCGAAATTTAAAGCGATCAAATTACCATTTATAAACGACTAAAATAAAAGGAATTGGAGTCTCGCGCGCTGGA
>JADYYD010000215.1 GCA_020853845.1 Candidatus Melainabacteria bacterium
CATATAGAATAACTGTTGAGTCCCGATTTGGTCAGGCTTCTTGTTTTGCTGCGCCTGACTTTATGTGCTGATAGATGCCTTCACCTGGCGAAGAGAATACAAATAAAAACGAGCCGGTAGCCATAATCATTGGTGCCGGTCCTGCCGGTTTAACGGCCGCCCTTGAGCTCCAGCGCCATTCTAAAATCAAGCCGATTTTGCTTGAAACAACCGACTACATCGGCGGTCTCTCGCGCACAGTCAATCACAAGGGAAACCGCATAGACATTGGCGGCCATCGCTTCTTTTCCAAGTCGGACCGGGTTATGCAGTGGTGGCTGGAAATAATGCCGATGCAGGCAACACAGGGCGAACAGCTTGTCACTTATCGCAGTGCGACGACAACCGTCAATTCCAGCGCCGACCCGCCCGATCCGGAGAAAACCGACAGGGTAATGCTGATTCGCAGCCGAAAGTCGCGCATTTATTTCATGCGCAAATTGTTTGCTTATCCCATCAGTCTTAGCCTGCAAACACTGTCCAATTTCGGGCTGGTTAAAACAATCAAGGTCGGCATGAGCTATATGAAGGCAACCTTGTTTCCCGTAAAACCGGAGAAGACTCTGGAAGAATTTTTGACAAATCGCTTTGGAAAAGAGCTTTATCTCACGTTCTTCAAGTCCTACACTGAGAAAGTCTGGGGTGTGCCATGCCACAAAATCAGCGCTGCGTGGGGCGCTCAGCGGGTCAAAGGACTTTCGCTTTGGAAAGCACTCTTTCATTTTTTTCGGTCACTCTTCAATTTCGGCGATTCCGACGTTAGTCAGAAAAAGACGGAGACATCGCTAATCGAGCAGTTTCTCTATCCTAAATTCGGGCCCGGTCAAATGTGGGAATGTGTCGCCGATCAAGTGAAGGGCGGCGGCGGCGAGATACACATGGAAACGGCTGTGCAAAACTTGCTTGTGGACGGCAATCGCATAGTTGGTGTGGAGGCGAAGGATAAGAATAGCGGTGAAACGCGGGTGTTCACCGGCGATTATTTCTTCTCGACAATGCCGATGCGCGACCTGGTTCGCGGGTTGCGCACTGAAGTCCCCGCCAATATCAAAGAAATCAGCGAAGGGCTCGTCTATCGCGATTTCATCACCGTGGGACTTCTTGTCAAAAAGATGACCCTTAAAGAAGACCAGGATGCCAACCAGCGCTTGGTTTCAGACAACTGGATTTATATTCAAGAACCTGATGTTAAGCTGGGTCGGTTGCAGATTTTCAACAACTGGAGTCCGTACATGGTCGCCAATCCGGACAAGGTTTGGCTGGGGCTGGAATACTTCTGCGATGAGACCGAGCCTATCTGGACATGGGACAACGAGACGGTGGCGAAATTTGCAGGTGAAGAGCTCGAGCGCATAGGTATGATCGACCGCGCGGACATCGAAGACTGGACGGTAATTCACATGCCGAAAACCTATCCCGGCTATTTCGGCACTTACGATCGATTTGATGATTTGCGCCGCTGGATCGATCGTTTCGAAAACCTGTTTCTGGTCGGGCGCAACGGCATGCACAAATACAATAACCAGGACCATTCAATGCTGACGGCCATGGTTGCTGTGGAAAACATCGTCAACGGTGTAAAGTCGAAAGACAATCTCTGGGAAATAAACACTGAAGAAGAGTATCACGAGAATAAGAAGGAGCCGGCTGCGGCTGCCTCCAGGAGCCATTCTTAGCTCGTGGGATACTCAGGAAATAAGGCGCAGTAAATTCAATATTCCGGCTTTTGCTTTGGATTTATGCGCGCTTGCACCGGTGGCGGAATTGATGGCTTCGTAATTGTCTTGATAATACTTATAGGCATCGCAAAGTATCTGCGTATTCGTTTTCGTAGGCGCCCAGCCGAGATCGCGCTTCAACTTGGAATTGTCGAAGACGAAATTGGCGGCAATCATTCGATAATGATACGGACCGAGCGGTGATAAATTCAGTTGGTTGAGAACTTTCATCGCCAGCACGGAAGGGCCTTCCGGCACGCACCACAAACGCGGTTTCTTGCCGGCAAACAACATCAAGTCGCGGTACATCTCTTTCATCGTCGGCACGTCATCGGAGCCGATGTGATAAATGCCCCTGTGAGCGGATTGCAGAGCCAGCATGCAGGCGTTGGCAAGATCTTCCGCGTAAATGAATGAGTATCGATTGTTGCCGTCACCAACCAGATACAGCTTGCGGCCTTCTATAACGAAATCGAAAAGTATAGTCAGCAAGCCGAGTCGACCAGCCGCCATTATCGTGGGGCTGCGAATGATCATAGTGCTGACATCGCCGTAATCATCGAAAAGCTTTTCTGCCTCCAGTTTGCTTTTGCCGTAAGTTTCTATGGGATTGAGCGGTGTCGATTCGTCGACAGGCTTGTCGAAACCCGTGCTGAAAACACAGTTTGTCGAAATGAAAATCACGCGATTGATCTTGAGCTGTCGCGCGCATTCTAAAACGTTTTTTGTACCGTCGACATTCGAAACCCAGAGCTTGTCGAGATTTTCTTTGTCGTGAGCAAGCATTGCTGCCGCATGCACGATGCCGTCTATCGGTCCCAGAGCTTTCACCGTCTCAATCAGTTTGACACCATCTGTAAGGTCAAGCTGAATGTTTTTGAACTTGGGGTTGTCGCCGGCAAGCCGATCGATACTGACGACGTCGTGACCACGATCCGCCAGATATTCCGATAGAACGGACCCGAAAAAACCAGCACCACCCGTAACTAAAACTTTCATTGAATCTGCTTAGATGTTTCCTTTAATTCTGTATCGCGTTGTTGCGCGCATAGATTACGCTCTTTTTGTCAGAGTATAGCAGCCGCCAATCCGTCGATTTTGCCAGCTCTTGAGGCAATTTTGTATTAGGTGCAAGAAAGATCCAGTCAATTTTGTACTTGCTCAGCAACTCGTTGTAATTGGCGTCGCAATTTACCATGTGCCAGTAGTCTTGCAGCAGGGTGTTGCCGTAGAGGTTGTAGCGCGGGTCTATGAAAACCGGCGGGTTATCGTGCATCTTGTAAATCATGACGGCCCCGAAATGCGGGTCGTTGAGCAAATTCCCTTTCGGTTTCGCCTTCTCAATAAATTCGATTGCTTCGAAAGGCGGTTTGAAAGCGGCGCTGTCCTGCGGAACAATCGGTTCTACTGCCGTCGTACAGGCAAAGACGCCGATGCAGACAGTGGCTATGCAGGTGATTGGCCAGATAGGCAAGAATGGGTTTGTCAAACTTTCCATCACGCCTTCGCCTGCGTTTTTTTCCTGGATCTTTTCCGGGATTTTTTCCTGGATCGGCTCGGCATTATTCGCGCTCTTTGGGTGAAGGTTGGCACGACCGCTGAAAAGAAAAAGACCAGACATGGGAATCGATCGAACTGTTTTGAACCCGCCGAATATACCCAAGGGAATCAAGCCGCGAAAAAACAAATCGCCCTGACTGAGCGGTTTTTTCAACGATTTTGCCAGTTCAATAAGTCCGGTAATGACAAGCAGGTAATATCCAAGAAAAAATGGATTGGCAGCGTTTTTCAAATTGATCGGTTGCATTTCGTTGTTGGTATCGTTGAACGAACCGAACACATTGGGCAAATATGTCCACAATCCGATGCCGTATGGATTGATAAGGCTGGCAAGGAGGCAGGCGATGGTGGCAATCGGCATCGTCCAGTTGAATGGTTTGTCCTTCGTGCTGGGGATGAATCGCTCGACCAGCGCGCAGGCAGAATAGAAACCGGGGATGAGAACACCGACCATGAACAGCGTGTGCATGTTGCTCCACAGGCACATAAGGACCATGAGTACGGCAATTAAATCCCAGCGGATCTTGGTATTACCTCTGGTGGCGGAATTAATCCGGACGATGATTTCGAACCAGAGTGCGGTGAAAAGGAAAGAAAAAATCTCCGGACGAACCGCAAGATGGCTCATGGATGCAAGTAAGGAAAGGCAAACCATACGCATGGCGGCGCCGCCTTTGATTCCGCAAAGATGCACGATGCGATAAGGCACGATTACAAATGCCAAAGCGAGAATCAGTCCATCGAAAATCAAAAGCGCTGTCAGACCGAGTGATTTCTCGATACCGTAAAAAACCACCTCCGTTAGCCATTTTTCAATCACATAGGGCACCGGATGGAAGTGCGTGGTGTAAGAAAAAGGGTCGGTGGCAGGCAGGTGTCCGTGCTCGACAATCCATCTGCCTCCGCCCAGCAGAAAGCAGATATCGGGCTCTTTCAGCACCAGTCCGCCTATGCAGAAGCCGTAAAAAAGCAGCAGGAAAAGAAAGGAGCATATCGCAATCTGCGCGGTTATTTTTGAGCCTTTTTTCGAAGGCGGTTCGAGCCGGTCCGGGGTTTGCGATTCGGGCGAATTGGTCATGTCAAGTTTGCGGCTGTCGGCGAGCGTCCAGTCTAAGATAGCAGGAATTTTGCGTGTCGGCAGCTCCTGAAAGCCGTCGGGGCTTGTTTCTAGCCAGAATCCGCCGGTTCAACTATGGGGCGAATAAAATTGCCGAAAAGCGGGATAGATAAGTACATGACGGCAATCACGAAGTGTGCCGGGCTGGGCGAATCTGTGAAACTTGATGATGCAATGCGAGCATGGAAGAAAATATGAGTGGAAGTATGAAAAAAGCACAATTTCTATGCGGTTGTTTAGCGGCGTCGTTCGTTCTTGCGTGCGCTTCTTCTGTGTATGCGCAAGACGATGCCCCGACAGTAAAGTTGGATGATGGTTCCACCATAAAGTTGAACACTGAACCGAAGCCGTTCAAGTCACCGTTGAGAACAAGTGATGACAATGGTGATTGGTTTATGGAAGAGACTACTCCTAAGCCGAAGAAAGCCCCGAAAGCAGTTCGTTTTCCTGACAGTCAGGTGAACAGCCTGGGTGTTCCAATTACTCCCGATGGTCGAATCATTCCATTGAAGAATGATGGCATGCCGATCATGCAACAGGGTTCCAATCTGCAGATCACCAATGAGTATGTGATGCAACCGGGATACTATCCCGGCGTCCCGCAGTGGAATACACCGTACATGGGCGGGCTGAATCCGTACTTCACGCCAGGTGTATTGCCGCTAAATTACGGCAATGGCAGCCTCAATCTCAATATAGGCATGAGTGGTTTTTCGCTTGGAACCGGCGGAATTGGAGGCTTGTTGACGCCTTACACTTACGGCTCCAATACGTTTTCCGGAACCCAATTCGGCATTGGTCCAAACGGACAAACTGTTGTGTCACCCTGGATGGGACCGAACTATTCGATACTCAACAACGGATTTACCCCCAGCTACAATCAGGTGATACCACGCTATGGTGGTTCGGGAGCCGGCATCCCTGGGATGAACGGTGGTGGTGGCAGACCCGGTCTTTAGAATTGCATATATAGATAAATCTATTTGATATTCAATATTCGAATGTTTGCCGAGCCGGGCGCAATGAGGTTTTCCGTAACGCTTTTTGCAAACTTTCCTCGGTTTGCATTGACACGCTTTGCGTTCTGCATTTGAATGACGGCATGCAATCCTCCGTATTCACTAGTCAAAGAAATTTGTCCGGCGCGCTGCCGTTGTCCCTGGGTCTCGACCTGGGCAACCTGCTGCTGAGTGAATTTTTCTAGACGGAGCCGGCTTCATTTAGCTTATTCTGGGCTTCGTCGGTGACGGAGCCCTTGTTGTTTTGTTCAGGAACTCCAGGGGGCATCATGATTGAAATTGCACAAGCGAAACTTCGCTGTGAAGAAGAACGTCAAATCAAAGTATTCGACACAACCTTGCGCGATGGGCAGCAGTGCCCCGGCGCCGGAATGGACTTCGAGCAAAACATTCAATATGCACGCCTGGCATCGATGCTTCGAGTCGATATCCTCGAAGCCGGCTTTCCATCGGCAAGCAGCACGGATTTCAAAATCGTGCAAACCATTGCCGAAGAAATGATTCGCATGGAGCACACGCCGATAATTGCGGCTCTCTGCCAACTTCGTGAAGAGCAGGTGATAAAGACAATCGAGTCTCTTCGCCCGGCAATCCCGCACGGCAAGGCACGTTTGCATACTTACGTCCCGGTTGATCCTGAATTGATGCCTGCCTCATTGGGCAGCAGCGCGGACAATAAGGCAGCGATCGTCAATGACGTCTACAGACTTGTCGCCATGGCGGCAAAGGCGGGGATGGAAGTCCAATTCAGCCCGGAAGGGTATTCCCGCATGAGAGAGAACTTCGATTTTACGACTGAATTGATCCGCGCTGCCGTGGCAGCCGGTGCCACCATCATCAACTGCCCTGACACCATCGGCGGAGCCTGTACTCTGGAAGGCGAGGATTACTTCGTGGCCAAAATGCGCAAGCACGCCGAAATCATCGAGCGAGAGTTTCCCGACAGAGCAATCACATGGTCCGTGCATTGCCACAACGATCTCGGGCTTGCCGTGCCCAACACCATCAATGCAGTTTTCGGCGGACCGGCCAGACAAATCGAAGGTTGCATTAATGGCATTGGCGAACGCGCCGGTAACGCGTCTCTCGAGCAATGCATCATGATCATCCGTCAGTTCGGCGACCGGCAGATTGAGAAGATGGCTGACACAGAGCCCTTCTACACGGGCATTGCCGCAGAGCGCATCCAGACAATATCAGATTTCGTTAATCAATACATGCTTCCTCGCCAGCCGCACTGGCCGGTAAGCGGTGACAATGCGGCTCGCCATTCGTCTGGCGGGCACACCAACGCTATACTCAAAAATCCAATGGCATACCAGCCGTTTGATCCCAGAGATATCGGCAAGCGCATCACCATGCTTTTCGGACCGCTCAGCGGCGGCAATCATGCCAAATCCATAATCGAAGACTACGGATTTGTTTGCAAAGACAATGAAAAAGCGGCGATTGCGCAATATATCAAAAACAAATTCAGCGACAGAAGAAAAGGCGTTACTGATGAAGAACTGATGGGCGCTTACTTCGAATTCAGACAGCCGATTACAGTAGAACGCATTGACTATGGTAAAAACGCCAATCGCGCGACTGTGAGATTGCATGGAAGATTTTTCGACAGAGAAGGTGAGATACAAGAAGAGCATCTCGGCAAGGACTCCGCCCTCGCTGCTGTGAAGCGAGCCATCGAAGAGAGGTTTGGTTTCATAGAAATTCTCTCGCACCAGAGCCGCTCGGAAGGCGCAGGAATAAACGCAAACAGCCGATCGCGAATTGCTATTGTTGCCGCCGCAGGAAAACAATACGAAGGCGAGGGTGTCGATCAAGACATCGAAGTTTCCGCTATGCGAGCACTTATTGATGCAGTGAACAAAGCCTATATAGATCAATATTTCTCGAATGACAGAAATGTGAACAAGGAGGAGATCTTTGCAAAAGCCCATGCTGCGCCGGTTTACAGGGCATCGTGATGAGCCTTGTGCAGGCCTCTGTGGCGTTTGCGCAACAAAGGGTTGACGCCTCTGCGATGTGAGATATCCTGGTAATACGCGCAAGCAATTGCGCTATCTTCCAGACTATAGACATCCACAGTGAAAGAAGCGCGAAAAGCGCGTGGATAGTCAATTCAAGGTAAATCTTAGTGTTCGCTAACCAACTGCAAGTCGTGATTATCCTGAACCTGGTGCTGATTATTCTGCACTCCGGGGGCGGTTCGCTTGCATAGTTAGGGATAACCAAACTACTGAGCCCCGCACCCGGA
>JADYYD010000216.1 GCA_020853845.1 Candidatus Melainabacteria bacterium
CATTGCTTTGCTCCTTCTTTTGCCTATTTCTCCCTGGCAAAAATTCGCTAGGCGAGGTCGAACATGGCAGCAGAAACAGCACCACAAGTGACTGTGGCAGAGCGCCACGTCGCCCCGGTCGCAGGAATCGGCGCAAGCGTAGAACCAGCGCCTTCATCGCGAACGTTGGACTTCGCGCCCGAGAAGAAATCATCGACATGGTCGGATGTCGCCAATCAATGCAATTTCAGCGATATGAGAACTTGCGTCACGGCGATTGGAGACAAGGTCGGCCAGACTCTTAGAAGTTGGCTTGGCTCCGGCGACACACCACCTGCGGGTAGAGCCCTTGAAGAAAAGGGTATTTTGCCACCCACACGCATTAAAGAAACCGGCGCAGAAGTTTTGCGCGGGACAACCGATGCATTGCCGATGGCTCTGCAAGGCGACAACAGAAAACGCACCGAAACATTAATGGACCCGAAGGCCGATCCGAAAGACCGGTTGAAAGCGGCGGATGAGCTGATTAAGGCCGGCATCACCAGTTTCACCGTCCAGCAACCCGATGGCACCACCAATAGGGTCAGACTGGAAAAGGAACCGGCCGGCAAAAACAATCTTCTGGCTGTGTATGTTGGCAATAGAGACGGCGCTGAATTGAACGCCTTGCGCGCAGTGCAAATGCCGGATGGAAGACTGGTTCAACAAAAAGTTTCGGGGCGTCCTGTCGATTTCAAAAATCGCGGCGCCGCACTCCTGGACAGGATTTCTGAAAACGGCAGAGTCGTCGACAATGGAGCGGTCATTCCGGAAAGGAGACGAGAGCGACGCGAAAGACCTGACGCCGCAAGGCCGGAAAAGCCTGATGCGGCAAGGCCCGAAAGACCAGACGCCGCGAGGCCAGAAAGACCAGACGCGGCAAGACGCACCGGACCTCTTATAGATGGTGAGTGGAAAAGCCCATTCGAAAGAAAGTACGATGCAGGCGATAAATTCAAAGGCGTGACGTCGGTTTACTGGCAGGACAGCCACACCGCCAGCGGCATCAGATTCAAAAAAGATGAACACACCGCAGCCAGCCGTGAGTTTCCTTTCGGCACAGTTCTCAGCGTTCGCAATCCCAAGACGGGACTGGACACACGAGTGGTCATAACAGATCACGGTCCTTTTGCCGGTGACAAGAAACCGCGCCCGGACGGCTCAGAAAGAGTGCACGAGAGAGTTCTCGATCTTGCCGATGGTGCTGCACGAGCGATTGGCTTGGGTCGCACCGTCAAAGAATTGGAAATCTCAGTAGTAAGCATTCCCGAAGGCGGCGCCTGGGGCCGCGCCCGTCGCAACCTCAGCAGAGCCGGTAAAGAAGCGCTTCTCGAGCAGGTAAGGCAGGTCACTGAAGAAGAAAGAAAGCGGCGGCGCTAAAACTTTCGCGTGAATGCACATTGAACTTCTGAGAATTTCACTCACCATTTACTCACCATTCCTGAGATAAAAACTGTTCATGAACGAACTCGCCACACAATCCCAACGCTACTCTCCCGCACCAGATCGGTCTCGAGACTACTCTGCCGAAGTTGGTCGCCCGGGAGCGACCAGCGCGGATGCGCAGGAAACGTGGCAAGACCTCGCGCGTGCTTCGTGGACACCGGAGAATCTCGTTCTCGCCACGGCAACAGGCGCCCGAGGATTCGACCGTAACCACGATCGCGTCCAGGACGGTGGCGTCCTCAATTTCGCAGCGGGCGAGGCGCCGCGCATCCGTGAGCTGAAACTGAACAACAGTACCGGCAACCACAAAGTCGACGCGGCGGTGCTTGTTCCCCAGGGCTACGATCCATCGCTCCCGACCCGGCTTCTCATCTACAACCATGGTTATAGAACCAGCGCTCACGCGGCGCTCAACTATTCTCAGCTCACCGAGCAAATGAAATCGGCAGATCCGCAAACCGTTCTTGTAGTTCCGGAGTGGCAGTCGCGCCCCGGCTCAAACAGCCCGGCTCGCGGCCGATCGGACGAGCAGGGTTTCTACAGAAATATGCTAAACGAAATCATGAGCAAGACTCCCGAATTGCGCGGAAAGTCCGTCGACAACATCGCCAGCATCGGCATCATTTCGCACTCTGCCGGTTTCAGCCCAACAAGAGCGCAACTCTACAACAACGGATTGGGCGACAAAGTCACATCCGTCACGGTCCTCGATTCTATGTATAACGCGCGAGCATACGATAAATGGATCACCGACAATCTGCGCGATCTAGCGTCCGGTAGAAAACAATTTCAAGTAATCTACACAGACCATTTATCAGGCCAGACGAATAGTTTGGAAACACGCGTCCAACAGCAATTGAGGCGCGCAGGGTTAAACACCAACAGTGTTTACAGTGAAAACAGTCGCGGTTCGTCAGTCGTCAGCGCCGACACTCTGGCGTCGCATGGAATTGTATTTAAGCGCAGCAATTACACAGAGCGGGGCGAGGGCGCGCATGGCGCCATGACTCGCGTCTACTTGCGCCAACTGCTGGAAGCAGAAAGGAGGAGAAATTAAACTTCACGCTAAAGTCACTCTTGCTCGAATATCTTTTGGCTGGGGCAATTTAAGCTCTGGACCTTCTCCGATTAGTATCATTCAACCCACCTTCCTCTCCCCAAAAGAAGACGCTGCCAGGTCACTCATCGACCGCGCATCCGCCCTCCGGCTCCTGAGCCGCACCGCACCTTTTGAGAATTGCCCATGACGGAATCCAAAGCACTCAACGAACACGTTTGCCAGGGGTGCGACCACGATCAAACTGCAGCCGCGGCGAAAGAAAACTTCGCCGTCGCACCGCTCAACTCCACCGAAGAGGCCTGGCAAAATATCGCGCGCGCCTCGTGGACGCCCGGGACTTCAATCGGCGAATCACTGTTGAAAAACAACGGCACCATGCCGGAAATCAGCCGTCAAAGTCTCGACCAAATGCTTGGTTTGAGTTTCGATCCGAATATTCGCCCCGCTGCCGCCCACAGGCAGATAGGATTGCCGCAGCAGCAAAACTCAGCCATCGATTGGGACAAACTTGCCAGAGGTGAAGTCGTCACCATTCATCCCGCTGTATTCCGCCCGGCGCCGCTTCCAGGCATGAATCAGGGTCGCAGCGAGCTTCCCGATTTGCGGCGCGGCCGACCAGAAATCAACCGCGGAAACGAACTATTCGTGCCCCCCCTGGACGGCACCAAACGGCTTCTCGAACCAGTGCGAGATCAGGCTGTACTATCCCGCGTGCCTGACGCTTTGTATGTCGGGCAAAAAGGCTTAGTAACATCGATGAGTAATAGACGCGGCGAGCAGCAGGATTACTGGCTTGCGGGCGAAGCCGCGCGCGCTTTTGCACGAGCTCAGGAAATGCTCGCAGCAAAGGGCAAATCGATTCAGATTTCAGGCAAGAATGGTGCCGGAAGAACCGTCGATACTCAGACCGAGATTTACAGTCGCAGCCGCGGTGGAACGACATTCGTGGCGGGTAAACCGACCAGCTCGAACCACACGTTCGGCAGGGCGCTGGATATCTCCAACTGGAGAGATCCTGATGTGCAAAACGCGCTGAAGGCTGTCGGCTGGCGCCACGGCGACAGCAGAGGTCCAATCAAGAACGACTTGCATCACTGGAGTTTCCCGGAAACCCAGCAACGCCGCCCGACGCGCCAGCAACGCACTTACGCATAGAACGCGAAACAGCTAAGATTTCAATTCCAGAAGACTGCAGATCTGTTCGAGCACTTCTTTCAGCTCATCCAGCTCAGAGCCTGATATCGAACGCATTCCATCGATTGCTGTCCGCTTCAGCATAGTGGCACGCTCGAACCGGCGCCGATCGGCTGCGACAATCAATTCGCATATATTGAGCGCGACTATGCGATAGGCGCTAGGAGGAAAGGGGTCGATTTTTTCTTTAGCCTGCCTGACCATGCGCTTGGAGGCAGCTCGAAAGCCGCCGTTAAGCGCTATCGCTGCGGCTACCGCATATGACCTCCAATCATCGCTCGACCTTTCTTTGCGCCCTCCATTACTGGCGTCGTTGGTTACCGGGGTGAGTGTTAGTGTGGGAGTGAACATCTGGCGTCTCCGGTTGAATTTGGAAAGGGGCGCCGGTATATGCGGCGCCGGGGACACACTTACTTGACCCAACACTAGATAAGCAATGTTTTGGAGTTGTTAAACAGAAGCAGAGATTAATGCCTTTGAACCTCGGCACGCACCAACATTCTTCCCCGACCAGGCGTCAGCATTTCTGCACGATAAACCAGAAGCGGCTGCCCACGCCTTCCTCGCTGTCTACACCGATTATTCCACCGTGCCCTTCGATAATCGCTTTGCAAATCGCCAAGCCCAGCCCACTGCCACCGTGCGTAGTGGCATCTTCACGCTCGACTTGAGAGAACCGATCGAATATCGTGCTCACCATCTCACGTGGAATACCTCTGCCCTCGTCTGCAACAGTGACTTTAGCTCCGGTGGGCAAATCGACAGCGGACACGACAATCTTTGAATGTTCAGGCGCGAACTTAATTGCATTGGAGATCAAATTGACCAGAACTTGAACAATGCGATCCGCTTCTACATTGACTTTCAAACCACTTTCCGGTGTTTCGACAACAATTGATTTCTTCTCCGCAAGCGGACCAACAGAATCGATAGAGCGCTTCAACAGCCCATCGAGATCTTCCGGCTGCATCTCCATGTGCAGCATTCCGGCTTCCAGTTTCTCAATATCGAGAAGCTCATTGATCAGCTTAACCAGGCGCTGAACAGTGAAGTCAGCACGCGCGAATCGCTCTTTCCCTTTCTCGTTCAACTCTCCGAACGATCCTTTTTCAGCCAGAGCAAGAGTAAATTGAAGCGACGTGAGAGGACTGCGCAGGTCGTGGCTGATCATAGAAACGAACTCTGATTTACGTTGCTCCGCCTTGATTAATGCATTCGACATGGAGTGAAAAGTCTTGTCCAGCTCTGCGATTTCGTCGTTGCCTGAAATCAGAGGATTCAACTCTTTGTGATCTTTAACGCGCACCGCATTGTCTGCAAGCACATTCAATCGACCGGCGATGCTCTTGCTGAAGTACAACGCCATGCCGATTGTGACGACAATGTTCGTACACAACATCACTATTAGAACTGCCCATATCAAGGCTTTCGTCGCTTCTTCCTTCTCGTCCGTCTTATAGTTTTTCTTGATATGATTTGTGATTGCCTCAATCTCTTTCTTGACAGAGAAGTAAGAATTGGTGCTTTGACTTGCCAGTTTCACAACAGCAGGCATCCAGTCTCCGCTTTCAATTGCAGCAAGCGAAACCCTCATGTTGTGTCGCAATCGAATGACGTCAAGTTCAAGACTTGTGATATTCGTCGCAATCTCCGGCACATCTTTGCCCAGGTTCTTCAATTGCTCGAAATCTTTTGGAAGCTTCAAATCGATTTCTTCATATCGCTCTTTCAATTGCGGATAACGGCGGCAACCATAACCAATAAGCGCCAGTTCGGCTTCAATTATTCCCTTGGAAACATTCCCCACCCGCGCAGTAATGCGCTCACCGCGTTTGGCAATGCGGGCGTCGTTTTCCGCACTAGAAATCAATCCGGCAAGCACGACAACAAAGACAATCTGAAACACAAGCGGGATCGAAACCAGCAACAACCCCTTCTGTGAAAGTTTCAGATCTAATTGCAAGCCAATCAGCCTCGAGCCGTTTTTACCCAGAGCAGTCAATCGAATTATACTTATGAATTGACGGCAGGATGGTGTTAACCTTAAGATCTCCCTCCAGCGTGCTTCGAAAGGAAATTGCAGTGGCGAAAATTCTCTTGGTCGAAGATGATCTGGAAATGTGCGAAGTAGTGACTGATTGGCTCACCGACGAGCACTACACCGTCGATGTCGTCAACACCGGGAACGACGCAGTGGAGCGTCTCCGATTCGACAAATACGACGTTTTGATCTTCGACTGGCAATTGCCTGATTTGACGGGCATTGAAGTTTGCAAACGCTTTCGTTCCAAAGGCGGCAAGACACCGGTGCTGATGCTCACAGGCAAAAGCGAAATCGTCGATAAAGAAACCGGACTTGATGCTGGTGCCGATGATTATTTGACAAAACCATTTCATCCGCGCGAACTGTCCGCGCGCGTGCGCGCACTACTGCGCCGCTCAGGCGAGATCAAGCAAAACGTGCTCAGTTGTGGCGATATCGAACTAGATCCGCAAGGCTTCAAAGTCACAAAAGCAGGACAGGAAGTCGCGTTGCTGCCGAAAGAATTTGCACTGTTGGAATTTTTCTTGCGCCATCCCAATCAAGTGTTCAGTCCCGAAGCGCTTCTCGACCGCGTCTGGTCGGCAGAATCGGAAGCTTCACCCGACACGATACGAGTGCACATCACGAAACTGCGCGGCAAAATCGACACCGAAGGTCAGCAGTCGATCATCAAAACCATTCACCGCCAGGGCTACAAGCTGGAAGCGCCAGCCACCTAAACAAGGTCGGCATAATCGCTGGGGTCGC
>JADYYD010000217.1 GCA_020853845.1 Candidatus Melainabacteria bacterium
AAAGAACGGAGATGGCGAATTGCGACGGCTGATACGAATTGATCATGTCGCCTTTGTAAAACCTCGCACTCATGAGCTCTCGAACAGGATGTCCGACGTCTCGCGAGTAAGGCGCCATCAGTTTGTGCGTGCCGACTGCACGGGCGTATTGCGCGTTGACAAAAGATATGAGCACGATGAAAAGCAATGCGGCGACAAATGCTTTGACTGCCGGGACTGATGTTCTTCTCGCCGTTGCGGTTTCTTTCAAGCCGACGCGTCCTCGTTGCCTTTTGGTCTTGATGACCGGATAAATTAGATTCTCCTCAAGTTTGCCGGGAGCTGGAATTGTGAAGGCACTGAAGAGAGTTCAGGGTATTTACGGAGTTCCTTTTGGCAACCGGCGCTGCCGCCGATCCTGGTAATATCAAACTCACAATATCTGCAGCGGCAGGAGGCAAAGATGAGCGCAAGAGAGCACGGCGGCAAAGGTCCCAGTGTTGCTCAGTTGGAACAATATGTCCGCGACAAAGTGCGCCTGGAGTTCCTGGCTGTAGGCGGCGAGCGCTTTTCCGGCACTTTGCGCTGGTTCGACGAGCAGGCGTTCGCCCTTACCATGGATGGCGAAAAGCCCCTGACTTTGCTGAAAAGTGGTGTGATCGGATATAGACCTGTTACCACTTAGCAAGCCTGAAGCCCTGATACTATGCCGTTTAGCGTGTAAGCAATTCTGCATTCGTGCTAGACTTAACGCTGGTAGCGCCTAATTTACCTGTCTTTCAATCGCATTCAACAGGGGTTTGTTGCCTTGTTCAAGAACTATATTCGCAGAGGCATCGGTGTTGATCTCGGCACCGCCAATACTCTGATTTATGTTGATAAGCAGGGCATCGTCCTGCGTGAGCCTTCCGTCGTCGCCGTTGACGATCTGACCAATTCAGTCAGAGCCGTCGGCGAAGAAGCAAGGGCGATGCTGGGGCGTACACCTCAAGGCGTGCGTGCTACAAGACCGCTCAGAGACGGCGTGATAGCCGAGTTCAAATATGCTGAGTACATGCTGAAAGAATTCCTCAGCCGGGTGCTTAACGGCAACCGCGGCTGGATGGCTCCCGATCTTGCCATCGGTGTGCCCTGCGGAATCACTGATGTGGAACGCAATGCTGTCAGGCAAGCTGCTCGCAGTGCCGGCGCAGGCCAAACATACTTGCCTGAAGAGCCGATGGCTGCTGCAATCGGTTCGGGATTGCCTGTTGCCGAAGCGACCGGTTCCATGATTGTTGATATCGGTGGCGGTACCACCGAAGTAGCTGTAATTTCGCTCTCCGGGATCGTCGTCAATGAATCGCTGCGCGTTGCAGGCGATGAATTGAACGATGCCATCGTTCGTTATTTGAAGAAAGTGCACTCCCTGGCAATTGGCGAGCGCACCGCCGAAGAAATCAAATTCCGATTGGGCTCCGCATATAAAACGGTCGAGAACGATCGTTATGAAGTGCGGGGATTGAACTTGATAAACGGTCTGCCGCGCACGGTCACGATCAGCCGCGGCGAAGTTCGCGAAGCAATGACGGAAACATTGACCCGGGTCGTAGAGGCTGTCCGTCGCACGCTGGAGCGTTGCCCGCCGGAATTGGCTGCCGATATTTACGATCGCGGCATCATGCTCACCGGTGGAGGCGCGCTCTTGCAGGGTCTCGACGAGCTCATTTCCAATGAGACCGAAGTGCCTGTATTGATTGCCGAAGATCCGCTCTCCGGCGTGGCGATTGGAACCGGCAAGATGCTCACTGATTCGGCATATCGCCGCGTGCTGGCAAGCGCACTCTGCGAAAGTTAGGGAGACGTTACAGGTGGCATCCCAGAACCAGGGAAACCTTGATTCTGAGGCGATCGCTGAGGTTGTCTTTTTTTTGATACTCGTCTGGATGATTGCCGGACCGGTTCGCGGCACTGTTTTGTCCACACAAACCTGGATCAGTTCAGTCTTCACCAAAGGCGCAACCCAGGTCGAGTCGACCAAAAATCTCGCTGAGAAATTGATCGAGTCCTCTGAAAGAATCAAGACTCTGGAAGAGAAGCTGGCGAAGTCGGAGCTGGAGCTGACCAAGTATAAACAGCAGTCGAGAGATACGAATAAGCTGCGCCTGCTTTTAGGGTTGCGCGAGAAGGCGGACCGAAAGACGATCGCCGCCGATGTAATCGCTCGCAATCCGGACAATTGGTTCGAGCAGATAACAGTGGATAAAGGTACTCACGAAGGTGTCACTGATGGTTCCGCCGTCATCACTTCCGATGGTGTCGTCGGCCAGGTGGTAAAAGTGAGCGACCATGCATCGGTCGTTAAATTGCTGACCGATCCGGATATGAAACTTGGCGTTGTATTGAAGAAAACCGGCGTCACAGGCATTCTTTCGGGTAATTTCCAGAAACAAGCCAAAATCGACTGGGTGCCGGTCGGCACCAATGTTGATGTCGGAGAGAAAGTCAGTTGCCTCGGCAAAGGCGGCACTTTTCCCGAGAATCACCCGGTCGGCACGGTGGTCGGCGTGCGGCGCGATACTAACGGCGCCTCCATGCAGATCGAAGTTAAGCTCAGCGAAAACTGTTACGATTTGAGTCAGGTGCTGATTCTTCCGCCTCTGGGGATGTAGCCGTGATCCAGCTCATGTCCATTCGAGCCAGAAAACGCCTTGGCGAAATCGGATTCGCCGGGCTGATAGTTGTGTTCGCCTGGCTGCTTCAAGTGACGGTGCTGACGAAATTGTCGCTCGACACCATGCTGTGCAGCTTGCCTCTGGCTATCACAATCACTTGGGGAGCTGTTTTCGGATCGCCTTTGCGAAAACCGACACCGGAAGAATTGCGCATGCAGCCGGTGGATCAAGCCATCATGATGCAGATCGCCTCAGGCTCCGTCAGCGGGTTGATCATCGGTGCCATATTCGCATCTTTCTATTTGACCATGCTGCCTATTTACCCCATCTCCTATCCGATTGTCGGTTGGCTGGCCGGATATTTCTCTCTCAAGAGTTTCAACAAAGCGACATTGCTTTGCATACCTCTGGTGCTCGGAGGCACAGTTTTTGCAGAGTCGATAACTGCATTGCAATTGCATATGATTGGCCGTCCGGAAGTATTGCCGCGCCTTGCCGAAATTGCTTTTCCTGAAGCCATTCTCAATTCGCTTATTGCGCCGTTCATCTACTTTCCGATGCGCGCCTGGTTCGAGTTTTTTACCAGCCGTGACGTAAGAGAGTAACTGCAGTGATCACTTCGTCATCGCCATTGAAAACACCACCCTTCGAGACGACCGGCAAAATGGTCGTTCTTCTCATCGTGATAAGTTTGTGCATGACCGCACTGATTGCGCGCTTATTCTGGTTGCAGATTCTGCAGAATAAGTACTACAAAGCGCGCGCCGTAGACAATTCTACGCGCGTCACATTCCTGCGCGCTCCGCGCGGAATTATCTACGATCGGCATGGAAATCTGCTCGCCACCAATAAGCAGTCACTGTCCATGGTGGCAATACCGAATCAGATTGAGCACCTTTCCGATCTTTCCATTCGACTCTCGAAAGTGCTGGACCTGCCGATTCAAAAGGTGCATGCTCAGTTGATGAAGGCTAAAGCGTCGCACTCGGTATTACCTTATGTAATCGAGCATGATGTGGACATGAAAATCGTCTCCAACTTTTACGAGAATCGCCTCTTTCTTCCCGGCATCGATATTTTGGCTGACGTTTCGCGCAATTATCCGCAGGGTGAATTGTGCGCGCATGTGCTTGGGTATTGCGGTGAGATTACATCTAAGCAGTTGGAAACGCGCCCCGAAAGGCGCATGGGCGATGTAGTCGGTCAGGACGGCATCGAGCGATTGTATGACGTGCAATTGCGCGGAGTGGACGGCGAGCAGCGTGTGGCCGTCAATGCTATGGGCACGTCGCTCTCGAAGGAGACGGCAAAGCCCGTCATTACAAAAGAATCGAAAGCCGGCCAGCCGATTGTTCTATCTATAGATCTCGATCTGCAGAGAGCCGCCTGGAATGCTCTGGGCGACAGATCGGGCGCGGTGGTGGCGATTGATCCGCAAACCGGCGAAGTTCTGGCCATGGTATCAAGGCCGAGTTTCGATCCGAATGTCTTCACTCGCCGGATCACGCCGGCTGTCTGGAAGAAGATCAATGCTCCCTCTCACCCCATGCACAACCGCGCTCTGTCAGGTTTTCCACCTGGTTCAATCTGGAAAGCCATCACTCTCATTGCCGCGCTTGAAAATAAAGTGGTCAAACCGGACACCAAATTGCACGTTTCTGGTGGTATCAGCCTTGGTGGCTTCTTTTTCGGTGACTGGACGCACAGCACCGGTCTTTTCGATCTAGTCAAATGCCTCGCCTGGTCGAGAGACTCCGCCTTCTATCAGATGGGTTTGAAGATGACGCCGGAGATGATCAAGGACTGGGGCGTTAAATTCGGGGCTGGACGCCCGACCGGTGTAGAACTTCGCCACGAGAATTCCGGACTGGTTCCGGATTCGGCTTGGAAGCTGCGTGTATTGAAAGAGAAGTGGTATCCGGGCAATACATTGCACATGTCTATCGGTCAGACATTTACGCAGGTTACTCCTGCTCAAGGCGCTCGCATTTTCGGCGCTTTCGGCATGCGCGGACAGGTGCCGGGACTGCATCTTGTTATGAAGATCGCGGACAGACAAATTCCGCCTCCTGCCAAAGAGAAGATCAAAATGAACCCCAAGTATTTGAATGTCGTGCTTGAAGGTTTGAAAGCAGTGGTCGCCAGTGGTACCGCCGGTGCCACTAAACTCGGCAGCATCGAGGTGGCTGGAAAAACCGGATCTGCGGAAGCTCCGCCCGCAGGCAGTAAAACTCACGCCTGGTTTGCTTGTTATGCACCGGCAGACAAGCCGCGCATTGCCATGTGCTGTTTCGTGGAGCACGGCGGTCACGGCGGATCTGTTTGCGCGCCGATTGCAAAACAAATTTTGGAGTTCTACTTCGGTTTGAAAAATCCCACGCAGCTCGTTCAAAAACCGCCGGCGGCAAAACCGAAACGGCACTAATATCAACTGCATTTGCTGTTCGCATTTTAATATTGCATATATTGGGCGCATATAAAGAGGTCGTCTGGACAAGCGATTGGAAACCCAGGATAATGGCAGCCAGCGTGCGTTAGCATTGGACGACCGGAAGAAGGCCGAGGAAGACATGACCAATATGCAAGTGACCAACACACCAAATCCAGTACCATCGTCCCAGCCTTCCGAAAGCGATGCGGCTCCATGCGAAGAAGCCCTCAAATCATTGTTTTCCTCGGATGAAGTGGAAGGGAATAACGGCACTCCCACCGACTCTGAAGAAATTATCGTTATCGATGGTGAAAAAAATCTCGTCACCGAAGAAACCGCCGAGCCGAATGCCGCAGGAAGCAGCGAAGTAACCGGTGCGCTTCCCGCCCAGTCTCCAGCCAATGCATTGCAGCGCTTGAGTCAAACTGATTCAGTCTCGAAAGCTGAGCTCGTGAATGTTCTGGAAAGTTTTGTCGGGCTCATCAAAGCAGATATGATGCCGCTCGTGACGAAGAACACCATGGATTTTTCCGTCGGACCTGTGGCGCCGGAAAAAATCTCTGCCGTGTCCATTGATGATAAGACGGCAGCCATCGAAGAGCTTCGCGGTTTGCTTTTGGAAGCTCAAGAGACGATTATTCGCCTGCTCAACGATCGCGTCGAAGACAGAGCCAATATGGCTCGTCTGGAAGCAGAGCTGCGCTTGCTGCCGGACCTGCAGAATCAAGCGGACAGAGCAATTGCCGTCGCCATAAATACAGACGATTTCAGAAGCGACCTGACTAAGGTAAAATTTGAATTAGAAAAGCTCAGGCTGGCGAAGGTCAGAGAGGAAGTCGGCAATAAGCGCGGTTTCTGGACCGGAGTCAGGGGCTGGTTTTTCAACAAGGGCACTTAGTTCGGTCGAGCTCGGGTGCAATTGCAAGTTGTAAGGCACTGTAATTCAGAAAAGGCACCGATAGCTCCTCTATGACAACACAGCAAAGAGTGCTGCCTTTTCCCATGGATCGCTCCCTGGGCGATTTGTACATTCTGAACGACGAGACCGGAGTCAAATACATCGGCCAGGCGCGCGGTCGCGTCACGGTTGACGAAGGCTCGCTTGTCAAGCTGTCTATTAATGACCCGCTTAATGCATATCTGTCGCCGCTGGACGCGCTGAGAGCCGACGACCTTGCTGCCGTTTCGCTGTACAGCGCCTACGTAAGCTCTGCCTCTATGTCGCATCTTTCGCGCATGACAGGATTGATTGAACTCGACCTCGGCTACACCCGCGTCATAAAGAAGCTCGAAGCCGGCATTCCCAGTTCTGAAAACATCGACAGCTTACTCTGGTACATTCGCAAACTTACCAATTTGCGCATTCTGAAACTGGGACACATTCCTCTTACGGATCAGGGCATGAATCACCTTATGGGTTTGAAAAAACTGGAGGTGCTGGATTTGGAAGAAACAAAAATTTCCGATCAGGGACTTGCCTGTCTGGCTGAATTGTCCGAACTCAAAGTTCTCGATTTGCAGGGCATAAAAGCCGGCGGTCAGGGATTGAAAGCGCTTGCGCGTTTGAAAAAATTGCAGAGTCTTGATTTGCAAGACACTAAAGTGGACGACAAAGCCGCGCAATTTCTAAGCCAGATGAATCAGCTCAAATGGCTGCGTCTCAAGAGCACGATGATCACCGATGACGGCATGCAGCACTTAGCCGGTATGACAGCTCTTACTGAGCTTGAATTGGACGACAACAACATCACGGATTTTGGGCTCATTCATTTGAGCGGCATGACACAACTAACCGAACTGGATGTTTCATACACGAAAATCACCGATGCCGGGCTGCATCTTTTTTATGGACTTGTTAATCTGAAGAGCGTCGGACTGAAGGGGCTGGGCTTATCGGAGGGCGCATTGAATGATTTGCGCCAGGCGCTTCCCGGCTGCCAGCTTGTAACTTCATGAGTGATTGAAATGGCACTATTGAATCGCAACACCGGTTTTATATTAGGCAACGTGCTGGGCATGGCATTGCTGATCGGCGGCATCATTGTCACTGCGCCGCAAAAACAAGCCGAGCAAGCTGAAATCGACAAACGCAACTCAGCACCGGTAGTGATGGCTGTGTCCGATATCAAGGCAGGCGACAAGATCGCCGCGGAACTCGTAAAACAAGATCGCATTGCGCATGAGAAAGTGCCACTAAATGCGGTGGATTCGATTGAAAAAATTAAGGGGCTGTCAGCCAAGTCGGACATCAAAAAAGGCGATGTCGTCACTTACAGTGCGCTCGATTTGCACAGCCAATCGAAGTAATCGACTACATCAGCGGTGAGCCGGGCTTGTCAGTTACTTGAGTAGGATTCGGATCGTCCTCGACGATTTTCGGCGTAATCAGAAGCATCAGTTCCGTGCGATTTCGTCCCTTGAGACTATTTCTGAACAGCGCACCCAAGACTGGTGTTTCTGCCAAATAGGGCACTTTGGCCAGAATGGCCGCCTCGTTTTCAGTGAACAAACCGCCGATCACGAGGGTCTGTCCGTCCTTGACGCGCACTTCCTGAGACATGATATCGCGGATGTTCAGCAAGGTAACGATAGTCGGGTTCAAGTTGGGGTTGCCGAAAACCAGGGGAGCACCGAGGGGTGTCGAAACCTGCGGTCTCAAGCGCATGGTAATGAAACCGTCCTCGGTCGTTTTCGGAAGCACGTTCAAAAATATCCCCGCTTTTGTCAGCTCGACGTTGGTTGTGACTACACCCAGAGAAACGGTGGAGGTGACTTTGTGAACGACTTCCTGCGCCAGGGTGATCAAAGACTCGGTGTTGTCCACGACCACTACGGATGGATTGGCGATGAGCTTTGCTTTGTTCGTCTGCAAAAGCATGTTGAGGCTGATGTTGAGCGCTGTGGGAAGAGTGGCGATATTGGCCCTGCCGCCTGCGCCGCTGCCCAGCGTCAATAGATTTATACCGGTCTGTGCGGCCGGAACCGATGAAACTCCGGCTATCTGCTGTGCTGCGACAGGCAAAACTGCCCCGATAAGACCGGTAAATGGATTGGCAGGCGCGAAGTTGGTGACGCTGTTGGAGGCTGGTGCGATGCTGTTTGCCGTCTGCACTACTGTGGTGTCTGATTGGGTAAATGGAATCGCCAGTCCGGATTGCACGTTGTTTGTGACCTGATATCCGGAGCCGGCAATGTTATTGGATTGCCCTCCCAAGCCAGGCAAATAGCGGACTAAGGGTGCGGCGGCATTTCCCAAAACCGATGCTGAGACGCCGCCGCCCTGGGTGCTCACGTTGGCGGCGAGTTGTCTTATGCCCTGGTTGGTCAGCTCGACGAGCGATGTTTGCACATGCACTTGCCGCGGCCGGCGGTCTAGTATTCGTATCGCTTCTTCGGCGACATTGCAATCTTCAACGGTGCCGACGACCAATACCTGCCTGTTTTTCACATCGGGCACCACAATGGTTGAGCCGCCATTGGGATCGACGTTGTAATCAACCGGCACTTCCTGGAACGTGCGAATTTGCTGTGTGCCCGGATCGACGGCGGCATTGTTAAAGCCCACACCCTCTTGAGTCTGGCTTCTGCTGATGCCGCGCAGAAGTTTGCGCTCAGTGTCGAGCTTGGTGACCTGTCTGTTTTTCGCTTCTTCTTTCAGCCCATGTTCTGCTGCTGTCGGATCGACGCCAAGATCGCCGCTGCGCTCTAATTCCATGTTGAAGTCCGGCAAATAGCCGCGGTTGAAAACCGACGCGTTGAGAAGCATCGCAACGTCATATGGATGCGCATAACTCAATTTGAAAACCCGGGCAACGGGACGATTTAAACCTAGCTGCACCATCGCCTGCGGCGAGCCGACGATGACTGTGTTGTCGACTTTGCGGCTTTGCAGTCCGGCCGCGGCAAGGACTGTGTCCATTGCTTCATCGAGAGTCAAATCTTTCAAATCGCCGGTAATTTTACCCACTACCGATTTGTCGATGATGATATTGAGATTTCCGCGGCGTGCCAATTCCGCAATCACTTCGCGGGCGGGCATATCGCGAAAGCTCATATTGTGCAAAAGTTCTTGCGATGCAAAAAGCCTGAACGGACGCCGCACTTGCACAGTGCCGGAAACGCTGGTGACATTCGGCTTGCGAGCAAGTGACTGAGCCAGTTTGCGGGCAGCTTCTTCGGGATTGGCATCGGAAGAGAAATCGGAGAGCGATGTGTCCTTTGCGGACTTGGCAGAATTTTGCGCGAGCGATCTTTTGTCCGCAGAATTTTGCTGCTCTTCTAGATCATTCGATGTGGTCGATGTGGTCGAAATTTTTTCCGGTTCGGCTTTAGCGCTCGCCGGATCCGGCGTAAATTTCAGAGTCTTGCCGTCACTGGTCTGATCGCCGCCATCAGCCGACAGGGCGGGCAATACAGAGATGGGAGAAACGATTCCGCAAATGAAAGGGGCCAGCAAAATACTGAAGGCGAGATTGCGGCCGGTTGCCTTAGACCTTGTCTTGCCTGCTGATTTTTGCTGATGCCAGATACGGTGCAAGGGTTATTTCTCTGGTCGCTGTCTATGGCGTCGCCGGCGGTGCGCAGATTGGAAAAAGAAACCAAAAAATCTGTGAGATTTCGCCTCAATAATTGTACCTGGCATAGTAGATTTTGCAATCTATTCCTCTGCCCAATATGTTGAAAGTCCTGTTATTGTCTGCGTTTTCCGCTGGACAGTCCGTAAATGGCCACTTCCAGATTGTTTCTTGCTTCACCCAATCTTGGATTGATTCGCAGTGCCAAACGAAACTCATTTATGGCTGAAAGCATATCGCCTTTGCTATAGAGCGCATATCCAAGATCGTTGTGTGCTTGCGCATTCAACGGATCGAGACTGACTGCCTGACGAAACTCTTCTACGGCCCCTCGCACGTCGCCGCGAGAGAAAAGAGATCTGCCCAGAACGACATGGCTGTCAGCGGATGTGGGATTGAGAAGAGTGGCTTGGCGCGCCGTTCGCATTGGCGTTTCCTTTTCACCATACTTGAGCAGTGCCTTGGTCAGGGAGACATGCGCGCGCCCCGAGCTCGGATCAAGAGAGACGGCCTGTCGCGCGGCCTTGACAGCGCCGATGGTGTCACTGGCTTGCAACAAACAATCCGCCAATCCGGAAAGTGCCTCCGCCGATGGTTGTATTCCTATGGCTCTTCGATATTCGTTGATCGCCTCGGACATATCTCCTCGCGAGTTCATGCACTCTGCTTGCATGACATGCACCAGAGCTTGGTCCGGAGCGATTTTGAGAGCTTGCTTGAATTCTAATTCCGAAGCCTGAGTGTCGCCGATGTCGCTGAGAATTTTTGCCATCAAAGCATGCGCGACATAATTAGTCGGATCGAAATTGATGGCGTGGCGAATTTCTTGCCCGGC
>JADYYD010000218.1 GCA_020853845.1 Candidatus Melainabacteria bacterium
ATGGCTCGGGAGCCGTTGGTTTGCAGCGCGTAGCGTTCCAGCAATGCATTTTGATTGATTCTGGTCAGGAACTGATTGCCCTGAGCGACCAGATCATCTGATTTAACTCCTGCATTGCGCAAGACATTCAGGAATTCCGTCTGCGCTCTGGGAGTGCCCTGTGAAATAACTGCTTCCGTTGCCGCCTTTATTTGTTGATAGGAAGTTCCTTCCTTAACGGACATACCGGTCAGGAAATCTTCCGCGGCGGTGGCGGCTCTGGCTCTGCCGGTCGCAGTTATTGTTTCAGTGCTGATAGTGGCAGGTTTAACGTCGAAGAAATTATGAGTTACGCGCGAGATCGTACTTGACTCTCCAGCCAGCCCTCTTTCGCCGACATTAACCGTTCCAGCCATAAAGTCTTTGGTGGAATTCCATCCTCTTTGTATTAAGGATGGGTTGTGGGTAACCGGTAAGATGAATTGATGACCAGGCTTGGCGAGGGTCGGCGCAACTTCTGCTGCGGATCTGCCTCCATTTAATGTGTCGGAGAAGAAGGTTCTGGAGCGAGCATAAAGATTTTCGCCTGCCGTTGCAACGCGGGTGGCAAGAGTAGCGGTGCCGGCATCCTGGGCAATGGTTACTCCAGGTTTGAGAGCCGCGCCCTTGAACAAATCGTTGCCTACTGCCGCGCTTGTGCGGGCAAGGTCGTCTCCCATCGATACGCTGCGGACCGCTGCTCCCAAGCGCAGATCCTGGGCCACGTTCGCCGTCGCCTTCACGGTGTTTCCGCCGCCGCCTATCATGGTGGCTAAATAACTCAGGTTCGTACCGGCAAAACGGGCTTTGTCGTCGGCCGTGCCGTTCCAACCTTCAACCCACTTGTCCGTCAGTACTCCCCAGTTTTTCTGGCCCTGGGCATTAAAAGGGTTGAGCGCGGGGGCGGCCTTAACGACTTGTTCGCCTGTTTTAATAAGGTGACCGGCGGCCGAGTTGCCTTCGTTCAGGGCGGCAATGCCGCCGTAGTCGGCTTCGCGGGCCAGTTGAGTTTTGCTCTTTTTAAAGAAGCCGGTGGCCTGATCTACCAAACCGCCGCCGAAACCGCCGACGAAATTGGCACCCATGGACAATGCGGTTGAGTTATCGGGCTTCTTGACTGCGCTTTCTTGAGCCAGAAGTTGGTCTGCGCTGGTGAGTGCGCTGTTGAAACTGTTGTTTATTACGGAGCTGAAAGCTAAGGGTGAGGTCTGGGCGGTGGTGTTTTCGGCCGCATCAGGAGTATTGGGGGTGTTGCCATCCCCGGCATTTGCTCCTGTGTTGATACCGAATTGATTGCCCATTGCTGCTCTAAATGCCTCTACGCGCCTGCTCTTTCAGGACTTTCCTCGTAGTGATTGGCGTCTTGGAACACCAAAAAATTGGTGTATTTGAACGCTTGTATCCGAGTTGGCAAGGAAATTTGACAGTTCTAGGGGAACTTTTAACCGAGAATAATGCCAACTGCGCCCAATTTGGATGGGGAAAGTACGCATGTCAGGAGGTGGACCCCCAGCAACGGATCAGATTTAATATAAATACTGATCTACACACTATAAATTCCCTTAAATAGCCCCTATTAACCCCATGACAACCCCAAAAGGGCGACGGTTGGGGCAAAAAACGGCCTCAGCCAGAGGAAATTTCCCCTTGAATCTGCTCGAAAACGTAGACAACATCCTGGAAAAGGACCCCGCTGCCCGCAGCCGACTCGAAGTAGTCCTCTGCTATCCCGGCTTTCACGTCATGGTCTCCCACAAGATTGCCAATTTTTTGTGGCGCAAGGGACTGACGACTGTGGCCAGATGCGTATCTCAGGCGGCTCGGGTCTGGACGGGTATCGAGATTCATCCGGGAGCGACTGTCGGGCGCAGGGTCTTCATCGATCACGGCATGGGAGTCGTGATTGGAGAAACAACTATCATCGGAGATGACGTAGTCATTTATCAGGGCGTCACCCTGGGAGCAGGCGCGGCCGCCCGGATGGGCTCGGCCAGCCGTGGAAAAAAACGCCATCCTACGCTGGGTAACGGCGTTGTTGTCGGTTCGGGCGCTGAAATCCAGGGCGACATCGTCGTCGGAGAGAATGTCAGAGTGGCGTCCGGCTCTATAGTTCTTAAAGATGTCCCTCCCAACTCGGTGGTTGTAGGGGTGCCCGGGCGGGTAATTTATCGCGACGGGGTGAAAGTGACCAGCGAATCGGTCCCGGATATAGAAGCCGAAGCGATCAAGAGTTTAAAACGCCGCTTGGAAAAACTGGAGCATCTGGTCGCCCTGGCGCCTGACCTGAATAAAGAGTCATTCGAGGTTCCGGTCGATGATTTTTCCACTGGAGATTCGAAAAACATGGAGGTTGTCGACGACGGCACCGACCCTGTCGATGTCTTCCTGCACGGTGCAGGCATTTGACTGCCGTGGAATTAGTGGGCAACAACGGCTTTTTAAGTGGGTAGAATAAAGTTGTCTACTTGTTTGTGCAATTTTCTGCCTTGAAACCGGCATGGGGGCAAACAGGAGCTGGGCGGACGCACTTTAGATATACGAGCGGGAGCTGGAAAGGAAAGAACACAGCATGGTAGAAAGCGAGTTGGAAAAAGCATTTTCGACATTGGCGCAGGCATTTACTCTTACAGAGACTGAGTTGACCGAAGAGATTACTCTCATCGAGCAGCAGATAACTAATCTCAAGGACAGAATCGCGCAGCTCAACGGCAAACAGCAAACACTGGCGCACGACAAGTCTTCAATCGAGGAAATGTTCAGCCGTTATTGTGCCACTGAAGGTGGTGCGGGTCAGCCAAAAGTGGAGTTTTAGGAAGATTCGCCAAGAGCACCGACCGGTTGATTCTGTTTTGAAATAGCTCCGCCAGCAGGCTGATTTCAGACAGCCGACCTTCGTATAAGTTTGTGACCGCAGTCTCATTACTTGACCCGCTAAGAGTCCCCATTAATGTCCGGCAACTGTCCTCTATGTGGAGCACCATTAAACCTCGGCCTCAACTTTTGCGTCGTGTGCGGCAGGCGTTCAAGCGGCAATGAATCGAGCAAAATTGTTGGTCTAAAAGCTGCCACCAGACAGTCGGATCTGACTCAGAAAATCGATATCAGCGACGGTAAATTCTCCAATCTAAAAAAGTCGAAGACCCCGCTGAGATTTAGAAAAGTAAGAGGATTGTGGACGCAAGTCTTCTACGTTTTTCTGGGTGTTTCACTTTTCTTCTGCGCGATTCGATTCGCGCTCGAGCCGAAGAGTTTTCACGAAGGTGTGCAGCGAACTGTGCACACTATCATGCAAAAGAATCCCATCCAGCATGTTCAAAGCTTTTTGGATGTGAAACCGGCGGCAGTTAAGAAGCCAGCCAAGCCGGCGAAGTCGACCACCAAGAAGAAGAAAACGAAGAAGAAACGCAATCGCGCCAGCAAAAAGACACCGGCGAAATCATCATAAACAAAAGACTGAAAGCCAGTATCGAAATTAGGACCGGCCCGCGTCGTCGACCAGCGAGACGATGCCCATGTCGAACAGTATAGCCAGTTCTTCTCTGGTCCAGTTTTTCTTTACTCGCGGAGAATTATGCAAATTGGCGCGGATCATTTTGTCCCCGGCGCCGGTTACTTCGTATACGTACTCTTTCTCAAAGTAAGGCGGCGCCTTCACTTTCAGAAGCTGTCCTTTTTTTATTTCAGGCAACATTCTTGTGCCGGCCTTATATCTGCTTGTCAGCGAGCTGCAAGCGCAAGCGCATTGCGGCCGATATCAGCCAGTTGCCGTTGACTTGTTCCGCTCGTAACTTGATATGTTTTCGCATCGCGCATCAGTTTTTCGACGGGATACTCTCGGGAATAGCCGTAACCGCCGAAAATTTGGACTGCATCAGTGGCTATGCGCATGGCCGCTTCCTGGGCGAAGACTTTCGCCAAACGCGCCGTCTCGAAATCGTTTTCACCCCCGTCAACCAGCTTGCAGCCTTTGTACGTGAGCAACTTGGCTGCTTCGATATCTTTAGCCATGTCCGACATCATGAATGCGACTGCCTGATGATCGCCTATGGGTTTTCCAAAAGTCTTCCTCTCTTTCGAGTAGGTGATGGAATGCTCCAATGCCGATCTGGCAATGCCTATGGCGCTTGCAGCGAAGAGGAGATACGCCCGCGGCAAGACGAAGGACATGATCTCGGTTGCACCACCGGCAGTGCCGACGACATTTTCAGCGGGCTGCTTCACGGCATTTAATTCCATATCGACTGTGACCAGGCACTTTCTGCCCAATCTGTTGACGTTGCCGATTTTTTTTAAGCCGTCCGCCTGGCCGTCCACAATTATGATCGATTGTTTTCCCGAACTGTCTTTCGCCTTGAGCGCAAACCACTTGCATTCATTACCGGCGACTACGCGGACGCGCCCGCTCAGTTCCACTTCTTTTGCGGATATCTTCACAGTCGGCAAATGCTCGTCACCGGATGCAGTATCAAGCATGCTCTCTGCAAATCCGGCAAAGTTCAGCTCGTCCATGAGAGGCTGGATGAATCTATTGCCGTTCTCGGCTTTGTTCTGCGCCAAAATCGGGAGCATGGCAATGGCACTGGTTTCGATATAGCCGCCGATGGCGCTGCAGCCCGCAGCCAGTTCTTCTTGAATGAGCACCGTTTCGAAAAGAGGCAGGCAAAGACCTCCGACACTGTCGGGTGCCATAACGCTGGTCAAACCGGCCTCAAATGCTTTCTGCAGTATTTCCCGAGGCAGTTCTGCGGTCTCGTCGAAATGAGCGGCTTTACCGGCGATTTCCCTGGTCGAAAACGACCGGGCGAGTTTTTGGAACTCTTTTTGCTCTTCACTTAATTCATTTAAATGGTTCGAAGACATCTTGGCGCTCTCTCAATTCGGCTGTTTTTACGTTTGTGTCCAATTATGAGTCAGGTTTGAACCGGACTGCTGTGGAAAGGCGAAGCCATATTCTAGAGCTTAGCGTGCGCCTTCTCAATGAAAGGAGCGCCACTTTAGCCATTTCTTTGTTTGCGTGACGTTTGAAAGGGAGCCAGTATGAAATGGCGTTTATACAAATGTGAAAAGGCTTCTCTTGACCAGTGGTCCGAGGGTAGTCATGATTACGTGGATCGCCGCCCTGCTTGTCAATAGGCGGTGCTGCCAATCGAATCAGGTCGCCGTTCCACGTCATTTTCAAAACCATGTCGGTTCTTATCGCCCCTTCCATTCTTTCCGCCGATTTTGCCAATCTGGGCGCTGATATTAAGCGTGCCGAAGAAGCGAAGGCAGACTGGATTCACGTGGATGTAATGGACGGGCATTTCGTTCCCAATCTGACTATCGGAGCACCTGTCGTCAGAAGTCTGCGCAAAACCACGAAGCTGCCTTTTGATGTGCATTTGATGATTACCGATCCGGATCAATATCTGGAAGACTTTGCCGAAGCCGGTGCTGATTACATCACCGTTCATTCCGAAGCGTGTGTTCACCTGCAGCGCACACTGGCGCAAATTCGCAGTCTGGGCAAGAAGCCTGGTGTGGCGCTCAATCCTGCCACTCCCGCGGATCATCTGAAATACATTCTTGAAGATATCGATCTTGTTTTAGTTATGTCGGTAAATCCCGGTTTCGGCGGCCAGAAATTTCTGTCGTCTGTGTTGCCGAAGATTGCCAGGGTTCGAGAAATGTTCGATGAAATCGGCCGCAAAGACGTAAAAATCTCGGTCGATGGTGGTATCAATCCCGATACCGCAAAAGAGTGCATCAATCATGGTGCCAATGTACTGGTAGCAGGAAAGAGTGTTTATGGCGCAGCCGATATGAAGGCTGCAATTTCGCAGATCAGACAAGAGAAGGTCTCAGTAAAGTGAAGGAGCAAAAAATGGCTGGGCAAAATAGTTTCAAGCTGGCAAAGGCAACCCTGATATGGGCAACAGCATTAGCCTGTGTTGCTCCTTGTGTAGCCAAGGACGACGATTTCATCATGGACACCGATGGAATTGGTAAAAGCAATAACGGTGTAGTGACCTCAGATCAATTCCTGGAATTGGGCGTGCCGACCGCGAACGCATTGCGTATGGAAGGCGAGCAATCAATGCGCATCGGCAATCTCGACCGCGCGCTGACAGTCTTGCAACGCTCGGTTGAATTGGCTCCCGGTGATATCGACGGACGCATCATGTACGCTGAAGCGCTCGAAAAAAGGCTGCTGAAGCAGAAAAGACGCGATCCCAAACTGTATAATTTCGTCATTAAGCAATGGCTCTATGTGGCTAAGAAAGCGGAATTCGTTGACCAGCAAATGCAAGGTGCAGCGCACCTGCAAGGTTTGACAGGAACCAGACCGGGTCGCTGGGAGAAAGAGAAAAAATTCCTCTCTCGCGTGCTCATTCCTGAAGACAGCAAAGTAAAAATCGGCGGCGCCCCGGCACCGTCGAAGAAGAAAGACGAAGACATGTAATTCTTCTTGTTTCGAACAATTTCAAAGCGGACTGAAGTCATTCGGTCCGTTTTTTTTGCGCCACCCATTTAATCGTGTTTTTGATCATGCGGATGCAACCATAGATCGTGGCGACTACACCGAAGATCATCCAGGTCCATGGCGAGTGCTGCTTAACTACATGTGTGTGAACATGCGCCATCTGGGCGGCTGAAGCCTCTGAGAAAACGGCAGCATAGGGAGATTTCGACTCGACAAGCTGCTGTCGGGCTTTGGCCATTTCCGAGGTGAGAGATTCCACCGGCAAATATGTGGCAACCAGCAAAACGAAGCCGATGACAACATTCAGAACTCCAAAGACGAGCCACGGCCAGCTCGGTTTCCATAAAATCAGAAGCGGGAAAAAGCCCAGAAGAAGCAAGGCGTCCGAAACCCAGACCAAGGGACTTTCGGCTGGAATTACAAGGAGCAAAATAAATCCGACTATCCAGAGAACAGCAGATGATACTGTGGCCCAGTTTTTGCCTGACCTGGATTTGTCCGCTCCTGCAGCGTCGCTCATTCTAGTTTCCCCACCGATCTTTCATCTCCCCAATGAATAGTTGCAAGTCTGCCGGGATATTTTCAGCCTTTTTGATGTTTTGAAAAACAAAGGAAGCGAACTCAACTTTATCAAAATTTCCCAGAGATTTTGCCCGCCAGACTTTGTTCAAAACATGAGTGCGTTTTTGCGCAGGTTCGAGCTGATCGGCGCTTAGGGGTTCATATTCGACGAGTGAAGGCGCATTCACTCCTGTCATTGATTGCAAATATCTGTTTAAGAGATCCACGAAAACCGAGAGTTCAAAAGTATCTTCGAATTCGCCTGCCGAGAGGCTGAAAAGCAAATCGGTCTCGCCGAGGTGCTGCCGGATGACATCGTATTGGCTTTCAGCATCACCATCCAGGAGGCAGGCGATCGGCAATTTGGTTGCCTGCCGCAGACCGAGAAATCTTTTTGCGACTTGATTAGCTCCACCGCCTGATATCATCAGCACTCGGTTTTTTTGAAACTCGAAATCAGACATTTCGGCAAATAATGGAAGCAAAATTGCCTCGGTCCGCCCTTCGACAAGGAGCAGCTTCTCCGGCAGGAAGTCCGGCTTCAGATGACGTTTTGAATTTTGAAAACAGTCGTCGAAAGCAGCAATGGCGTCTTCTACAAGGGCACTGCATTCGGTGGCGGAGTTTGCATTGATGGAAGCACTTATCGTCTCTTCGACCGCCGTAAAAAAGGTGAGAACGTCGTCTTTTGCGCTGTTTTGCGATCTCCAGGACGTGGCGATATATTCGACGCAAATTGCCGCCCAAACGGTTTCGCCCTCTGTCCATTTGTAATTGCCGCGCAAATAATTGGTCATGCCCGCGTGAATTCTGTCCAGAAGCGCATCGTAGAAGCCTTGCGAGTGCGGCTTCAAAAAGTTCAGAGCGGCGGGCACGGAGTTGAAACAAACGGAATTGAAACGAGAGATGTCGGCAAGAGCGAATGCCAGAGCTGCCAGACGAATGGAAATTTCGCTTGAGGAAAACGGAGTTGATTGGTCTGACGAATTCAGCAGATCCTGAAAAAATCGACTGCGCTTCAGCGCTTTTTTCAGGCGCGATTGAGGTTCGTCAAAGGAAAGCCAGTGCACAATTGTTCGCTCTTTGTGAACAGTTCTGTTAAGCAAATCTCTGCGGCGCAAGCTTTGAGCGCGTTCCCGCAAACACGTCTGTCATGACTGTTTTCAGCCTCAGGTCGCTTGCTCCAGGCAGCATCGTACCATGTTCCGGAGGGCTGTTCGTGTTTACCCCCTTCTTATGGCCTTCTGTTTCATCTAGTCTATGTAGTCTTCCACTGGAATTCGAGTATGAGCGTTGTTGTCGACGACAGAGCAGAGCCGCGCGCGGATGATGTAATCACACGCGGCACGACCTGGGCGGCCATCTGGCATATGTCCTGGCCGCTGCTCCTCAACATGTGCACGATCTCCATTGCCAGTTTTGCCGACGTTTGGGTGGCTGGAAAGCTCGGCTCGGACACGCAGGCAGCCATCGGAATTTGCGGGCAGATAGGCTTTTTCATGATCATGCTTGCTGTCGCTCTTTCTGCCGGGACAACCGCCCTGGTCAGCCGATTTTGGGGCGCCGGCGATTTTAAAGGGGCGGTGGAAGCGGCCAGATATTCGCTCGTTTTTGCTTTTATCTTCGGCTGTGTTTCCAGTGCCATTGGTCTTCTTGTGGCGCGTCCTCTGGTGAGAATGCTGGGAGCCTCTGCCGACGTCGAGTATCAGGGCTGGCAATATTTGAAGCTGGACTTGCTCAGCCACATTCCTTTCACCATGCTATGGGTGGCAAATTCGATATTCCGCGCCAAAGGCGATGCTCGAGTTCCTATGATCACATGGATCTTGATGACCACATTGATTTGCGCTCTTGATATAGGTCTTTGCCTGGGACCGATGAAAATGGGAATTGCAGGCATTGGTCTGTCCTGGCTTATCGCCGGAACGGTCGGTGTGCTTTTTTCGCTATATGTGCTGTCGCGCTCGGAATTGAAAGAAGCCCTCAATCTCAGAGGTTCGTTCGAGAAAGAGAAATCGAAAGAGTGGCTTATGCGCTTGCTTCGAATCGGAATTCCAGCCTGTATTCAGGATCTGTCCTGGGTGGGCGGCAACTTTCTTTTACTGATTATTCTTGCTCATACCAAAGATCCGACCTCGGCTCAAGCCGCCTGGGGTGTAGGTTTGCGCGTTGAGGAAATGATTGGCGGCATGCCGATTTATGCATTATCGATGGCGGTTGGCACCATCGTCGGTCAAAATTTGGGTGCGAAACAGCCTGAGCGTGCAGTAAAAGCAGGCTGGCATGTTGCCGCAATTGGCGCTGGTTTTAATGTGATTGTCGCGGCCGTGCTTTATGTATTCGCCCGCGAGATTGCCAGCACCATGAGTACCGATCACAAAGTTATAGCTTTTACATGCGAATACTTTCGTTGGGTGGGATTGTGCCAGCCGTTTGTCGCACTTTGGCTGATTCTTTTCGGCGCCATGCAGGGAGCCGGTTATACGCGCTGGCCTATGATTGCCAGCACCTTGGTGCTGACGCTGTTCAGGCTCCCTTTGGCCTGGTATTTGAGTGTCACTCAAAATTGGGGACCGGCAGGTACATGGGTGGCGGTGTCGGTTTCAGTCTTCATCGTCGGGATGCTTGCCATCTGGCGATTCCAGACAGGTGTCTGGAAAGAACAAAAGGTCTAAAAAAGTTCGCGGCAAATTGAACTTTTTGCTTCGCCGATACGTATTCAATGATGTGAGCGAAATTTGAGCGAGCTTAGCTCACTCCAGGCTGTGCGGGCACTTATGCGTGTACTTGTCCGCCTATTCATCCGCCTTGTCGCTCGCGCTTACTTATCCGGAGGTGTTTTATGCAAGCAGTAGAAAGCAGCGAAAAGCAAGGATCTAACCCGAAGCGAAAGTATAAAGACCGAATCAAATATGCTTTGCCTCAGATGAAGCTTTGCCTTGTCGGTGAGCCTTATCGTTCGAGAAAGCTCATACCTATTCAAGCTCCCGAGGATGTTGCTCCTTTTCTCAAGCCTTTGCGATATGCAGCAGAAGAATATTTTGTCAGCCTGCATCTCAATGCCAGGCATGAGGTCCTCGGGCTGCATGAAGTTTCGCACGGCTCACTTTCCGCATCTCTGGTTCATCCCAGAGAAGTGTTCAAAGCCGCGCTTCTTGCCAACAGCTATGCGCTTATTGTTTGTCACAATCACCCGTCCGGATCGAAAGTGGTTCCCAGCCGCGAAGACCTGGAGACAACAGAGCAGCTCTTCCAGGCGGGAAAGCTTTTGGGGGTGACTTTGATGGATCATCTCATTGTTGGACCTGGTTTGAAAAAGAATGCTGTTTACAGCGTTCGAGAGCACCACCCCGAGCTATGGAAGAGCATCTAGCACAAAGTGAAGCAAAGCAAAATACCCTAAACACTGAATTAGAGAGCGTTTTATCCGCCGATATGAGAGACCTCAGGTTACAAAATTGAGGTTGTGATATCGTGAATCTCGGGCTTTTAGAGATTCGGACTGACCAATCAGATGAGTCGAGAGAAAAGAAAAACCATAAAGGTGCAGGTAGGCAATCAATTCATAGGCGGTGACGCGCCTGTGCTTGTCCAGTCGATGACCAATACGCCGACTGAAGATCCGGTCGCCACCGCCGATCAAATTAAAGAACTCTATGATGCCGGCTCGGAGATTGTGCGTATTACCGTCAATACTCGCGAAGCGGCACAACAAGTTCCTGCGATTGTATCGAGACTCGAGAAACTCGGCGTGGATGTTCCTCTGGTCGGTGACTTCCATTACAACGGGCATATTTTGCTTTCGGAATTCACGGACTGCGCGCGTTTGCTTGCGAAATATCGAATCAATCCGGGCAATGTCGGACGCGGCGAAAAGCACGATGAAAACTTCAAAGCCATGATCGATTGCGCGATTAAATGGAATAAACCGGTGCGCATCGGAGTCAATTGGGGATCTCTCGATCAAGACTTGCTGAAGCGCATGATGGATGACAATGCTGCTCTTGCAGATCCTAAAGAAGCGCACGAAGTTCTCATAGAAGCAATTGTGGAAAGTGCCGTACAGTCAGCAGCAAAGGCCGTTGAATACGGACTTTCCAAAGATCGCATCGTGCTCAGTGCAAAAGTTTCGGAAGTACCGGATCTCATTGAAGTTTATCGACGTCTTGCCTCGCGCAGCAATCATGCTTTGCACCTCGGACTGACTGAAGCAGGCATGTCGATGAAAGGCATGGTCGCTTCCAGCGCGGCTCTATCGGTTCTGCTTTTCGAAGGCATCGGAGACACTATTCGCGTCAGTCTTACACCCGAACCTGGTGAAAAACGAACTCAGGAAGTTTTTGTTTGCCAGCAAATTCTTCAGTCTTTGAAAATTCGTGCATTTAAGCCGCAAGTCACAGCCTGCCCAGGTTGCGGCAGGACCACCAGTACAGTTTTTCAAGAATTGGCAAAAGAAATCGAAGAGCATTTATCGACCAGGCGACAACAATGGCAGCAATTGTATCCGGACGCAAAAGATTTGAAAGTTGCCGTCATGGGCTGCATCGTCAATGGTCCTGGTGAGTCGCGTCACGCCGATATAGGCATATCTTTGCCCGGCACTGGTGAAGAACCGCGTGCTCCTGTGTACATCGACGGTGAGCACAGAACAACTCTTTGCGGACCGAATTTGGCGAACGATTTTATCAAGCTCGTCGATGAGTACGTGCAAACCAGTTACTCAAAAACAAAGCTAGAAACAAGCACAATCAAGGACGGATGACTGTCTCTGGCAGTGCGTTTCTGAGCCTTTGCAGATCTTCATTTGACCAGCCGTTCAGCGATATCTGCAAACTCTGCAAATCTTTTAGTTTTGTCAGCGCAGGAATGCACTTAGGGGTGATTGAGCATCCAATGATGCACAGATTACGAACTGCTTTGGGCACGAAAGCGATACATTCATCAGTCACTTCTTGATTTTCTTTGATATCCAGGCTGCGAATAGAGTGGCATTTTGAAAGCGTTTGCATTTGCTCCAAACCTATTTCACTGTTACGCAGGACTAAGTATTTCATTTTTTGACTTTCAGCAATTTTCTTAATCGCGGGCGTGAAACCGCGCAATTCATCTGCGCAGAGAACTTCCAACTGTGGTATCACTTTCAACCGAGCAAGAACTGAGCCGTTTATCCCCGATTTCCAAAGCTTGAGACATTTCAGCTTCGGCAGAGTGTCGAGTTTTTTCAAAGTCTCCGAATTGATCCTGGAATTTGTAATATCGACAGTATGCAAACTCTTTATTCTCAATCCGCGTAGTAGCGGCTCGTTTACATCTATCGA
>JADYYD010000219.1 GCA_020853845.1 Candidatus Melainabacteria bacterium
ATTCATTGTCGTATGCAAAACACCAATATGATCTAGCTCAGCGAGGTCTGGGACAGCTCATTATCGGCTGAACATCCTCCAGGCAGAATCTCCTCACATTATGTCGATACCGACGCGTTTCGCTCTTTTCTTGCTGTTCAAGAGCTTATAAACAGCCGGCAAAACAATTAGTGTCAGTGCAGTTGCTGTAATTAGTCCGCCTAAGACGACCGTCGCAAGAGGTCGCTGAACTTCCGCGCCTGTTCCGTGCGTGAGAATTTTCGGCAGCAAACCGACGGTCGCAACAAGAGCAGTCATCAGCACCGGGCGCATTCGTATCTCGGCGCCACGCACAACGGCCTCCTCAGTTGGAACGCCGCGATTTTCCAATTGCATGATATACGTGACCATAATCACGCCGTTCTGCACCGCCACGCCAAACAGAGCAATGAAGCCGATGATTGCAGGTACGGAAAGCGTTTGATGCGAAAGAAACAGCGCCAGAACTCCGCCGCTCATCGCAAATGGCACGTTCAACATAATCAGCATTGCATTGCGGAACGAGTTGAACGAAGCGAAAAGCAAAAAGAAGATCAGCGCGAGAACAATCGGAACAACGATCGCCAGACGCTTCATCGCGCGCTCCTGATTCTCGAACTGGCCGCTCCAGACTAGTTTGTATCCTTTTGGAAGAACGACGTTTTGCCGCACTCTTTCTTGCGCCTCGGCTACGAAACTGCCCAGGTCGCGCCCTCTGACGTTTGCCATAACAGCGGTTCTTCTTAGCCCGTCTTCTCTGTTAATTGCAACAGCGCCGCGTTTCAGCTCGATAGTGGCAAGCTGATCGAGCGGCACATGCACGCCGTCGGGAGCTTCCACAATCACATCGGCGATTTTCGATGGAGTTTCTCGATAGCTCTTTTCGAATCGAACCAAAAGACCAAATCGTTTTGTTCCCTCGATCACCTCGGTAACGATGTCACCGGCAAGAGCAACACGAATCACATCGAGAACGTCGTCGGTATTCAAACCAATTCGCGCCAGATTAGGGCGTTTCAGCTCAATATTAAGCTCAGGCAAACCAAGCAAATGCTCGTGTTGCATGTCGGCTGCGCCTTTGACTTTGCTGACTTCTGTTTGAATTTTGGTAGCTAATTTCGCGAGTGTTTCGATATCATCGCCAAAAATCTTGATTCCTAGATCAGCACGAATACCCGCGATCAGGTCGTCGACCATATCGGCGATCGGTTGCGAAAAACTGAACATCAATCCTGGCACTTCATGCAATTCGACTGCCATACGATCGATAAGTTCTTCTTTCGTGTGAGCAGTTTTCCATTTGTGCCGCGGAATGAGCCTGACGTAAATGTCTGAAGAATCAATGCCGTCGAGCCCGGGGCCTGTTGTTGAGCGTCCCGTTCGCGAGACGACCATCGCCACTTCGGGAAACTCCTTCAAGATTTTCTCGATGCTCGTCACGTTCTGCCTCGATTCGGTATGCGAAATGCTGGCGGGCATTTTGACGCGCACCAAAATCGGACCTTCGTCAAGCGCTGGAATAAATTCAGACCCGAGAAATGGGAAGGTGGCCAAACTGACGACAAACGCGATCGTCGCAACAATCAAGGTTTTCTTGGGATTGGCGACAGCAGTTTTGAGAAGCGGAACATAAGAGTTTTTGACCGCCTCAAGCACAGGATTATGTTTTTCCTTGATCGGCCCGCGCATGACCCAATAGCACAACACTGGTATCACAGTCAGTGACGCGATGAGCGAACCGGCCAACGCATAGATAAATGTCAGCGCGAGAGGATGGAACATTTTGCCTTCAACGCCTTCCAGCGTGAACAGCGGCAAATAGACCGCCATGATGATGCAGATGGAGAAGACAATTGGTTTGCCGATGTGCTGCGCCGCGTTTTTTATTACCGAAAGTCGATCGAAATTCGGACCGTCTTTTTCATAGGCGCGCGCCAGGTGTCGATAGATATTCTCCACAATGACCACTCCGGCATCGACGATGATGCCGAAATCGACGGCGCCCAGCGTCATCAAGTTGGCGGTCAATCCGGAGTACTTCATCAGGATGAAACTGAAGAGCAATGACAGCGGAATGATTATTGAAACGATAAGGGCGCTTGGAATGTGCAAAAGCACCGCGGTCAGGATGACGATGACGAGCCCGCCACTGAAAAGCAATATTTCTTTTACGGTCTCGATTGTTTTGTCGACCAGTTCGGTCTGGTCATAATACGGAATAATCTGCACATCGTGCGGTATGTCTTGTGCAACTTCATGGACCTTTTCTTTTACCTTTTCCACGACCGCTTTCGTGTTGACGCCCTTGCGTGTATAAACAATGCCGGTCACCACTTCGCCGTCGCCGTTCATTGACGCCGAACCGCGCCGGAACGCCTGTCCAATCTCGACTTTAGCAACCTGCCCGACAGTGACGGGCGTGCCTTTCACTTCTTTGAGTACGATGTTTTGAATGTCGGCAACAGATCTGATTCTGCCGACACCGCGAATGACTACTTCCTCTCCGGCCTGCTCGATGAAGTTACCGCCGGCATTGGCATTGTTTTGAGAGATGGCGAAAACCAGCTCGTTGAGCGTGATTTTGAAACCATGGAGTTGCCGCGGATTGACGATGACCTGATACTGCTTCACGAAACCGCCGAAGGTCGCGACGTTTGCAACGCCGGGGACGGACCGCAAGCGCCTGGAAATATTCCAATCTTGAAGCGTCCGCAATTCGGTCAAGTCATGCGTCGCGCTTTTCAGGTAATACATGTACACCTGAGAAAAGCTCGACACGACCGGTCCCAGAACCGGCTGCGGGCAATGCTCCGGCAGCATCGGTCCGATTGAGGAAAGGCGCTGCTGAATGAGATTGCGCGCGAAATAAACGTCGGTATCGTCATCGAAAATCGCAGTGACAACCGACAGTCCGAATGACGAACTCGACCGGATTTTTTTGACCTTCGGCAGCCCGTTAAGAACATTCTCGATCGGATAAGTGACGAGAGCCTCGACTTCCTGCGTCGCCATGCTCTCGGGCTCGGTGATTATCTGGACCTGGACATTGCTGACGTCCGGGAAAGAATCGACGGGCAGGCTGAGCATGCAAAAGATGCCTGCGACAATTACTCCAACGGTTACAACCGCCGTTAAAAGACGATGCGTCAATGCGGTAGCTATTAATTTATCAATCATAGGTATCCAAAAAATATTCCAAAATGCAAGTGTGTTTGCGCAACAAACTCAGTTGAGCGAACTTGTTCTACAAGCTGGAACTACTTTCTAAATCCGTAAAATCCGATGGGAAAGCCATAATTTACAAGGTCGTATGGCGACACCTTTCTCTATGCTTTCTGCCGACGGATTGCAAATAGGTTGCGAGAATATCTCGTCGACAAAACGGACGGATACGGGCGGCTTCGAGCAAACCGCGGGCTCGCTGAGGAATACAACAGATTTGGCGCATCCGTGAGAATTCAAGAATGGATCGATAAATACGATATCTTCCAAACTCATGTCATTAATGCCGTCATTCTCGAGCGTTGCAAGAACGTCGAAAGCCCCGCAGATAGAGATTATCTGAGAGATCAAGAAGAGAAAAATCGGGGCAATGAGAAGGGCTCGAAATTTCATAAGTTAAGGGTATCAAATTAAGTCCATTTGCGCACGCAGTTGAAAACTTAGCGCAAACTAGTCTTTCTTTGCACCGACAAGCTCCTCCTTGGCACCAGCCGTAGTGCCTATTGAATTTTCCGCGCGCAATTGGACCAGCGCATCGCTTATGAGCTTCTGCGCATCCTCTTTCATTTTGCCTGGCTTACCGGCATAGTCTTCAGGCATCAGGGGCGGAAGAACTCGCGCGCGCATCGGATGAAACGTTCTCAGCTCATTGCGACCTTTGGGAAAAACTTCGAAAGTGCCGGAGATGGCAACGGGCACGATCGGCAAACCAAGTTCGAGCGCAAGACTGAAACCACCGGCACGAAAAGGCAACAGCTCTCCATTCTGCGTTCTTGTCCCTTCGGGAAACATCATCACGGAAGCGCCCTTTTTCAGCCAGTCTCTGCAGGCTCCCATCATCTCTTTGATGGACGAAAGATTGCCGCGCTTGATCTTCACATACTCGTTCAAATACATATTCCAGCCGATCAGCGGGATTTTGAATATCGTTTCTTTCGATACGAACTTGAAGTTTCGGAATAAAGAATAGAGAACCAGGATGTCGATGTACGAAGAATGATTGGCGACAATGACGTAGGTTTTGTCGGGATCAATATGCTCTCGCCCTTCGATTTTGTAGCGCCAAAATGGGTTGACGTACAGGTAGTGGGTGCCCCAAACACAGGACAACTGATGCACAAGTCGACGGCGAGGATCGAACGGTGCTGTCAGCAACATCGTGATTGCCGTCAGCGAATTGAAAAACATCGAACTGATGATGAAGTAAATCAAAAACCAGACAGAGAAAACTCTGTCGATTACTTTTACCGATACGCTTCTTGAATCGCCTGATGCATCCATGGTTCTTCCCAACTTGCCAATCTATACGGATTGTGTGACCTGACTCGTAGTAAACTCAATTTCCGCCGGCGGCGCAGGCGAATGGCCCCACTCCACATCGCGGGGCAGAAGGCTGTCGCACAACAAAAGTCTGTTGACGGAGCGTTCGATATTCACGCAGATTCTGTCCAACGGCAGATCTTCTTCAGCAGTGCCGAAAGGATGTTCTTTCTCTTCGGCGACCACTTCCAGTCCCAGCACCATATACGCACCAACAAGAACAACCGGCACGCTCCACATGCCGAATTCAGGCGCGAGTGAGAACGCTACAAGTAAAAGGTAGACGACTATAATATGGAGAATGATGCTTTTATGGGACTCGGTAATCGGTGACGTGGCGATGCGTTCGCAAGAGCCGAGAATATCAAGGAGCGCTCTGGCATGCGGATCGATGACATTGAACATCATGTCGTTGATGCGTCCTTCTCGGCGCTTCTGATCTAATACAGAATAAATCTCTTCGACGATGAGCATGGGGTGCTCGGAGACCGGGTTTTCGCACTCGGGAGCACGCGAATGCGTAGCATCTAAAATACGCAAATGATCTTTAGTCGAGTTGGCGAATCTGATCAATAGAGCAGCCATCTGCTCGCGCTCCGCCAAGTTCGGTCGGACAATCTCGTAATACTTGATCGACAAATTGCGCAGATCATTGACGAGCTGCCCCCAGGCGCGGCGCCCTTCCCACCAGCGGTCGTATGCACTGTTGGTGCGAAATACCAGAAGCATCGAAAGAATTACTCCGGCAAACAAACTGGAGTTGGCTTCGATGACGCGCTTTTTCTCGACCAATTGCGGTGCGACGATAGCGATGAGGGAAGTAAATGCAGCAATGACGATCAAATACCACTGAAGCTTTTTCAGCACAGAGAAATTGAATACACCGGACAGTATCGCCTGTAAATCTCTATTCTTCATTTTGACTTGAGTGCGCCCCGGGTGATTAACCGCCTTCGAATCTGCTTTCAGATCATAGCGAATACATCCCCTCGACAACAAGAATAGAGGGTGCAATAAGCTTAACGAAGGCAGCCATCGAAGAACCGCCTCAAGCCCGATCCGGCGCCGCTACCGCGTGTTTCCAAGCACCAATTCCAGGCTCGCCGAAGAGCAAATAGCATCACAAAAACTTGTTTAACGAAGACTTAGCTTGAAAGCGGAACAGCTATTTTTTGCGCCCGTCTCCGTATTTGGTGGGTCGGCCGGCATTATTGTTTCGCCCGGCATCGCCCCCACAAACTGAAAAGTCGCCGAAGTAAATGTCTTTGTTATGGCTTGACTGCTACGATCTTGTCGGATCGCGTGCGCGCCGGCGATTGTCAACATATCGAGGGTTTCGGGCAACCATCTGGAAAATGACTAAGGGACACTCTGCGAAACCTTACACTCTGGCGGCGATAATGCTTGCTCTGCTTGGCACATCGACGCCCGCCACAGCATTAGATCCTGTCAAGCACCCACTTCTTAAGGCGCAAAACCAGCCATCGCCGGGCGGCATCGATCCGGCTGCGCAATCGCAGCAAGATCCTCCCGCGCCGCCGCCCACGGGATTTCTGACTAATCCCCCCGCCAGCACTAAGCTCGAAGATCTCTATCCGACACCGGCGCCGCGCAGTCCATACACGGGCGCAATCAACGATCCCAGGTTGCAGGGACAAGACCTGGAAAAGGCACGAGAAGTCACTCTCGATCCTGTTCCGATGTCGCAGTTATTACCAATAGGGAAAAGAAAACTGCCGGCGATTCGTTTAGAAGCTACGTACAACGACATCGTTTCGCTGAAAGACTGCCTCAACTACGCGCTCTACAACAGCCTGCCCATCCGCATTTCCGATGCCGGGTACGACTCGCAAAAATATTTGTTCGTCAGCGCGCTCGGTCAGTTTCTGCCTGATTTCACTCAGACTTTTCGCTATCAGCAAGTCGACAGCCAGCGCCCGCCCATCACAAATACGCACACAGATTCAACCACCGTGCGTTTTCCCGTTTTCCAGGGTGGTGGTGTTTTTTACAATGCGCTCGCCAATCTCAATCGCACAAAAGCTGCCAAAAGCGGTTATAAAGCCACGATCAACGACACACTATTGGAAGTTTACCGTCGCTATAACGAACTGATTCTCAACCATGTGCTCCTGCAAATCCGCGTCAAATCGGTCGAGCTGTCGCGCGCCCAATTGGCTCTCAATGAGCAGTTGAAAGAGGCGGGTGTGGGGACGAACTTTGCCATCTATCAGTCGCGCACCCAATTAGCTCTCGACAAACAAGCGCTCCTGCAGCAAGAAGTCGCAGTCAGGCAATCGGCGATTCAATTGTCGGTGGCGATGAACTCGAATATTTCGAACAACATTTTTCCCGATGAATTGCGCGCAGTGGAAGCGCGTTTAGTTGATCAGGAATGGAGCATCAACCAGCTCGTAGCAGTGGCCGCGAAGCGGCGCCCCGAATTGAAACAGTTCGAAGAATTGCGCATAGCCGCCCGCCGCAATGTGCAAGTTGCAGCATCGCCCCTTTACCCGACCTTCCAGTTCTTCGTATCCAAAACGCACAGCACGGTCTTCAGCAACGGCAGAGGCAACAGCGCCAATAACAATGCCGCGGGGCTGGCGGGCTCGACCGTGATCATTCCAACCGGCGCAGGCGGCGGCGGGATCGGCATCAGCGGCAACGGCGGCAGATCATTCAGCGGCGGCTTCGACTTGAGCTGGAACCTCGATGGCATGGGCGTGGTCGACGCCGGTCGCACGCTTTCCGCCAAAGCCCTCGCCAGACAAGCGATGTTGCAATCGAATCAAACCTTGCTCTCGGTGCTGCAGCAAATTCACGGCTCGTACCTCACCATGCTCACCGCCTCCGAACAAGTCGATGTGGCGGGCGAAGCTGTCTTTTCATCCAGCGAGCAGTTGCGGCTCGCCAACCTCAGACTGCGCTACGGGCAGGGCATCAACCTGGAATTGATTCAAGCTCAGCGCGACTACATCACGGCCCTGACCAACCAGGCGCAAGCGATTATTACCTATAACATCTCGCAGGCTCAGCTTCTTCGGGATACAGGTATGATTTCGGTGGGAAGCTTGACGGCTACCCGCCCTCCCCGGATTAGTTCCACAGGTACTTTGCAATACTAATATAGGTAGGAACATGTCCTACTTGCACACGTCGATTTAAATCATTACTGTTTACGTCTATGAATTGGTTGCAACAGCTCTTGAATCCTAAAGAAGCCGAACGCGAGGCTAGCCGCGAAGCTCAATCGACAAACATGGCCGCAGGGGCGCGCCTCGACGGGGCAAAGTCCGAAGCAGTCCGCAAAAAGCGATCGAAAAAACGCATCTGGATCATCAGTTCGATAATTGTAATTGCGGCTCTCACCGGCACCTATTTCATGATGCAGGGCAAAGGCGGCAACAAAGACTGGAAGAAAGACGCGACTGTCGTGAAACGCGGCAAGGCGACTTTGAAGGTAATCGCAACTGGAATTATCAAGCCGGTTCGGGAAGTGAAGATCAGTCCCAAGCAAACCGGATTATTGAAAGAGCTGTATGTGCAGCAGGGCGATCGGGTGAAGCGCGGACAAATTATCGCCTTGATGGACGACAGCAATTTGCTCGGACAGATCGCCGCCGCCAAGGGCGCCTATCTCTCATCCGTGGAAAACAGCAAAAAGCTCAAGCGTGGCAATCGCCCGCAAGAGGTGCTTGCGGCGCGCTTCCAAAAACAACGCGCCCGAGAAGGCGTGCGCAATGCGGAGCAAAACATCAGCAGGTTGTCAGCGCAGATGGAAGCGCTCAAAGCCCAGCTCCGGCGCAACGAGCAGTTTGCCAAAGCACAGGCTTTTCTGGCGAAGAGCGGAGCAATCTCAGAGCAAACCAGTATTGATGCGGAAACAGCCGCACACGTGACGCGAGCCCAACTGGAAGCGGCTGAGCGAGAACTCGGTCAGGCAAGAGTCGCTAAAGCGCAGAGCGAAGCCGACAGCGAAGCGCTCGAACAGCAATACAATCTCATGAAATCCGGCTTCCGCGCCGAAGATGTCGCGGCAGCGTATCACGCATCGGAGCAGTCGAAAGGCAATTTGCAATATTTGGAAAGTTTGCGCAACGACACGCGCATCAAGGCACCGTTCGACGGCATCATCACTCAGAAATACGCTGATTCAGGGGCGATCGTGACACCGACGACTTCAGCCGCGACAACGTCGGCAACATCGAGTTCAATCGTCGCACTTGCAGGCCGGCTCGAAATGGTGGCACAGGTCTCCGAAGCGAACGTGCCGAAGATCCGCATAGGACAAGAAGTTGAGATAGTGGCAACTTCATTTCCCGACAAAACATATCACGGCAAAGTTACCCAAATTGCTCCGGCTGCGATAGTGACTATGAACGTGACGACATTCGAAGTACACGCGGAAATCACCGACGATCCCGACAACAAGTTGCTTTCAGGCATGAATGTCAGCGCCGGATTTTTGGTTGGTGAACAGGATGACGCTCTTATGATCCCTGCCGTTTGCGTGGTATCACGCCGAGGAGAAAGCGGCGTTTATGTTCCGGATAAAGAAGGAAACCCCGAGTTCAAGAAGGTCAAGACCGGCGCCTCGGTGGACAGAGACATCGTTGTGCTGGCCGGACTGAAAGAAGGCGACTACGTGTTCAAAGGACTGTCCAAAGAGCACCTTGAAAAAGAAGGCTATCTTGGCCGAGGTGGAGGCATGGGCGGCGGAATGGGCGGCATGGGCGGTGGTCGCGGCGGCGGCGGCAGAGGCGGCGGAGGCGGTATGATCCCGCGCGGATTCGGGCGCTAATCTAATGGGCGCAAGAGAGCTATTCAAAATTGCCTGGCAGGGCATTCTC
>JADYYD010000220.1 GCA_020853845.1 Candidatus Melainabacteria bacterium
AAACTGAAATGAAAACGGCAAGGGAGGATGCTCCGAAGCCTGCTCCGGTCAAAGCAGTAGAAGCAGTAAAACCTCCGGCACCAATGACCACGCCACTGCCTGTAGTGCGTCCTCCGGCGCCTACGCCCCCTGCCGTCACGCCGTCAACTCCAGTGCCGATGCCGGCCAGACCGATGCCGATGGCACCGATGAATGTTATCGCGCCCACTCCGATGTCTAATTCTCTAAGACCGGTTCCATCGAAGACAATTGCCGCTGCCGGGTTCATGAAACCTGTTCCCAGCGTCAATACCGGAGCCGGATTCGCACCAAAGCCACTGATCGCAGCCAGCAATATAGGCGCCGGCAGCTTTGCGCCTCCCGCCATTCAGCCGACCAATTTCGCCGGCGGCGGTGCCAGTAATAAGGCGTCATGGATGACCGGCTCAGGCCCTCAAAGGGGCAAAACCGGACCGTCGACCAGTGCGCCGGCCGTCGATACAAGTGGTATCACCGGCAGTGGTGACAGCAATGCAAAACCAACTCTCGCCGATACATCATCGAAGAGAAGCGGCAACGCAAAAGGCGATACGGCGGGTGAAGGCTTGAAGCCGGTGGGAGCCAGACCGAGTTCAGGCAAAGGAGTGGAGCTGGCGGTTTTGCCTCCAAAACTCCTCACGCCCACCGGCGATCCCAATGGCGGAGTTTCGAATCCTGACGCGAACAGCAAGGCGGGCAAAGATCGTCTGGACGGAGCCAATCGCTCGCCGGATTTCTCCAGATATTTGCTCGAGCTGCAGCGCCGAATTCGCAGGGCCTGGATGCCGCCGAAAATGCCCAGCTCGAAGAGTGCGGTAATAACGTTCACGATTGGGGAAACCGGCGAACTCTTGGGGCTGCACCTTCAGCGTTCATCCGGCGACCGCGCAATGGATGATGCGGCAATACAAGCAATCAAGAATTCCGCTCCATTCCAACACTTGCCTCCGTACAGCCCGGATTCCGTGGATGTGCAGTTCACATTCGACTACAACGTTTTTAGTGGCAGAAGTCAATTCTGAGCACTGCCTGCGGTGACAGTCACTTAAAGAAGGCGGTCTTCAAAGCCGCCTTCTTTGCTTGGAGCGTTCGAAAAACAGCGGCATTTCAAGAGGTGATTGCGGTTGCCTGTATCTTTTGTATATGCTTTGAATCATGAAATCAGGAAAGAAGTTCTACTGTTTAACCCCGCGCCCGAGAAAGCGACTATGGCGCTCTTTCGAGCATTCAGATCGGGAAGCTTTAGAGCAAGTTAACGGAACATTGTTTCCTGAGTAAGTGTCGATATGGGTGTCAGGTCCGATAGCGATATGCAATGTATGTCTCTCGACTTTCCGCATGACAATTCGCGATTGTGCCAATGGATGAATTAGTGCATAATCTTGCCATCGCCGGAATGAGGATGGTACCTGCATTCTGTCATTACATTAAAGGATTCTGTCAAGGCTGCATCAAAGGGCGAGCTCTGCTGAGGATTTTCAAAATTGATGACATCAAGAACTAGAGCGAAAATGGAGTTGGGCGTACGTTATTACGACAACTCATCCAGCTCCGGCACCATTGCTGGTGGCGACAACGGCATGCTGCGCGAGCACGGATATCGCGAGCGGGCGCGCACCTACAAGGATGTTATGCTGGGCTCGCATCCGGAATACACCGGCGTGCGCTTTATGCGCAAAGCACCGTTGATGTTGGAAGTAAAAGTTTCCAGCCGTTCCACGATCAGAAAGCTGCGCAAAAAACAAACACGTTTCAATGCTTTCAAAAATTTCTTCTCTGCATTCAATCTGCTCAGAGGGCTGAACATATTGATATTGCGTGCAAATCCTTTTGCGACATATCATGCGCAGGTGCGCTGGAGCCCCGTTAAGCAGTAATGCCTTGCCGAGTGCGAATGACAAGAGCGATAACGCTGATTGCGTTGTTTGCATTCTCCGCTGCATTGAAATGCGACGCGCGCCCTGGCTCTTCTCCAGCCGTTTCTGAAACTTCTTCCAGCCAGAGAATTTTTGCGACTGCCAGCGAATCAGTTGGTAAGAAAATGTGGTACGGCTTCGGATTACCGTCTGGAAAATTGGGATGTGCTGCGGCTCTCAGCAATGTGTTGAACAAATCCGGCATTGCAGTTGCTCATTCTGCTGCTGTTGTTGTCGTTCGCCGTCAACTTCTCAAAAGCTCTTTTTCTGTCACGGAGACAGGCGTGAAAAGTTCGAAAGACTATGGTGTCGATATCAAGAAACTGCAGGCGGCATCTGAGCCGGGAGATTTGATCTTCGGTTATATGACTACACCTGACAAGCCCAACCTTGGTCCTGATGCGCATTGCGGCGTTATTGCCGGTAAAGGCGAGGTGTTCGCCAACGACTGGAATGATGGAATCTGGAAGCGCGTCGAAGCAGACAGATTCTTTGCATGGTATCCGCATATCTATGTAATGCGGGTCGGCAAGCCTAATCAGCCAAAATGATGAGGCTCCGAATCGCTTCGAAGCCCCTTCTCTTTCGTCTCATTTAAGCAATGAAAGGCTTATAGCAGCCTGAGGTTGACGTCTCTAATATCCAGTCTTATTTGTTGTAAGTCCCAGGATTTAGCGTCCAGTTTGCGGCACACTTCGTTGAGTTGCCATACTGAATCCGAGTCGTTCTTCTGCTTGAGCTCATCTCTGCGTCTCAAGAGGTCATCGGTGTCTCTCATCAGGTAATACTCACGTGTTTGCAGAGCACGTTTGCGGTTTTGCAACTGGTCGATAACTCCCGGATCGGTGATGATAGCCGCCTGTGCAGGTTGGCTGGTGAGAGCAACTGCGGCGGGGAGAACGACTGCAACCATTGCAAGAATTGCTTTCTTGATGTTTTTGTTCGCGTTTTTCATAAAGACCTGCCTCCTTTCAGGTTGCACCCAGAATACGCGAGCAAATGGACTTGTAGAAGAGCCACTTTTATGATTTGATACTAGTCCACTTGATAACTTATCAAGAGGTGGGAGCGGGTTTTGGACTTCCTTATACATGTCGATCAGTCATCCGGGGTTGCCCTGCATCGCCAGATTTATGACGCCGTGCGAGCCGCTATCCTCTCCGGGCGCTTGCGGTCGGGCGAAAAACTACCATCCACCAGGGCGCTTTCGAAATCATTGGGCATCGCACGCGCCACAGTAACCATGAGTTTCGACAGTCTGCTGAGCGAGGGTTACATTGAAGCGGCAGTAGGTGCAGGCACGTTCGTATCTCGCTCATTGCCTGAAGACCTCATGCGTCCAGCGATGGAAAATGTCGATTCAAGCAATTTGACCGACCCTATTTTGAAAACAGCAACGCAGAAAGTGAAGGCGCGAAGCCGCAGCAGAAAGCGTAAGGAGGCGGTTGAGACATCGGGGAGTGCGAATGAGTTAAATCCTGTACAGGGCTACAGGCTCTCGTGGTATGCGACTGCTCTGCGTTCTCGTGAGTGGTTGAGTTTTTCTCCCGACGAGCCGGAGGTTCAGCTTTCTTTCGGCAGACCGGCCATGACTGAGTTTCCTATGCGCGTTTGGAATCAGTTGTTGCTGCATCACGCGCGCAAGCGCAATCTGGCTTTGTTGGACTCTCCTGCAAATGCCGCCGGTTTTCGACCGCTGCGCGAGCAGCTTGCCGCCTATTTGTCGCGCGTTCGAGCTGTTTCATGCCAGCCCGAGCAAGTAATTATCGTGAATGGATCGCAGCAAGGTATCGATCTGGTTACGCGCGTTTTAATAGATCGCGGTGATGACGTATGCATCGAAGATCCTGGTTACATCGGCGCGCAGAAAGCGTTTGAGGCGCAGGGCGCAAACATCTTGCCTATCCCCGTGGATAAGCAAGGCATTGTTGTAGACAGATTGAAACAGCATGAACGAGAGATTGAAAATTTCAGCCCGCAATTGATTTACGTAACGCCGTCGCACCAGTCACCGACCGGTGTTGTGCTGTCCGTTCCTCGGCGCCTGGAACTCATTTCATGGGCGCGGCGGGTGGGAGCCTACATCGTCGAGGATGATTATGACAGCGAGTATAGATACAAGGGGCGCCCGATTCCGGCGCTGGCGGGGCTCGATCACGCAGGCACCGTCATTTATATCGGCACTTTGTCCAAGGTTTTGTTTCCGGCCTTGAGGCTGGGATACCTGGTTGTTCCTCTCGACCTTGCTGAAGTTTTCACCCGTGCAAAATGGCTTGCCGACCGTCATTCACCCTTGCTGGAACAGCAGGTGTTGTGTGATTTTATTCGCATGGGTCATATGGAAAGGCATGTTCGTCGAATGAGAAATTTGTACGAACAAAAGAGGAAACTTGTCATCGAAGCGTTGAAGACGCATTTCGGCGGCTCTGCAACTGTGCTTGGTGATGCGGCGGGAATTAATGTCGTCGTTCGAGTTCCATCGCGCCTTTCCGACGACGAAATTGTGCACCGCGCCAAGGCTGCGGGCATCGGCATCACCAGTACATCTCATTGCTATCTGGGCGAATCGCCCAGAGGGGAATTTCAAATCAATTATGCGCATTTAAATGATGAGGCGATTGATTCGTGCATCTCTGCATTGTCGAAAATAGCCGGAGCGGCGTCATGAGCGTTACTGTTGCGCTCCCAGGAACACGCGCACTACACCATTGGCGAAGACCACTTCGGGAGGCTGAATAACCTCTGTCGAGGCAGATCCGGTCCCGATTCTGTACCAGGCACCGCCAGTCCGTTCGTATGAAACTCCGGAATTCCCATCAAGAATTTTGGACAACTGTCCAGTGGCGTCGTAGGAAAATTCGTATTCACTACGGCCCTTTTTCCACCCAGAAAGCCTGCCGTCGGTGAATCGGGCATAAGAAGCTTTGTCGGACGATTCCAGAAACATCATGTTGTCCACTTTTGCAACTTCTGCGAAACCGCTGGATTTTAGCGCTTCGGGCGTGAATTTTTCCAATTCTGCGTGTGTCCATCCTAAAACTTTTTCTCTTATGAATTTAGCCGAGTTGGGAAGGAGTTTCAGAAGTTGTTCGTCTTGGTTCAACAAGGCGTGATGCAGGTCTGCAAATGCTTCGTCTCGGCCTGATGCATGCCGATGATGCGGATTTACAGGCAGACCGTTGGCGTGTCGCTCGTGTGGCGCTACCGGCGTGAATTTGTGCGTTCCGACGTTATCGATGCCTAGCCTGGACAGAACGTAGCCCTTGTCGGACAAGAAATAATCCAGCCGCTTCAAAGCAGCAGCACGGTCCTCTGGACTGAGGGTGCTCAAGACTTTGGATAGGTGTATCAGGTCTTTGGTCATCTCTCTGCCGAATTCAGGCAGTTGTGAAATAGCGGAAATACCTTCCTGCCGATACCGAGCTGCGTTTGCCAGAAATTCCGGACGCCGCAGCAGCTCTGCCAGCCCGGCACTATCGATGGCATGTCCCAATTCATGTGCGAAAAGTCTGGGCACAAAGTTTTCGCCTACAGATTCTCCGGTGGTCGCGGAACGCTCGACAAAAACAATGTCTTTGCCGCGAACAAAACCGCCCCGTATGTCTTCGTGCGTTTTGCCTGGATTTCCTCGTGCTGCTTCTTTGAGCCAGGCAGGATCGCTGCTGTAATCTCGGACTGTGCCGACAACCTTGATGTTGTATCCGTGTTGCTCGACAAGCTGCCGTATTGAAGGTGGTAGGGCATCTATCTGGCGTTGGACCAACTCTATAAATGCTGGCGATGCACCCTTCACATCCGGTCGCAGGATACCTATGTGATTTCCTATGCCTGGTGGTGCCGGCCGAGTTATCTCAGGCGATGCGAACGCACGTTTCAAAATTTCATCCGCGGCATCTCCACGACCTGTTTCCCTGAGAAGGTGAGGGCTTCTCAGCGCGGCTGTTGACCCGGCGCCCAAGGCAAACGCGAAAGCGAAAGAGGTGAGAGCGCGAGACAAAGTTTCAGATGTCGGCCTGTCATCGAGAACACCTTCCGCCAACTGGGTGACACCAGCGCCGGTGCCGGCGGACAGTCCGTTGGGGGCGAGTTCGCGTTGGAGAAACTTGCCCAGGGTGGACTCGGAAGCGCGTTTGATCTCATTCTGAATGGTTGTTTTCAGCAGTTCCGATGAGCCCGGAACGGCAAATGCTCTGGCCAACTGGTCCAGCTTTTCGCCGTTAATATTGCCGCCGCGACGCATAGAATCTTCGACCAGTTGTTTCATTGCAGTAACGAACGCACCGGTATTGGCTTCCGGGACAAGACCGCGTCCTGCGATTACTGTCGAGGCTGTCGTTGCGACCTCTTCTCCTGCGCCCAGAAGGCGCGAGACTTGCGCCGGTCCCAGTTTGTTGAAGAGTCCGATCGTGGCTCCGAGCGCTGCGTCGCGTCCATAATGGCCACTGTGATCATCGCCTAAAAGCAAGTGCTTGCCGCTCGGGCGTGCGGCCGCCGCCAGCAATGCGGCTCTCAGCAAGGCGCTCGTGCCGCCGGTTCCCGGCAGAGTTGCAACCGTTATTGCAGTGTCTACAAGCACATCGGCGGTGGCATCTTTTGACTCGATAAACTGGCGCAGCGACTCACGAGCATTTTTGAAGAGCTTGTCTTTTTCAGCCTGCGGCAATTCTGCAAAATGGCGCGCTGATTCGGAAATGCGGGTGGCGAATCGGTGGTGCGCATTGTCAGCAAGCAGTCCCGTGCCGGAGAAGCTGTGAACAAATGCTGCGAAAAGACCGTCGCGGCTTCGATAATATTGGTCGCGAGAGAGTCCGAATGCAGCTCTTGCTTTTTCGGGAATGTCGAGGACTTCTGTCTTCAGATCAAACAGCTCGCGACCTTTGAAGTTCTGCTCCAATTGCTGATTGATGTCGCCGTAGGTGCCCTTATAGCTCTCGATGAGAAGCGGCTTCAGCAGAGGATTCACTGATGCCAGTTGTTGTTCTACTTTGGCTTTGTCGCCGGAAAGAATGGCCAGATGCAATCCATCACGCGGTTCCACATCGCCGGTTCTGGCCGTCCGCATGGCAATATCTCTTTCTTCTTGCTTCCAGTATGCGAAGAAATTGTGTTGCATTCTTCTGTCCGAGAGAAGTTCATTTCTTTCCGATTCGGGAGCGTCAGCGATACTTCTGGTGAAGGCCAGTCTGTCATGAGTGCCAAGACTGGCTTCAACTCTGAGAGACAATCTGCCTGTTTCCGCCAGCGGTCTTACGTAAGCATCGAAAAGGTTGATGGTTCCATCCTTCGGTTGCATGGGCATGGGGCGGAAGGCCGTGCCGAAGAAATCAGCGCGCACCGTCGGAAATGCTTCGCGCAGCGATTCTACTAAAGCGCGATCTTCCGGGCCGGGATTGAGAAGTCTCTTTGCCAGTGTGGGATCTTTGCGCATCTCCTCTTTGATGTCGTTGAGCAGAGCGCGCTGGCGGTCCGGATCGATCATTGCCAGACGATTTTCGGTAAATAAACTGACCTTCTCCTTCAAGCTCAGCTCCGGACGTTTGCCATCGCTTAGGTCTTTGAGAAAGCGCTCTGCAACTGCCTTACCGGCATCTGATCTCATTGCCGCTCTGACAGCGCTATCAAGTTGTTCTCTAAATGCAGGGCTGGCGCCGTACCGTTCGATCGATCCTTTGTCGATGCCGGAAAGAGATCTCAGCACACTGAGCTCATCGGGGAATGTTTTGCCGCCCTCGAATTTTATGCTGGATAAAACTTGTTCTGTTGCTGTTCTTGAACCATCAAACGTTTCGATTCTGCGGTCGAATTTTTGCGCCAGGATTTGGGCTGATGTGGCAAAACCATCTCTGGGCGAAAATAGCGAAAGTCCTGACGCGTGAAGGGTGTCGAGCATATCGAGCGTGCGCTGATGATAAATGTGGTCGTTGCGCCCGCGCGCCCAATCGGCTGGAGAAATGTTGTTGAGTTCGTTGTGAATGGCCGCTTCGCTGCTGTTATATAGAGTTCCTCTGTGACCGGCGAGATTTGAAATCAGCCTGGTGCCGCCGCCGTCGAGATAATCCAGCCACTTGTATGCTTCAGTCGGATTAGTGGCGTTGGTGAGAGCCTCTTTGGTCTTAATATAAAGCTCGTAAGAGCGCTGCTCTTCCGGTGTCAGCGATGTTTTGCGACCGCTGCGGACATCAAACGAAATTTTCTCCCCATCGAGAATCAGTTTTTGCTGCCCGGGAGAAATGCCGTCAATGGCTGCTTTCAAAGCCTCGCGGCTGGTCGGCAGAATGCCGGTTTGTTCTTTGATCAAATTCGGCAGCGACACTTCGCCATACTTCATCAGGTCTTCTGCAAGCCGCGATTCTCTAGTTTCTAAATAACGAAGCTCCGTAGGACCGCCATGAAGGTAATCGCCGCCGGCTTCTGTTTTTCCAAAAATTTCTTTCAATCGATCCGGTGGCAAGCTTTGTCTGAACGCTTCTCTGGCCTGCGGCGACGCATCGCGCATCGCTTGAGTGAAGAGTGTGAAATCGCGATGTTTGAGCGCGTTATTTCCTAACGTGGCGATGTCTTCGCTGCTGCGCTCGTTATTGCCTTTCAGATAGATGCCGAATGCGGCGCGATGCGATTCCGGTATGCGTGGATCGTCTTTGAGTGCATCGAGTTTCGGCCCGCCGTCCTTCTCCAATCTCTGGCGCAGCTCGGCAATCTGCGCGGAGTTGAGTGTGGAAAGTGTGTCGCCGATGTTTTGCAAATCGACTCTGGACGGACGCTCGCCTGCATCCAGTCTGGTGAGAAACTGCAAGATGCGCTCTCTGGAATCACCGATGTCTGCCTTCTTTTCGGGAGTATCCTTGCCGGGAACAACCGGTCGGTCGGCACCAGTTTCTCTTTTGAATTCCACAGTGCGCAACATGTGGCGAAAATCCTGGGTAGCAAGCAAAGAATCCGGGCTGGGTGGTCTTTGCCCGTAGAGGTCGTTGCCGGTGCCGAAATAAAGATAACCCTCCATCTGGCCGCGCCCGACCGTATTCAGGGTTGTTTCCCAACCGGTTGTGATGCCGGTTGCGGCTATTAATTGCGTGCGCGCAGTGTCGAAAGCTTCTTCGGAGCTTTTGCGGCTGGCCAGCGTATCAACGCCGACTGATTCGCTGACTTCAGCGACTTCCTGGCGCTTGGGAGTAGGAGTGTTTTGAACTTCTGCTTCGGCCAAGTTTTTAAAACCTGTTTCGATCCAATCCTGAGCGGCGTGAGGGAGTCGACCGCGGGGAGTATTTGGATGGCTAGTAAAAGGACTTCTAGAGATTGAACGATAAAAATAGCAATGGCATATCAGGTCCGGGCGGCGGGAGGCTTCGCCGTGCTGAAAACGTTTGTCGCGCTTGCGCTGCAACAATTTTGCAAGCCCTGCCCCGTAATTTTTAAGTACGGCTAATTTTCTCACCCGGCAGCCGTATGGGAGCTCGAAAACATGGGCAGATGAGGCGAAATCCCTTGCGAAACACAGGTTGTGGATTCGAATCAAAATGGGAATTTCAGCGAGGTTTACGAGCAACCGTACCGCGCACCTGAGACTGGGCTTGAAACCAAGCCGGAAAAGAATCAGTGGACGCCGGGCAACGAGCAGGCGGAATTTGACGCGGCGGTTCAGGGCGTCACGAAATGGGATACCTATAACTTCCAGGGCGCTTACGATGAAGCGGCGCGCACTGGAAAGGGAGTGACATTCATCGTTGGCTCGAGCAAGACCGACGATATGCAAAAGACGCTCGAGAACATCAAAGCCGTTCAAGCTGCCAATCCAGGAATGCAGGTCGTTTTTCTGGACACCGATAAGATCAAAGCCGACCCGCGACTTAAAGAAGTGCAGGGATGGGTTGATAGAAACGTCAAACACGATCGCACATTAATGGCTCAATATGCCGTCCGCCCGGGCGAGAACGGCAAACCCGAGGGCGGTGCTCTGATAAGCAAGCACTGGGGCAGCGACATGAGGAGCCTTGCCTCGACGCTTCCGACTGGGGACCAGCTCACTCAGCAGTACGCCGGTAAATTTAAAATTCAGGAAGGCGCGACCGCGGTTACCCCTGGCGAAACGCAACTGCCGCCGCAAGTGCAGCCGCTTGATGTTGAAAAACAACACAAAGAGCTGCAGGAAAAACTGAAACAGGCGAAAGAAGGGAAGAAGCCGGCAGATTACTACAATCACTTCAAAGCGCCGCGTTCCAATGACGGAAAAAATCCGGGCGGTGCCATCGCACAAGCGGACGCGATCGATCAAAAGGCTGTCAGCGCGGAGCTTTCAAAAGTCGGCACCGATATCGAAGCAGCCGTCAAAGCCGTTGAAGCTGCCAAAGGACAAGCTCAGGAAGTTCAAGCAAAAGCGCAACAGCAGTTGGATGCCTTGAAAGAGCGTCAGCGGCAACTGGAGTTTTTGCGCGACGCTCCTGTGCAAACGAGAGTGGAATGCGCACAGCGCCTGTTTGCTGACGCTGCAGCGCAAGAGGCGAAGGAAGACGGCAATGGCGATCTCGCTGTCGATATGAAGTTAGCCGCGCACACTATGGTGAATGAAGCCAATGCTTTAAATCCTGAGCACTTCAGGACTAAGGAGGGCAAAGAGCAACTGCGCGCCATGGGCTACGACGACGCGGCGATTGCGCGAATGACCGCGCCGCCCGGCACCGATAAATCCAGCACGCAAATTGCCGACAACCTTTTCGGCATGACCGAGCAGCAGAAAGAAGAGCTGAGTAAAGAGGGAATGTCGGATCAGCTCTCTGAAAAACAGCGAGAGATTTTGGATGCTGCAGTTAAAGAAGCCATAGCGCGCAATGTGCCGCTGGTGATCAAATTCGGCATGAAGGGTTGCCAGCCGTGTGATTTCATGGACCAGAATACAATGCAGCCGCTGGCAGCAGAGTTCAAGAACAATGCAGTTCTGGTCTCATTGGACGGCATGGCCGCCAAGCAAGCCATGCTCGAGCACGGCTTTAAGCTCGAGGGAATGGCGTTCCCGTCTATGGGAGTTTTCGACGTCAATCAGGCCGGCAACCTGACTGGGCGTGCCGGCTTGAAGCCTCAGCAGATAGTCGATATGAAGAACAAAGACTTCGCAAACGATCCTGCGCGCGCGAGCCTCGCTCCAGTACTTCAAATGCTGCGCCAGGAGCGCGATCTGCGTGAGAAGTATTTAGAAGGAGTGCGCCAGAAAGAAGCTGCGCAACAGCAAGAGCGGCAAAGGCAGCGCGCCGACCAGGATGAAGCGCTGAAGCGCATGCGTCAGCCTCAGGAAACCTACGTAAGAAGCCTGGGCTTTCCAGCCCTAGCTATTGCGTAGAGCGCAAAGGGAAAGCTAGTCTACGACTTCTTCCAACTCCAGCATTTGATTGGCGATCAATTTCGAATTCTTCGCAGTCATAGAGCAGAAGGCGAAAATGCCTCCAAGAATGAACGCGACACTGGCGAACAAAAGTGTAAATTCGGCAATATCTGCTGCCGGATGTTCCCACGGCATTATGTGAGAAGCAATCATAGCCAGCGCGATACCCATCAGTATTGGCAAAACGGCGTGCTCTTCTTTCATCTGATTTCGATACTCCAGTCGACCGAGGGATGTCGACAATGAGGCTGAGTGATTGGAAATGGAAGGATGGAAATTCCGAATCTATTTCTAGATTTGTGTCTATGCGCGCAGGTGCCACCTGCTGTGCATAGCAGTGCGGGAAATTTGCGAAGTTAACCAGATATCCGGAGTATAGACTTCTCAAAAACAATGTCAATATGACGGAGTTAATGAAAGCAAGTCTGGAAGCCCTGATCCTGCTTACGTTTTCCTTTCGATTGCCCGAAAAACGGGGCCGAAACTCGCATCAGTTGCAGTGGGATTTTCCGCAAG
>JADYYD010000221.1 GCA_020853845.1 Candidatus Melainabacteria bacterium
CGGACTAGCCGGTAGCCGGCAGCGTGTAGCGTTTTTCGATGGCGGCGCATATCAGTTCGCGTGTTTCCTCGGCGCTGATATTCTTCTTCGATTCAATCATCATTGCTTCAGTGGACAGTTCATCGTCTTTGATGAACTCTTTGAACCATTTGGAATAATCATGATTGTGCAGGTGGAACGTCCAGGTGTCATCGTCCACGCCCCGTGCGATTTGATTGAACAGTGCAAGGTTCTGAACGCGCAGATTGAGTTTGCCGTCCGGTCCGCGGAAGTAAAAACTTCTTTCTTCCGGCAATTGCCCTTCCGCGTATTTGCGCTTGTGGCGCACCTTTTCAATTTCGGAGAGTTCGAGTTTCAAAAGCTCAACCTGTTTCGATTTCCGGGTGAGCCAACCAAAGCCGTAGCCTTGTTCCAGATCTTTCTGCTTATGTAATTTCGGCGCTTCCAGTCCGGCGTGTTCCGCAAAATCTTTGATCTTGTCTGCAGCCTTGTCGCCGATGGTGATTAGCAGATCTACAGAGGCATAGACTTCTGGTGCGAGTTTTTCCGGATGCACTGTAATCATCAAAATCGAGCGAAGATTTTCCGGCGCCAACTGCGACATCTTCTTCCATTCGACGGGGAACATATGGTGCGCTTCGTCGACAACTGTCCAATGCGGGCGGCCATGCGATGTTCGCAGCTCTTGCAAGCGCGGCAGCAATTCGGTGAAAAATTGCGGGCGATCCTCGAGTTTGATTCCGAGCAAATTGACGATCACACTTTTAGACGGGTCCGCGAGCAATTGCAGAACTTCTTCAATTGTTGGCGCTCTTTCCGTGTCGCCGATGACGACAGCGTTGTGGAAACTCTCATAGTCTCCTTCCGGGTCGATAAGGCAGATCTGATAATTGCTGCGGCAGAGCTGATCGAGAATTCCCAGCGTCGTTGTCGACTTGCCGGCGCCGGAGCTTCCACAAATGAGGATGCCGGTGTTGTAAGGATCGATCATTTCTTTTTCGCCGTCTTCACGCGCGCCTGCTGAGACGAAATGTCGCTTCGGTGATAACTGCAAAAAGTCGTCTTCAATCAACTGTTTGATCGACTCTTCTACGCCGGCGCCCCTCTTGCTTTTGGTAACAAAGTCGGCACGCTCTTTTAGCGCCGGCAAAGCGTTGTCTACTGCAACGGAGAATTCACTGGCCGTCAAAAATGCGTGATCGTTTTCCGCATCACCCACACCAACCACGTTGTGCGGGGAGAGACCGAGGTGTTTCAGTGCGGCAGCCAATCCGCTCGCTTTGTTGACGCCGGGCGGAAGGATCATAACTGCGCCCTTGTTAAAGATGATTTGTGACTCCAGTCCGAGTGTTTTAATGCATTCGAGCACTAATCCATCGTGCGGAACCCAGGTGGCAAGTATGCCTTTGCCGACCGAAAGCGGTTCAACATTTTTGGCTCGAAGCATGTCGACGAGGTGCTGATTGGGCGGTTCACACAAAACCTCTTCATGTTTCGTCGATGGAACATACAGAAGCGCTCCATTCTCGGCGACAATCGCGTCAAAAATTTCCCATTGAGGAAAGCAGTTCATCAAGCTCGGCATCTCGCGACCCGTCACAAGAATAATTTTTCGACCGGATTGTTTTGCAAGCTTGAGCGCTTCAACTGTTGATTCGCTTACTTGTCCGTCTGCCGCGATGGTGCCGTCGTAATCCGTCGCCAATGCCAGATAACGCATGAATTGTCCTCGAAATTTGCCCCTGATAATTTGATTCCGCTGAGCTAGCCAGAATCACTGTTGTAGAGTGAAAAAGCGCTCTAAAAGTTCCGCCCGGTCAAAAACATTCGGCTGGCTAAAAGTATCAGAAGCCCCGCGGCATGCGGAGCTTCTGATGCCCGTGGAGGGGCATACTTTCTGATGCATTTTGTTCGATAGATCAGATCTATTTAGCTGCGCTGTCGAGTCTACTTCGCTGCGCTGTCGAGGTCGGAGCCGATCTTGTCGAATTCGCCGTAGAGAATGCGACCTTCTTTCAGATCCAGATTGCCGTCAGCACGCATACCGGCTTCCTGAGTTGCAATCAAATCCATGCGGCTGCGCAGTTTGTTTGCTTCCGAGGCGGAAATTCTGTTTTCCAGGTAAAACTTGCTGATTTTGCCTTCCAGGTCCCAGCGGCGTTTTGCCACGTCATCCAATTCGACAACTTTGCCTTCGACGATGGTGAAGTGCGAGCCTTCAACGATCGGTACGAAAACAGGCTTCTTCAAAACGATGTTGAACCTTTCGCCCAGAGTGTCGATGTCTCTTGCCAGAACAACGATTTTGCTGCTGGCTGCCACGCCTGTAAGGGCTTTGGCGGCTGCCTCTTCAGCGGCGATTCTGTCGAGTTCGGCTTTGAGCAGATTTTTTTCGGCTTCAGCCAAAAGGTTTTGCGCCAGAGCGTCGGCGTAAAGCTTGTTGAGTTCGTCACGACGGGTAGTGATAGTTCCGATCAATACGCCGGGGTCGGTTGTCGTGATGGTTTTTACAACGACTGTGTCTTGTGCAAAGGCACCAACACCCATGGTCAGAGCCAAAGCGACTGCGGTGATTCCTAGTGTTGCCGCAAACTTGATTCTCATTTCTATTCTCCGTATTTAGTGGAGATGCTACCCGGCCCACGAGCCCGGCACATCTAGTGATGACGTGGGGACGGGGCACTAGATGGTAAGTTCCAAACGTTAAGGGTGGTCGTTACATTAAATCGGGAGTTGCCAAGCTGGCGCAAAGCTATCTCGAATAATTTCTCGAATGGTTGAACTTCGGTATGGCAGTGAATTGCTGTTCGAGTGAATCTTCCTCAGTGGTGTAAACGATCGAGGGTTGCGGTGCGAGCAGCAGATGATTGACGTGCGCACTAGCTTCGGTGAGCTTTTCTTTCAGCTCCGCACTTGGTGCGGAAAGCGCCGATGCAAACTTAGATCGTATCTCGTTGCGATTATCGATGCCCACATTCTGGATCAAGGTATTGAAAAATCTGCACGCTGGAAAAACGATCAAGAAAATCGCGTAAGCCATCATGTAATACGAAACGTGGTGGAACGGCACAAGGATCGGAGTTTTGATTGTCGCCATGTAAAACCAGAAGCTGCCGACCAAGTTGAGCAGTGTGAGCGTGCCGATTTTGCATGAAGTATCGACACCCTGGAGAGAAAATTCCCAGTGGCGTTCTTCAAGAGAACGCGACAATTGCGAGTGCGGGTTCGTGGCGTTCCCCGTCCAAGAGTGGTCGGCCTTGCGTCTGAGGTGGCTGCGATACAAGTCGCGGAGCGCATCTCCACCGTTCGCTTCGGTTTGCGGTTTGAATGAGAGTTGCGACGACGAGTTGCTGATGTTGTTGCCTTTAACGAATGAAGGAAACACATAGAGGATGTTGCCCTTGTCGGAAACCTCCGGCGAGCCGTTGAAGTGAACAAGAACAGGAAGCATCCAGTCTTCGTTTCCACTCTCATCTCCCACGAAAGGTGCGATTTGCTCGGCTACCACAACGCCATGATTGCGTTTGATCACAAGACCGATTTGATGCCATTTGCGCTCTTCCAAATCAGCATTGGGGTTTCCATCGCCAAAAAGATATGAGAAACAGTCAGTGACGAAATCACCTTTTTTCTCCGGTTCGATTTGTGTGGAAACACTTGGTGCAGGCGTGTTGCGAGCATTGCCAGTTTCCGGGCGATAATAGTCATAGGAGTAACCATAGGGCGAATAGCCATACATAAAGGGATCGCCCCAGTAGTAGCTCCATGTGAATAGTCGAGCGCAATCGTAGGCGAACCAGTCGAAATGCCAATCCACGCTTCCCACTGAGCTGCCGATGTCCCACAGCCCGTCACCGAATCCGTCGCCTATTCCACCGATGTCGAATCCACCGCCGTCGCTGTCGAATATGGAAGCGATAGCAGCGACAATTCCCAGGACGATTGCGATTAAAGAGCCGATCAAGAGCAAGCCGAACATGGCGCGGAATAGGAAATTGAGCAGCGTGATTGAGAGTTTGATCGCCAGCATCGCCAGGCCCATTGCCAGGCGGAATGCAACGCGCAGCAGCTTGAAGAAGAAGTTTCCATTGACGGTGAACAACTGCTTGCCGATGTCATAGATGTATGCGCGCTCGAAGCCGGGAGCGAACTCATAGAGAAGCGCGCCCGACGAATCGACTTTCAGATGCGCAGCCGTTTCCGCCGCGATGATGTTGAGCTGCTGCGATGCAGTTGCAATCGGCAGGCTGGTCGAAAGTGCGATGTTTTCAGGGGTGACTTTGAATCGCAGAGAATTTATTGCTTCGAGGACTTGCGACTTTTCTTTGGAATGGAGCGGCTTCAGGAGTGCGGATAACATGGTTATTCTTTTCCTTGATGCAAGAAACGGGCGAATGCGTCTAACGCTTGAATTCGCCTTTTAATTGAATTTTTGTGCGACAGGGAGGGCTGTTTTCGTTCTGAATGTACCGAGTATAATCGCCCGCTTGACAACCGCTGGGATTTGTTATCATTGCTTCACAATTGCAAATTATGGTCTACTGGACATAGTTTCAAAAGAAGGCGGTAAAACGACCGATAAATGAGCCAAGTCGCCGACAAACTCGCTGGAATGCGCCAGCTTTTCACCAATCCTCTCAAGTTTTTTGATGAGGTGTCGCGCCGAGGCAGCTACCTGGACGGTCTTATCTTTCTGGCTCTGCTGGTTTTATGGGTAGGCGCCGGAGTCGTGGGTATGGACCCCGCGCTGTCGCCGGAGAATAAAGCCTCGACAGGACTTCAGTTTTTCGGGATTTCCTTCGCCGTACTTCTTGTCGTCACTACTCTTTGGGGTTTTCTTGCGGCATTGATAGGTTCGCGCTTGCGCCCGCGCGTTGCGGCAGTCTTGTCATTTAAGGATGCAGTCAGACGATGCTTGCGCGTATTGATCTTCGCTCTGGCGCCTCTGGCGCTTATCTTTTACCCTCATCCTTTGACTGTCGGTTTGGCATTCCTGGGTGTAATAGCGCTGTCGATAATTGGCGTGGCTAAAGCGCTTTCGCTAAAAATCCTGCCCGCGCTTATTATGCAGGTCGTTATCGTTGCGGCGATTGTGTCGGGGGCAAAGGGCATTAGAAGCCTCATCGTCGAGCCACCGGTTGCTGAAAAGCGCATCGAAATGCCGTCCAACCACATGGTCGGCAAGCCTGCTCCCGATATTCTCATACAGCCAACGGGCGGAACGGCTTTTCGCTTGTCGGAGCTCAAAGGAAAAATAGTAATTCTCGACTTCTGGGCAATCTGGTGCATGCCTTGCCGAATCGGCTTGCCGATAGTCAGTGAGGTTGCTTCGAAATACAAAGATCAGGGAGTTGTCTTTTATGCAGTAGGCGAAGGCAACGTTAATGGAGAAAAGCGCTATCTGGAACAGCGAAATATCAATGCGATTCCTGCCGTTTCCAACGCCGAAGGCTATCAGGCCTTCAACGTCAGCGCTATTCCGCTAACCATCGTCATTGATAAAGCGGGCGTGATCAAGCACGTTCAAGTCGGGCTGTCGCAGAACGAGAAGGAAGAGCTGACAAGCGTCATCGAGGCGGCGCTTCAATGATTACATTCTATGAGCGCATGAGCGATTTGTTTGCCGAGGGCACGCCTTTTGTGTGCGCGACGATTGTAGATACGCAGGGAAGCGTCCCTGCCGACGTCGGTGCAAAGATGCTGGTGACGGCTGATGGCGCCTATTTTGGAACGGTCGGCGGCGGGAAGATCGAGAATCGCGTCATTCAAGAAGCCAAAGCGATGCTGAAAGCGGCGGGACTGGTCGGCACTTCCGGCAAGGAAGATGCGATTGCCAGGTTTTTTGAGTGGAGCCTTAATCGAGATATCGGCATGACTTGTGGCGGTTCGATGAGAGTTTATCTCGAAGCCTTCAATCATCGCGCCTGGAATATCACCATATTCGGTGCCGGTCATGTCGGCAACGCATTGATCAATCTGCTGAACAAGCTCGATTGCCGCATTACCTGTGTTGATTCTCGAGTCGAGTGGCTCGACAAGCTGCCTGAGTCCGCGAAGATAAGGCGCGTGCTTTTGAGCGAGATGAAGCAATTCGTGCCCGAGATTCCGAGAGATTCTTTCGTGCTTCTGATGACTATGGGGCACAGCAGCGACAAACCAATTTTGCTGGAGATTTTGCAGAATTGGAAAGACGTCCAATTTCCTTATGTAGGCGTAATCGGCAGCGATGCCAAAGCGGCGCGGCTCAGGAAAGACATCGCGGAAGCCGGATTGCCTGACGAATTGTCGAAGGTTTATTACTGCCCGATTGGTTTGGCCTTAGGATCGAATCACCCCCAGGAGATAGCTGTTAGTGTGACGGCTCAATTGCTTCAGGTGAGAGACGCGATTGTGGCGGCAAGCGCAAGTGTCGATGCAGATGCTGAGGCGCAATCATCGGTTTCGATTGAGAAGAGTTAAAACATGCGCCGAATATTTTTGTATCTCGCGTTGGTGTTTTGTGCAATGACAAATCTTTCAGCCGAAGCGGACAATGCCAAATGGTTCAACACTTTGATGAAAGCGAGCGAGTTTGCCGACGGGCAGATTGGCGAAGCTCCGGGTCCATCGCCGTGCTGGCTGGCGTATCAGGAAGCGCTCGCCGCGCCGGAAAAGATCACAGAAGCCCAGCTTCGTGAGTTGCATGAGAAGGCGACACCGGAAGGCAAAGTGTATGCAGCTTGCTTGATGCACTACTCGCGAAGCGCTCGCAAGAATTCTGGTGACGCGGATGCAGGTTTGAAAAGTTTGACCAAAGACATATCGAAAGTCTACTTTAGAAGCGGCTGCCGCGGAACTAATACCACTGTTGGAGAGGTTTCGTCCAGCTTGCTAAAGGACAGGAAGTTTCTCGTTTTTACACTCGAAGATTTTGCAACGATGAAAAGCAAGCAGGGTATTCCAGAGGCGATTTTAAAATTGTCGTCTGCCAATCGGCTTGAGAGCAGCGTTGCCGGTGAGGGAGCCCCAAGTGTTATGTATGCCTTCTACAAGGAGGCTCGCCGTCTGCCTGTCAAAGCAGACGGCAGAGAGTTGACTTGGTTGATCAGTCACGGCACGCCGGCGGGCAAATTATACGGTTGTTTTCTGGTAATGAAGCTTGATGCTAATGCGGGTATTTCGATGTTCCGCAAATTGGAAAATGACACCGCCAAAGTTGAATATCAATCAGGTTGTGAGGTTGAAACTTTCACCGTTGGCGCTGTGGCGCGCCAGATGGTGGAGAAACATAAATTCGCCGACTTCGACTTTTGAAAAGTCCTGAGCACCACATCAGTGTTCGTGGATTGGGATTACCAAGCTTGTATTTTCGCCACTCTTAACTTCAAATTTTTTGGAGCCGATACAAAGCATGCCGATCCAGGGGCAGTGGAATTCACCAACATAGTATGTGCCGGGTTCGACATTGGCTCTGTATGTCCCATCTTTTTCCAGTCGAATAAAGACGCCGGAATTCTTCGCGGAATTCGCTAAGGAAAGTAGGAGGGTTGTATTGATGCAGACGCTTTCAGGAGGGGGATTCCCGAGTGCAGCAGAATCCTTGTTGTCCGAAACTTGAAAATTTTCCCAATCAATCTGTTCATTGGTTGCGGACAACTTTATGAACAGTTCTCCGCAAGGTTTGATATCGCCCGCGGTGATCGTGAACAAGCCGGAAATAGCCTGTGGAAATTTTGGTGGTTTCTCTCCTGCCGGACAAGGCTGCATACCGTAGAAATTCGTAGCGCAGAGACGATACTTTCCTGGTTTTATACGCTCTCCCGTATTTGACTTCTCAATCTTGATCGAAAAATTCTGCATCGCCATATCGGGAGTTTCAATATTCCAATTGCGATCGGTGATTTCAAAACGTTGCCCCTTGCTATTTATTAGGCTGAATGTCATTTCGGGCTCACCGCAAGCGAGATTTTCGCCATGCTTTGATGGAGTTCTCAGATATGGAACGTTAACCAGTCGAATATTGAGTTTTTTTCCGAGAGCAATCGACTGACCCGCCGCTGGTGCAGTCATCTGAAATGCCTTGACTTTAGCTGCTTGTCTATCGAGAGATCGAATTTTTAGCTGCACGCGCTTCGTGCTCGACGAACTTCCATTAATCCAGTCACCCAGCTTGCCGCCTGCCTTCCATATCAATTGTGGGCAGTCGCTGTTCAAGCGATAAACCGTGTACATGTGATAATGCGCATCATTCAACTTTTCGTGCAAAAAAGCTACGTCTAAAACCCCATCTTTGTTTCCGTCTAAAGCAACTGGACTATTTTTGATGACTGCGCTCAGTGGGTCCACCATCTTCACGTATTCATATGGAGGAGTAATTTCCGTGAGCACGACATTGCCGTTTTTGACGAACTGCATTGCTGCTATCCATTTATCAAAAATGAGACCTGTGCGCAAAACATAGTTGCCGACCTTGTGCTCTTGCCACTTCAGCGATTGCAAGAATGACTTTTCTTGTGGTCCGATCTCGCTTACGGTCCAAGATTTACTCGTGCTGCCGTGATTTGCCGAATCGGTTGCCGGTGAATTCCAAGGCTGGCTGAGGATTTTCTCCCGTTCTTTTGCCATGTCCATAACGGATGTTTTGAACGAATTGTCCTGAGAAAATGCAGCGGTCGCACCTGCGCTTGCAAGGAAAATGGAGATCGTGCCGGCGATCGTAATTCTGAGATTAAAGTTCATTCGATTGGCAACTTTCATATCTTTAGAGTACCCGCTAAAATTGTCCAACCAACGGAGGAGCTTGTTATGACGGCTGGAGTAAAGACTAAGGTGCAGGGCATCAGGGTTTCCGAGCACGGTGAGGCAAGCGTGTTGAAATTCGTGGACTACGAGTTGCCCGCGCCTGGTCCTGGCGAGGCGCTTGTCAGACTTCACGCCGCTGGTTTGAATTTCCTCGACATCTATCAGCGCCGAGGTGGGATGGGATACAAGCTGCCGCTGCCTTACACGCCCGGACATGAGGGCGCCGGAGTCGTTGAGCAGGTGGGCGACGGCGTAACGGCTGTGAAGCCCGGAGATCGCGTTGCGTACACGAGTGTGCTTGGCTCATACGCGCAGGCGGCTATTGTTCCTGCCGACAAACTTGTCTTGCTGCCTGCGGAATTGAGCTTCGAGCAAGGCGCTGCTTTTCCTTTACAAGGAATGACCGCGCATTATCTAGTGCATGAGTTTCACAAGATCAAGAAAGGCGATACGGTTTTGATTCACGCTGCGGCGGGCGGCATGGGACTGCTTTTGGTTCAGTGGGCGAAACATTTGGGCGCGGAAGTATTCGGTACGGTTTCCACTGCTGAGAAAGCGAAACGCGCTCAGGATGCGGGCGCTGATCACGTGATTAACTACACGCAAAATGACTTTGTCGAAGAAGTGAAACGCATCACTAAGGACAAAGGCGTTCAATTCATAATTGATGGCGTCGGCAAAGACACTTTTAC
>JADYYD010000222.1 GCA_020853845.1 Candidatus Melainabacteria bacterium
TAGCCAAACAACCACCGGGGCAAGGGCTTGCTGAACGCTCTTCTGTAGAATTTGAGTATTTTCATTTGTAATGCATGCGTCCTCGCCCCCAACTAACTTCAACAGACTGTCATAAATAGCCGAGTCTCACCATACGCTTGCACCAACTTCCGATCAGGCAGAATGGCATAGTCATGGCGAGAGGAAAGAAAATAAACGCAACCGAGCTCGTGCAATGCGAAACCCAAAGCACTGCGGCAATCAGCAACTGGAATGGAAGAATTTTGAGGTAGAGCAAAAAAAACTTACAAACCCGTCTTTCTCGGGAAAGTAAAGCAAGCTCGAGAAACGGCAAGACAATTTGCGGAAGTAATAAGAAGCAGATGACCGCGAACTTGCACACTGGTGCACAAACAGGCAGATTAATGATGGACACACTGATAAAAGAAGAAACCAGTGAATAGCAAATCGCCCATCCGAAGAGGGGTTTCTCTCGCATGCGCTTGAGCAATTTCTGAAACATTGCCAGCCTCGCAGCCTCTAATTCCAGTCTCCCACCACTGGCGAGACTTGCAAATTAATCACAGCTCTGCGGGCCAGGGCTTAGGCAATACCAGCCAGTTTCTTAACGCTCTTGTGCTTTTGCTGTGCGCGCCACAGATCAACCGCTATTTGCAAGTTAAGCCAGAATTGCGGAGTTGTATTCAAAGCATCCGCGAAAACCATTGCCGTCTCTGGGGTGACTCCGCGCTTGCCGGTAACTATTTCGTTTACTTTAGGTTGGGTCCAGCCTATATGACGCGCAAAAGCACTTTGACTTATGCCGAGGGGAATCAAAAACTCTTCCAGCAAAATGACACCGGGCAATGTTGGTTGTCTCTTTGTTCGCTTATACATTTCCGAACCTCCGAAATACAGACTTTAGAGAATAAAGAGAGTTCTAATGGTAATCAGTTATTCTGACCTCATGCGGTCCATCGTCAAGCCATTTAAAGACAATTCTCCATTGGTCGTTTATTCGAATACTCCAAAACTCACTATCGCTTCCTTTCAACTTCTCCAATCTATTGGCAGGAGGGGACGCTAAATCTCGTATGGCTGCAGCAGCTTCTACCATGTCCAATTTGCGTTCCGCAATTTTCAGGACGTCCGGCGGGAATTTGGAAACCGCCTTGTCTCTGACGCCTAGAAAAATTTTTTCTGTTCGATCGTCACCGAAAGATTGAATTGTCATAAATCTATGCCGCTATATCATTTTACAGTATAGCTCACAGCATCCGCCTGCGGCAACCGGCGCAGAAAACGCGCAGCCCGTTGGGTTTGAAGAATTTGACCTCGGCCCATTTTCGATTGTACGCGACATACATTTTATCGTCGCTTACACCACGATATGCGATGTGTACTTGTCCATCGCAGCAAAGTTCTTCGGGCTCTTCTTGCGGCGGAGCCTCGGGTTCTTTCTTGCCAAACATCGATTGAATGGTCTTTATCAGTTTATTCATGGCTGCCCAGAACAGTGTTCGCATGACCGACAGAGGCGCTTTCATCATCCAACGCTACTTCAATCTTTGCTGTCTGCGGCATTAATTTCACCGGCAGTCTGACAATGAAAGTCGAGCCGACTCCGACTTCAGACTCAACATTGACGCTGCCTTGATGCCTGGCAATGATTTCTTGCGTAATCGCAAGACCAAGGCCGGACCCTCCGCTTTGACGGCTGCGGGCTTTATCGGCGCGATAAAAACGTTCAAAAATGTGAGGCAGGTCGCCGGCGTCGATACCAATACCGGTATCACTTATTTTTATCTCGACTTCATCATCTCCATCAATGATTGCCTTCACACTGACGTTGCCGTCTTTCGACGTGTAATTGATCGCATTGGCAAGAATGTTCACCAGAGCGCGTTGCAGATGAATCGAGTTGCCGTTGACGATGGCGCCGTCCACTTGCGATTCGACTCCAAGCTCCACCTGTTTCTTCTCAGCGTTCGGTCGAACTTGTTCTACCGCATCAGTGATCAATTGCTGGACATTGATTTCGGATTTCTTGCTCATATCGAGCCCGCTGTCCAAACGGCTGATGTCGAGCAGGTCTTGCAACAAATTCGCCTGACGATCTACAAGACGTTCTAGCGATTCGAGAAATTGCACGCGCAATTTCGGGTCTTCGGCAGCGCCAGCCTGCAGCGCCTCCACAACAGAACCGATCGCCATAGTCGGTGTTTTCAATTCGTGACTGGCGTTGGCGATAAACTCCTGACGCAGGCGTTCTTGCTCACGCAAACGGCGTATCATCTGATTGAAAGAGCGCGCCAACTCACCGACTTCATCAGGCCTTTTGACAGGAACCGTTTCCGACATATCGCCTGATGCAGCGATTTTCCGCGCGGTCATACTCATTTCTTGCAATGGTCTGTTCACGCGGCGCGCCAGCCAAAGGCTGATGAGCACTGTCATTACGCCTGTGGCGAAAATGATTTCGAGAAAAATGATCAAGTCTCGGTGCAGGCGTTGTTCGATTTCCGTGAGCTGCACACCGACGCGAATTACACCTGTTGTTTGTCCACCGGCACGAACCGGACAGGCGACATAAAGCCAGTTGCTGTTGGTAGTGCGCTCGTTGCGTGTATAAATTGCGACAATGCCGGCAAGCGCATCATTGATTTCCGCGTTGTTCGAAATATTCTGTCCATCGGGCCCTTGCGAGCTCATTTGGGAGTCGGCCAGAACGCGCCCGTCGCGATCGACTACGGTAATGGCGACGCCAAGCTTGGTGGCATGGCGATCGACTGCGCTCTGAATACGCTGTCTGGACTTCTCGGAATCCATGCCCAAGTCGTTGTCGATTTCAAGCGCCAGGTGCACGGCTTCAACTTCGAGCGAATTGCGCAAATCAGTGACAGATTCGGACTTGATGGCGAACAAAGCCCACAAGCTGACAGCAAGCAGCGATATAACGATGATGACCAAATAGGTGAATAGAAGCTGGTTAGCCAGACTTCTAAACATCCACTTGTAGATTCGCTCCAGGAGCCCCATTCGTTTTGCCCCAATATGGCGCTGGTTCAGGCTGAGCAGTCAAGGCACATGACTAATACTAAGAGGCAAAAGCACGCTTTGGTCGTCTTTCGTTCTCCGATCTAATTAAATACCGATTTCATCAAAAAAACGTCTCTTAGGGAACATCCATTTGACAATTGGATACTGGCAAGACGGCTGAAACCACTGTCTTATCAGCCACACGAGTTTCACTCAGCCCGCTTGCCATGCGCAATGCCGCGGTAGCCCACCCGCTTGGCAACACTTCAACAATTAAGACAAATTCTTGTATCTGTGCGAAACTAAGTTGCGAGTCTATATAATGCGGAAGCGTAGAAGTTTGATAAAGACTGCTCTCTAGCCCGCCAAATGGGAGGTCCATTCCGAAGATGTCTGCTGTGTTGAACGTAACCGACGCCACTTTTGAGCAAGAAGTACTGAAGGCTGAAATTCCAGTCCTCGTTGACTTTTGGGCTCCCTGGTGCGGTCCCTGCAAAGCAATAGCTCCTGTTGTGGAAGACCTTTCCAAAGAATACGAAGGTCGCCTCAAAGTTGTGAAGCTGAACACGGACGAAAATCCGAAAACAGCGCAAGCCTATTCCATTCGCGGCATTCCGAGCCTCTATGTCTTCAAGACTGGACAGGTTGTCGAGCAGGTAGTCGGCGCTGTGCCCAAATCGGCGCTTGCAACGGCAATTAACAAGCACGTATAAAAGGTCGATCAGGTAGCCTGATTTTTTTACGGGCACTTAACTTAGATCCGGCATAATTTAGGCATTCAGAACATGGCCTGTTGTGCTTTAGCTACAGCTATGCGTAAGGGTTGTGATAAAGAAGACTCAAGTAATTGGACCGAATCCACTAAATAGCATTAAGTAGATTCAGCAGGTCCATTAGGATCGCGACAGGCAAAGGAGATCGTGATGTATTTGGCGCAAACGAAGAAGGTAGGAGCAGTTGTCCTGGCAGTGACACTTGCCGTGATTAGCTCTTCTCAGCTTTCCGCTGACGCGAAGAGACACAAAAGAGGAGTATGCAAGCCGACGGTTGCTTGCGAGGCTGCTAAAGACAAAGATTTGGCAACTCTGCACCATGCATTGGTCAAAACCGGTCTGAACAAAGCGTTGAGCAGCAGAGGAAGTTACACCCTCTTTGCTCCCAGCGAAGCCGCTTTCGCCAAGATTCCGAAGGCGCAAAGAGATGCTCTCATGGCTGACAACAAGAAATTGGCGACAGTCTTGAAGTATCACGTTCTTCCGAAGAAATACAGCGCTAGCGACTTGTCGGGCAAAACCTCGGCAGTAACTCTGGAAGGCGAATCGGTAATGCTCGTCAACAAAGACGGCACACAAGTTGTTGACGGCGCACTCGTCACCAAAGCCGATATCAACAAGAGCAATGGTGTTGTGCACATCATCGACACCGTATTGATTCCCGAACGCGGCAAATAAGCGTCCGGTAAATCAAAAGAATGCGAAGCCATTCCTCAGGGAATGGCTTCTTTTTTCCTAGATTAATCCCTAGTGCAGCGCTCGATTAGCTGTGCCAATATAGAGATAATCAACAGATATATCAGCGGCCGGGGCAGCGGAGTTAGCGACTTGAAAGAAGCATTTATCATTTTCATCATTGCTCTCGTGGTGGGTGCAATTTTCAACGGGTCGCAGCAGTCAGGACCAGGGCAGGGCGCGCCGACGCAAACACAGGGACCGGCCGAACAGGTAACCACGCAAGAAGCGCTCAGCAAAATGGCATCAGTCGATGAAAGTAATTTCGAAAGCGAGGTAATCGACAGTCAGACACCGGTTCTCGTCGATTTCTACTCGGACACTTGCGGACCATGCAAGAAGATGGAGCCTATTCTGGCGGAAGTAGCGAGCGAGTATCAGGGAGCCCTGAAAGTTGCGCGGATTGATGTTTTACGGGCGCCGCACCTGGCTCAGAAGTATCAAATATCGTCCATCCCAGTGTTCATGGTATTCAAAGAAGGCAAGTGCGAGTATTCGACCACCGGAGCAATGCCCAAAACACAAGTCGTGGCAATGATTAAGCCATATGTCGAAGGACAGGCGGTTGCGCAGCCGCAGATCGCCGACTAGCAAAGTCCTGAAAACCGTTGTCCGGCAGGCATTTACTGCTCTTGTAGTGGACTGCTGCAAGCTTTCCATCACGTCGGGTAAACCCTAGAAAACCACCCGGCAAAAGGGATTGGCAGTTCTTCTTCAAAAACTATAGAATGCGCTTAGATATAGGGAATATTAGATGAGTAGTGGTACTGAGCCGGTTTAGCGAGCAAAAATGAGAGCTTTAATCGTCAGTTTTGTAGCGGTCTTAGCAGGAAGCCTTCTGCTAGGCGGAGCTGACGTCCCAAAACATGTCGAGTACACCGGAATCAGCGATGTTTCTACGCCGGGCTTCCCTTGAAGTTTGGATAAACAAGACGGTGTAATACCAGAACTTTGTTACACCGATAACTACCGCCGGGTGCGGTTGTTGACTGAAGTAGGCGATGGAAGCAGTTGCTCTGTTGCTCCGACCGGCGGAAAAACAGAATTCCCATTCTGGGGCAACAACTGATAAACACGGAAGAAAAACACAATGAAAAATTGGGCTAGATGGACGGTTTTGATTTTATGGACGGTGCTGCTTCTAGCGACATCAGTTTATTGGAACCCGTTCGCTTCGTTCCCTGCTTTGTTGAAGTATTCGGTGACATCGGTTTTTGCTGCAGCAGTCTTCGGCGCCATCATGATTCTGATGCAGTACTACATTCTGCTCTCAATCATCTTTCCTCTGCCGCCTCGAGCAGATTCGAAAGCGCCAAAGCCGTTCTTCAATCGCGTTTTTCCGTTCATGTTCGAAAAACCGAAAATCAATCCGAAAGCACCTAAGACGCTTGACGAACTGATTGGCAACGAACAGGCGAAAGTGGAGATTCGCGAAGTCATTGATATGCTCGCCCATCCCGAGAAATATCAAGCATCAGGCGCAGAATTGCCTAAGGGCATGTTATTCGTGGGGGCTCCTGGGGTTGGTAAAACTCTATTTGCCAGAGCGATTGCCAATGAAGTCGGCACGCCGTTCTACGTTGTAGA
>JADYYD010000223.1 GCA_020853845.1 Candidatus Melainabacteria bacterium
AATTTTTTACCGCCTTAAAACCATGTGAGCCCGGACAAGCCGGGGAGGTCGTTCTCGCCATATGCCTATTTAACGGAATTTTTGTTGAATTTTCGTGACACAGAAATGCGGTAATTACGTAGTCGGCGAGATTTTATCTTAAAGCATCGAAAAACTATTGCGAAAAAGTTCGAACCAAACTCGCCGACAAAGTCGACCACATAGCTGTGGCAATCATTATCATAAGGAAGAAAATTAAAAACGGGCTGGTTACTAGCCGTCTTGGAAGAAATCAGCCGCTGTTGGAGACGGGATCGACCGAAGTTAGAGGGAGCCGAAGAAGGCGAAAACGGCACAGGGTCTAGGTGGTATATACTGGAAAAATGCCTGGTGGAAGAGGGCTATGGACGTGGCAGAAGTGCAAAAGACAATCGACCAAGCGCAGGAGAAGGGGGTAGAGAAGACACCAGAGAAAGTTGTTGTGTCCGGTGTTATTGGCGGACAGGCGAATCAGGACGTTCACGACAAGGCACATGCAGCCAGCCACACCAATGACAAGACACTTTCAGAACCGGACATGATCGCCATGGAAGAGAACGAGACGGTCGCGGCGTACAAAGCGCGAGTGGCTCAGATTCAGGCTAACAGATTCGGTTTTTATGATTCGGAAGAAGAAAAACCAATCGATGTCGGCGCCAGCGTCGCCGGCAAGACAAAAATACATGAGCATCCGGCAAAGCAAGCTTTAGAGCCTATTCCTGAACTATCGCCGACAATGCGTGAAGCGCCGTTTGATTCTTCTGTAAAAGCAAATGTGCAAATCACAAATGTGCCGGAAGTGTCGGAAGCGGTAACAGAAGAGGTCCTAGGAAAGTATGCCGAAACTGTTTTAGAGAACGCTGCAGATGCTGTCAGACAAATTGAAAATCATTTGATGACGCCGAATGCCATAAATAGTGACTTTCAGAAGCTTGGGCAGTGGGCGGTAGGAATGCCAGGGCACTTTGCTCAAAGTGCAGACCAGTTGAATAAAGATGTGCAGGCGATTATAGACAGTACAGCGGCTCAGATAGACAAGCCACTTGAGCCGGAAGACAGAGCAAAAATGGCAGGAACGATTTTGCCGATTTTTTTCTTTGAAGGTGGAAGCGAGCCTATCAACCCTGAGACAATAAACCAGATGGGCTTAGAGGGTCTGTCTGAGGCGGAGCTTAAGGCGTTGGGAATAGAGAAGCGTGTTGAGTTTGCGGAAGAAAGGATAGCAGGAAACAGAAGTGTTTTGGAAGAGAAAGACATAGTAAATCCAGTAGACAGGAACGCAACGACAGAAAAGAAATTAGCTCAACTGCGGGAGCTTTCGGAAGAAAATGTGTGGTTGGCTAAGAAATTCTTGGGAGAGATTGACACTAAATTTGGTACCACATCAGAGATAGGCATCAAGAAGCCGCAGGATATATTAGAAAAGGCAAACCGTGCATCAATAAAGGAATCTAAGGAATGGTTTGACGTTGAGCATGTTCGAGATTCATTCAGATTCAAGACACCAGTGGAGAACTTGAACGATTTGCCTAGAATTGTTGAACAGTTGAAGGAAAGCGGGTTTGAGATAGTTAAATTGGATCTAGACAAGCTCATAAAACCAAAAGGCCGTGGGTGGCAAGTGGCGGTTATTGACCTGAGAGCGCCAAATGGTCAGCTTGTTGAATGGCAAATATTGTCGCGAGAAATGAATGAGGCTGGCAAGATTGAACATAAGATCTACAAACAATGGCGTGGAAAGGACCTCTCTGCTATGTCTATGGCTGAAAAAGATTTGAAGCGTGAAGTCGATGCTCAAGCTGTAGATTTGTATAAATCAGCCTGGCGTGAGTATTTGAAACGTACAGGACAGACCGAATCGGCAGTTATGGAAATAATTCAACAAACTAAGAGGCTCTTGTTATGGGAATAACAGTTCTTTTGCAAAAATCAAACGAAGGTAACGTGTCTCTTTATGACAGACGCGATAAATTTCATGCCTCGTTTAAAAATGGCTCCTGGTCGAATGACTTATTGTTTAGTGCCTATGAGCTGGAAGAGTTTGATCTCATCGACGATGAATGCGAAATCGCACGAGTCCTTGCGGAGGCGCGAGCAGCGTTAAACCAGCCGTTGAAGGAATTATCAGACGATAGAACGAAGAGTGTTTGAGAGGCGAGTCGATGACAATTTGGGCGGGTCGCTTCCTGCGCAGCAGGCTAAACAATTCTTCCCCGGCGCGACGGTAGGAGCTGGCGCGAAGCGCTCGATTCATTTCAGAATTCGACCTCTCTTGATTCGTCACAAAAGAAAAAACGATATTCGACTTCAACCGCTAAACTGCTCGCTCTCTGCCAATGCCTGCTTTCGGTACAGATATTCTCCTAAAACACGGAGTGCGTTAGAGGCTGTCAAAAAAGAACCGTCAGAGGATTTGGAGCGAGGCGCTTAGTAATTCTGACTTATCAGTCGCAGGTTAAGTTGAGATCGAGTCCGGCAGCCACCACAAATATAGGGGGCGTTGTGAATGACATCGGGGATGGTGGCGGACAAAACCTTTATCTGGATTTTGTACTTCATAGCTTTAAGGCTTGATTCTTTTTAGAATTGAAATCCCAAAGCAAGAACAAGAAGGCGAGCAGATAACACACCGCGCCGCACCAGAAGGTAGCGGTAATTCCGAAATTGAGAGCGATAGCCACGGCAACGACCGAAGCGCATACAGAGGTTGCTCCGTTGATGCCCCAGAGCCAGGGTGTAAGCTCCTTCTGCGCTCCTCCAGCCATGAGCATGCCGATAGGAAACGCCATGCCCATATAAAGTCCCAGAGGGAAGAGCAGAGCGACAGCGATAGCTATTCTGACCACCGTCTCGGCGGCAGAGAAATTGGCAATCAGCATGGGAGTTACCGAGCCGAAAATTACAGGAATAATAAGAAGGGCACCAAACCGCATCACAGGCGAATTAAAGCTGGTCATCTTTTCGCTGAGCGATAAATTGCCGGTGATGAAACTTCCCAGTCCGCTGGCAAGCAGCAAAGTGAAAAGCACGACCGAAAGCCCGTAAACAGGATGTCCAAGAAAAACAATCAGCCGCTGCATTTGGGAAATCTCGACAAACATGAAACCGAAACCGATCATGCCGAAATAGAACAACAACGGAGCAGACCCGCGCAAAGGAGCCGATTTCATCCGCAGCAAAAGAGGCACGACAATGCACAGTGACGTGAGGATAATGACCGTTATGGTTAAAAGTCCCAGCACACTGACAGCCATCGGATTGTGACTCATAGTGCCGTTCGCCCAGAGATTGGCATTGAAGATATCTCGGAAGCGAAGCATATGAAAGAAATAAGGGCTGTCGTCGTTAGGCGGCGAGATGTTTACCGGGAAGGTCTCGAGAAGAGGCTCCAGGTCTTTAGCCTCGGTAATTTTCGCAAAATTTTCATCGATGGAAGTTGCGGGGCTGAGCACGATCTCGAAAAGATTTTCTTTTGCGAAATTAGTGACCTTCTCTAAATCCGCATCGGAGAAAGGCTTTTTGCTCACCAGCATGGTGCCGATTCCATCCATCCCTCGACCGCCGGAAGCACCTCCCATCGCCGCGACGATAACTATATTCTTGCGGGGATTTTCTACTCCCTGGTCCTTGAGCGCGGCGGTTGCCAGGCTGACAAGGCGGTACATTTCAACCGGGCGACTCTTGAAATACCATCTGGAGATAGTCAAAACGCCATCCGGTTCCAGGTGATTCAAGAAGCTGCGCCAGGCTTCAATCGTATATAGCGAGTGCTCCGTCAGGACGAATGCACCAGCGGCAGTGGCAGCGAAAGTGTCGATAAGCGAGATCTGAATGATGTCGAACTTGTCTTTCGAGCGGGCAATGTAACTGCGCGCCTCGTCATTGGCAAACTTGACGTTGGGATAACGATCGAGGTGACCGGTGTAGTCACCAAAATATTTGTTGACCGCATAAATAATGTTGTTATTGATCTCAATGCCTTCGATCCACTTTTGCTTGAAGATCAAAGCCGAAAGAACATCCCGCCCTCCTCCTACTCCCACGATGAGCATTCGGGCATTGGGACGAATGTAGTGAACGATATTGGTAAGATCGTGTTTCAAATACTCGACTTTGCTGGGGTCGCCATCGAACTTCGTAAGCCATGTATTGGCTCCCGCGTCGATCATCAGTTCCATCTCGCTTGCTTTCTTGTCCTGCGGCCATTTGCTGGTCAACCCCCAGGCGTAGGGGCGATGCATATCATTAGGATCGCCGGCGATTTTTACTCTCGAGAAAGAATTCCATTTCTCGAACAGCGGCACTGGCTCGATGTAACCATGGACCCAGCGCAGCCTCAGTAGTGGCTTCTGTTGATCGGCCATATAAGAATTCAAGCTTGCAAAGGCGATAAGTCCAATAGCGCAAATCAGCGAGCCAAGAGCAATTCCATTGAAAGGTTTTCCGCCTCCCTGTGAGCCCCCCAGAGCAAAGAGAAAACCGGACACAGCGGCAAATCCGGCAATGAAGAAAACTGCCGAAGGTCCGTCGGCATAATTGAGCAATGCACCCAGAAGAACGCATCCGGCGGCGGCTCCACAAAGGTCGAACGCGTATAGCTTCGAGACCTTTTGCGTGAATTTTGTGAGCGCCAGACACACGGCAACGCCGCTGAAAATGAAAGGAATGGAAATTACAACGTAAGTTCCGACAACGTGCGCAAGCGCCTCGGCCCAATGCGCACCGGCAGCAATGAAAGGCACGAACAAATGGAAAACAAAACTGCCGACAATGCTGATCGCAAAAAGCAGAGAGCTGAGAGCCAATTGCTGATGTGTCTTTTCGGCGCGAAAGTAGTTTGGAAAAAGGTAGACGATAATCGCGCCGACCGTCATCCCAAACATGGCAATAGAAATTGCCATGAAGGCGAAGTGGTACCACATCGTGACGCTGAAAATCCGAGTCAACAGGATCTCGTACATCAGCGTCGCCATCGCCACACTGAAAAGCCCGAGATAAGTCGGGCGAGTTACTTCGCTAGCTTCGATTGGATCTTCAATTGGATCTTGGTTCGGCACCTGTCGATCATAGCACTCCGGCCACACGCAATAACCGAATACTCCCATCGAATGAGGTTGTCGGGCGAAAGGGCCGGACCAAAGGTTAAATCGGAAACTTGCCCGGCAAGTGCGCCCGCTGTCCAATTTGCGGACAACGCGTATATATCAGACTAACCTCCCAACGGAGAACCGACTCCTCTCTCAAACTATGGCGATTTTTGAACGACAGAGCCAATCTGCCGAAGCGGTAGCATTGCGAAGTGGCGATCATCGCGCAAACGGCACCGGAAGCGACACTCTTGAAGAGTATCGACTTTCACCGCCGGCCGGGCGCGATGGGAAAAGCTTCCTCACCGATGCTTCCTGCCAGAAGGAACGCGCGAAGATTGCCGAGCTTTTCGGTCAGTTCGACCTCGATGGCAACGGTTACGTAGATCGCAAAGAAATCAATAGAGCGGATAAAACGCCTTCCAGCAAAGATGACAGTGCGTCACCTCAACTTTTTGCGAACTTTCTAAGCGACCGTTATAAAGCACTGATGTCCACTTCGAATGACGAATGGTTCTTCGAAAATAATGGCGTATCGCTCAAAGATATCTATAAATATGTGGACGCCGCGCGTGATTTCAGCAAAAAAATCGGCGACAAGAAGGGCGACACGAATTACACGCTCAGTTTGCAGGACAAAGAAAGAGAAGTAACGGTGCACGTCCCTCCTCAATACGACCCGAACCGCCCAATGCCGATGGTAGTCATGCTGCACGGATTTATGCAAGACAAAGAGGAAATAGCGCGCATTTCGCAATTTAAAGAAAAGGCAGACAAAGAGGGATTCATCGCTGTTTTCCCGAACGCGACAGGTTGGCTCGGCGATCGCATGCGCTGGTGGAATGTCGGCAAGAATCAGCTCTATCGAGCGGACGACGTCGACTTCATAAGGCAACTGACAGAAATCATTCCTCAGAAATTGAACGTCGACAAAGATCGAATTTTCCTGGTCGGCTTTTCCAATGGAGCCATGATGGCGCAAGAAGCGGCAGCAAGGCTCAATGACAAAATCGCAGCAGTGGCGAGCGTCAGTGGCGGCATGCTCAGAAAACAGGACAAACCCAAAGGAGACATGAATGCATTGCTTATACATGGCAGCAATGATGAAGTGATCCCTGCGTCCGGCGGCATGCTCGCCAATTTGTTCGGCGCCCCGCGAGTGCTTTCAGCTCTCAAGGCATTCGAAGTCTGGGCTGATGCCAACGGGCTGACGCCTTTCGCTCACAAGTCGGCCGGCGAACCGATTCAAACTTACAGCGCCATCGATACAGCCAGCGGCAGAGAGGTGACTTTCTACAATCTCAAAGACGGCAGCCATGATTGGCCGGGCAGTTCGGCAAGCACGACTGCAGCATCTCAATTCAATGCCACAGACGAGATCTGGAATTTCTTGAATCGTCACAGCCGGCAACAGCTCATGGCCAGAGTGCGCGACGCGTAGGTCAATAACTCTTCAACTGGTCGATCGATTTATCGAGCGCTTCCAGAGACGCGGACAAGGCATAAAAGAGCAAGTCTGCGCGCGCAGGACCGGCGGATTGCAGCATCTCACCAAGCTTGATGCAGGCATCACCTTTGGTGTCTTCCAAATTCAGTTTGTAACAAAGACGGCTGGCAACCGCGTCGCAAACCTTCTCGACACCATATTCTTTTTCGTAGAGAGCCATAATCTCGCGGCTGGAAGGGTCGGGATACAGCTTGTCGGCAGCCGCCCAGCAGTCGAGAAAGAAGTCTCGCAGCCAGCGGGGTACGTCGCCCTGCAGTTGATCTACCATGGTCAGCCAGATGCTCAGCCCCAGTAATTCTTTGACCGCCTCGTGATGAATTTCGGCAGCCTTCTCCGTCACCGCGTAGTCAGGGGTCTGCCCCATCCTGTTTGGGCGCAGGCAGTAGCGCATGTAGTCGGACAAAAGATCGAGGCAGCGAATGCCGATTGCCGTTGAAAAATAGAGAGCGCGGCGCCAGCGGTCTTGCTGATCGAGAGGGCGATGCTTCGACAATTTCATGTAGAAAGCACCGGTTGGTTCAGTTTCCTCCATGTCCGACATTGGGAACCTCACAGATGCAAAACTGACAAGAAATTCGCTCGACTCGACCGATTACGGGATGACGCGATTGACGTACCAGACCACCCAAATCAAGGCAAAAATGAAAGTCATCACTTCCAGAAGAGTAGGCAGCATTTTGCGATTCTCAAGACGTTTGGCAGCATCGACGAACGCCCAGAGAAGGAGCGAAGTGCCGGTCAGACAGCCGAAAATTATCGGCATCGTGAACTTGAGTGGAATCAGCCCGAAAAGAGCAGCGCCTTCTTTGACGACGAATATATTGGCACCATTGAAGGTGGCGGCAAGACTCTTGAAATACGCGTCGCCGGCACCGTCTCCACCTTCCATGTGATTGGCGGGCATAGCGCAATAGAAGTAATAAACATTGGGAATCGATGACTGGATCACTTTGCCCTTGCGATCGAAACCCTGCATAAATACGTGCGATACGCGAAAGAACTCTTCGTCGACTTTCTTATCCGTGACGATGGCGAATGTGTTTATTCCACCGGGTCCGGCTTCCGGAGCGTTGTTCCACTGCTCACCCAGGGCTAGATTTTTGGGAAAGTCCTCGACATTGGAAACCCCCGGATAGACGATTTGATACTTGGACATCAACTGGTAAGTCGGGATCATATCTTGCTTTGTAATTGAATTTACCAGCTTCACCGCCGGATCTCCGGTCCATTTCTCCAGCCGGGGCGGGAAAGTACCGTTCTTTGCATAAAACTCCTCCAGGTGCGCACCCAGTGCGCGCATCTGCTCGACCGTCTTCACTTCCGGAGCCTCTTCAGTATGCACGAGGAATCCATTCGGTCCGGCAAGACCGCTGGGCGTCTGCTCGAGCCAAAATTCCTTGCGTGCAAAGGCGCCCAACACGAGGGTCTGCATGCCTTCGAGTGAGAAGTCGATGGTTTTGTACTTAAACTGCAATGTCTCGAGGGGAGTTTTGAGACTGCCTGTATTATGCTCGCCGATGGTGAGATTGACTTTGCCGTCGGCAGTTCTGAATGCCTGACCCTCGACTTTGAATGCTTCGGTCATGATTCCCGGAGCAGTCGGAGCCTGAAACGTCGTGCCCGCCGTCATCCACATGAACCATCCGGCGGCAATCACAGCCACCAGCAAGGACCCGAGCGTGGACAAAATGACTTGATTCTTCTTAAGCAAGTGCTTGCGCCCGCCCGGTTCTCCGCCGCCAACGAGCGTTTCCATTGTTTCCTTGAAAGCGGGCTTGGGCAATTCCAGAGCCGTGACCTTCTGTTTGAATTCCTTTTGCGGTGCGGATCTTATCGCCGCCGCCTCGCGGATGTGTTTGATCAAAATGTCGCCCTTGGGCAAATTCTGCTCCGCCAGCCTGAGCACGCGGCTGTATATGTTCGCAGCATCCTCTGTGGCGCCGGCGCCGTCGCACACTTTTGCCAGAATGAACATATTAGCGATCACATCGCGATTGCCCTCGCCCAGAAGTTTCTCCGAGGTGACGACCAAACGGCTGTATGCCGTAATGGCTTTGTCGAGCTTTCCATCCGAGTAGTAAATGGCAGCGAGGTTTTTGAAACAGGCGAGAGCCTGCTCGGTTTCGGACAAACCGTTGCGCTCCATCATGTCGAGCGCGTCTTCGTAGTGTCTCTGCGCAGCCAGATAGTCGGCATTGTCAAATGCCCGACCTGCCATATACAGAAGTCCATCAAGCTGTTTCTGAGAAAACGCCATATTTTTATCGGCAGTTCGCCAATAACCTCCAACAGTTATATTTCTACCTTCCAGGTGAAAGAGTTAACCGGGTATAGCTAAGAAGTAATTGGAATTAGGCTTTCAAACCGTTTCATGCTGCAGGACCTGAAACTACGCCAGAAAGGAATTCTGATAGTAGCGGTCCCGCTATTGTCGGAAATCATTTTCGTAGCCGTTCTGGTCTTCTTGCAGCAGTCGGCCGAAGCTGAAGCGCAAAAGGCGTTCAAGTCCAAAATCATTATCGGACAAACCCAATCCGTGGTTCGGCTCATCTGGGAATGCGGCACCAACTTCACGCTCTGGGGTTTTACTCATTCGCCGTCCTTCGAGCAGCGCATGATGCAGCAAACAAGAGAAGTTCCTTTCGAACTTGCCGAGCTGAAAGAGATGGTGAAAAACAATCCGAGGCAAGCAAAGAATGTCGCCGAGTTCGAGAGAGCAACACTATTGGCGCGAGACACGGTCTTCCACTATAAAGAGCGCATGGAATCGGGCGAGCATTACTTGATGACGCACGAGGCGCGCGAGATGGTGACCAATCATTTGCGCGCAATCGTTACTGATGCTGCGGCTATTCACAAGGAAGAGATGAATTTTCAGGAAGCCCACCCTGAAAAAACGCAGGAGTGGAGAACAGCAGTGCAGGTCTGGCTCTTGCTCGGGCTCATCATGCAAATTCTTATCACCATTCGCCTGGCCAGTTTTTTCACTCGCAACATCACCGACCGCCTTGCCACAATTCAAGGCAATGCGCAATTGCTGACAGAACACCAGCCTTTGCGCAGACCGGTTGAGGGCAACGATGAGATTGCCGCGCTCGACACCATGTTCCATAAAATGGCAATCAGTCTGGAGGTAGTCTCGCAGCGCGAAAAGGCGATCATCGACAACGCCAAGGACGTGATCTGCTCGCTGACCGAAGATGCCGTGTTCAAGCAGATGAGCCCGGCGGCAAAGTCCAACTGGGGATACGACCCTCTCGATCTTCTCACTCGCAAATTCACCGAATTCGTCGCCGAGAAAGATCGCGAGCGGCTGGAGCGCGTCCTTATAGAGGCGAAGCAACAGAAAGAAACGGCGCTCACAGTCGACGTTCGCATGATTCGCAATGACTTGAGCGAGGGTTGGATGCTCTGGTCTATCTACTGGTCACCGCCCGACGAATCCTATTACTGCGTCGCTCATGACATAAGCGACCGCAAGGAACTCGACCAAATGAAAGCGGACTTTGTCAACATGGTGAGCCACGATTTGCGCACGCCGCTGACCGGCATGCGCGCCTTTCTCGATTCTCTTAACGCAGGCGTTTACGGCGAACTGAACAAGAAGGGCAATAATGCCGCCACGCGCATTCAAAACAGTCTCGGGCGCCTTGTCAACCTGGTCAACGACCTACTCGATGTGGAGAAAATGGAAGCCGGGCGCATGGAAATGCGCTTCAACACTTACAGCCTCAAGCACCTGGTGGACGCATCGCTCGACATGGTCCGCGCCTTCGCCGAGGAGCAGAAAGTTTCCATAGTGGTCGAGGAGATCGTCGACGCGGACATTCTGGCTGACCTGGACCGCATGGTTCAGGTTTTGCAGAATCTACTTGCCAACGCTATTAAATTCTCGCCCAAGGGGGGCGAGATTTTTATTTCCTCTTCGATCGAGCCGGGTTTTATCAAAGTCAACGTTACCGATAATGGCGCCGGCATCTCCGAATCGGACATCGAACACATATTCGATCGATTCCGCCAGGTCTCCCCGAGCAAAACCGGGGTCAAAGGGGGAACGGGGCTGGGGCTGGCAATCTGCAAGGCAATTTTGGAGCAGCATAACGGCTCAGTCGGGGTAGAAAGTCAAGTAGGTAAAGGAAGTACTTTCTGGTTTCGCATCCCGGGTGCACAGAAACCTGAAAAGACAGCGTAGAATCTAACCAGCACCTCGAAGCTAGAAACTGGAATCTATGTCGAAAGTTTTGCTAGTTGAAGATGATCTCGTCACCTGCGACATGGTCAGAGACTGGCTTGAGCATGAGCTCTACACAGTTGAAGAAGCGCACACGGGCGAAGAAGCTCTTGATTTGATGAAGCTTTATCAGTACGACATCGTCGTGCTTGATTGGGGGCTTCCGGGCAAAAGCGGCGTAGAAATCCTTTCGCGTTTCAGAGCGGACGGCGGCACCACCCCGGTTTTGATTTTGACAGGGAAACGTTCGGTCGGCGAAAAGGAAGAAGGGCTGGACGCCGGCGCCGACGACTATTTGACCAAACCTTTCGATATGCGCGAATTATCGGCTCGCCTGCGCGCGCTTCTGCGCCGTTCGCACTCGCCGAGAGCCTCCGTCCTGGCGGTGCGCAATATCACTTTAGATCCAGCCACCTGCCAAGTGACACGCGACGGCGAAGAACTGAAATTGCTTCCCACCGAATACGCGCTCCTGGAATTTTTCATGCGTCACCCGGATCGAGTTTTCAGCACCGACGATATTTTGAATCACGTATGGAAATCGGACTCGGAAGCAACGGCAACGGCGGTGCGCACATACATCACAAGATTGCGCAAAAAACTCGACGTGGAAGAGAAGGCGTCGATTATCAAAACAGTGCACGGCATCGGTTATAAATTGGAATCGCGCGACGACTGATCGCAGCTCGACCAGTATTTCACCTACAATTCATCAGCACTCAGAACCGAAGTGTTGTACAGGCGCGCCAGGCTGCTTGCCGCAGCTTCTTGTTTTGCGGCTTCCCTAGCACGTCCCAGTCGTCCCAAAATAAATCCGTGCACTCGATATTGTTTGATCAGGTTCGGATCTTGCGGACCAAAAAATTCGCTTGTCCATTGAATTGCTTTTCTGCAAACCGGCTCGGCCTTTTTATAGTCGTGGAATGCAATGTACATTTCAGCCAGAGGAAGCAAGTCCAATCCAGCATCCGTAACGCTGCGCCGCCGGTTCTCCAGCCACTTCAACCGGTCGTAATAAATATATTCCGCATCCTTGCAAAGACGCATGCTTTCTTCTTTGTTGTGGAAGTGAAACTCGATAATCGCCAATTGCGCCTTTGCTGAAGCGGCGGTCATACTAAAGCCTTTGGGACTTTTTTGCGCAAGATCAACTGCAGAAACAAAGGCGTTTCTTGCTCCATTCCAATCACCGGTCGCCTTTCGGCAAGCACCGACGAGTGTCAGAACTTTCCAGCGGTGAATCTGCCCTTTCTCTGACTTGTCCTTTTTTGCAATCGAGTGCGCGCGATTGGCGAATGTAAGCGCTTCTCGGTTCATGCCCAACGCGAGATAAGTGTAAGAAAGATTGACAAGCTCGCGAGTGAGTTCAGGATAGCTGTCACCAAATGCAGTATCAATGAGTCTTATCGAATGCTGGATCCCGGCAATGCGTTTTTGCCCTAAAATTCGCTCGTAATATGCATTGGAAAGCGCATCGACGCACGAAAAGAAATCTTCATTGCGTTGCCCGCTCGCTTTCAGCCCGGGAATAATTTTCAGCAATTCATTGAAATACGGCTCAGCCTGATCGAATTTCCCCTGCCACAGCATCGCTGTTGCCAGGCGCGCCATCAGCTCCCCGCGCTCGGCAGGCGACGCATTGGAAGTGTTCGCCAACTGGAGAGCTTTTGCATAACTCTGCTCCGCTTTGGCAAAATCTCTAAATACCTCATTATGGCTGCCTTCGTCTTTAAAATGATGCCAGCCCTCGCGATCACCCGCAGCGATGCCGGGCGCAGGCAGCAGTGCAGCCCACAGCAAGACTGAGACAGTAATTTCAGAAAGCTTTCCAAAGCGGGTCATCAGGAATAAATCTATCTGCCAGAACAAGCTGCTTAGACAAACTGCTAAAACAAATCTAGAGCGCAGAGGTGATGATAGATACTGTCTTTCACTTGCGGGCTCCAGGCAGGATAGCGTTTGGACATTTCGCCCCAGGCGCCCATGAGCAACTGCGAAGCCGTTCTTCCTTCCGGCAGTTGCATTATCTCTTCAAACGACTTGCCTTGCTGCCTGAGTTTCTGCGCTTTGTCGAAAAACACAGCTTGATTGTCGATAGCACTCACCACCTGATTTCTGAATTGCTCCAGACCGCCGGGAGTTTGCTCTGCCATAATTCGTGCTCTTTCAGCAGCGATGACAGCGTAATACTTAGCGTATGCCGTTGAAAAACCGCTCGATGACTGGAGGGCGGACAGCATAATCATCTTGGCTTGAAGAGCCTTCAAAAGCGAGCTGTAGACGTGATTTATAAACTTCTTGTCGCC
>JADYYD010000224.1 GCA_020853845.1 Candidatus Melainabacteria bacterium
CAGTCCCTGCTGACATGTTGGTTCTACCAGCGATATCACGTCGATGCAACTTTTCTCGGACCGGTTTTCTTTGGCTGCAACGTAATTGCTGCTCTCTCCTTCCTCTTCGCGCCTGCGGTCGTAAAGCGAATCGGATTGCTGAATTCTATGGTTTTCACCCACCTGCCTTGCAGTTTGGCGCTGTGCGCCTTGCCGTTTTTACCTTCGGCCTCATGGGCGGCGGGATTGCTGGTTTTAAGAAGCGCTTTTTCCTCGATGGACATACCCGCCAGACAGGCGTACACGATGCTCATCGTCGCCGAAAAAGATCGCCCTGCTGCCGCGGGCATCATCACTTCCGCAAGAGCGGTCGCTCAAGCCATCGCACCATGCTTGACCGGATTTCTCATGAATAATGCAGTAACAGGTTTGCCTTTAATCCTAGCCGGAGCTCTGAAAAGCGTCTATGATGTGAGTCTCTACCACGCGTTCAAGCACGTGCCGTTTCACCATGAAGAAAACGCCAATGCACCGCAGGTGGAGTCATCCACGAACGAATCAGCCAAGCTAGAACAGAGAGACCTGGAAAGTGTCCGTTGAAATGAAGACAAGAGCTCATCCTGAACCAAGCCAGGAAACGGGCTTAAGCCTCTACATACGAACACCATTTCGATCGCCTGTTCGAAAGGCGATTTTTACATTGCACAAGTGGGTGGGAGCAATCATCGCGCTCTACATTCTTACGATGAGCCTGTCAGGTGTAACGCTGGTTTTTCACGACGAATTCGAGAGCATTCTTTGCCCGCCGCCCTCGCTGAAGGTCGGCGAAAAACGCGCAACGTTCGAGTCGATGATTGAGAATACGCACAAGAGGCATGTCGGCTATCGCGTCACCGGTTTCATTTGCCCGCGCAAAGCGGAGCTGCCGGTCGAGGTTTTTGCAGTCAACGACAAGGAAAAAAAGCTGCATCTCAATGCCGATCCTTATACCGGCGAGATTATCGGGCCGCGCCAGGAGAGCGAAGTGCTCGAGGCGGTGCGTGATTTGCACCATAATCTGTTCAACGGTAAAACTGGGCGCACCGTCAATGGTGTCGGAGCATCGTGCCTGTTTCTGCTGGTGGTAACCGGCGTCGTGGTTTGGTGGCGCGGCGTGAAGGACTGGGCAAGCGGTTTTCGCTTTGCCATGAAGGGCAACTTCCGTCGAGTCAATTGGAATTTGCACAGCGCGGTCGGCGTATGGGCACTGCCTTTGCTTCTGATATGGAGCATCAGCGGTTTCTATTTCGGATTCACGGCGTTTTTCGAAAAGAGCCTGAACGTGGTCTTTCCGGTGTCCGCGCAGAAACAAGTCGCACCGCCCGATGAGAAGATCGCCATGGAGGAGAACGAACCAAAGAGCGCGGGAGATATGGCGATTGCTGCCATGCACGGCGCCAAGCCCGATCTCGATAAAATGGTTCAAACAGCAATTGCTGCGGCAGGGCGCGAGGACTTTGTCGAACGCATCGCTTACCCGGACAAGCGCCGCCCTACGCTGCGCATTTGGCTCTCCAACTCGCTTTGCGCGGAGTCGACAACAAAGACTCAAGTGTTCCTCGATCCGAAAACCGGACTCGTCCTCGCTGTTGCACCATCCGACGCGGCGCCGTCAGGCGATGTCATTCTTCAATGGTTGACTAAATTGCACTTCGGCAGTTTTGCAGGGTTAGCATCGAAATCCGCGTGGATTCTTTTGGGGCTCGCACCTGCGGTTCTTGCTGTTTCAGGGCTTTCGCTTTTCGCGCATGGTTTGCGAGTGTCAAGCAAAAAGGAAGCGCCTGAGCATGTTAGGAGATATTGAGCGGAAGACGCCTAACGCAACGGCGTAATTGCTGGTTCTTCCTGCAATTTCTGTGCTTTCAGGCGATCCTTTTGTGCCAGTTCCGTTTTACCAATTTTTTCGTAAGCCGCACTTCGTGACTTATACGCTCCAGCGAATTCCGGAGCTGAATCAATTGCACTGGTGTAGTCGGCAATTGCTTTTTCATACATTTTGAGCTGAGCATATCGCTGTCCGCGCAGCCATAGCAGTTCGTCTTCATCATCGTTTGTGCGGGCTTTGAGCGCGTCAGTCAACTCGCGGATTGCTTCGAGATGTTTGTTTTTTAGGGCGAATATTTCTGCTCGGTGCTTCTGTGCCAAAACGCGTTTTGAAATCTTCTCATCCGGCTGCTCAAGCTTGATTACATACTCATAGTCTTTTAGAGCGGCATCGTAGTTTTTTACCTTTTCAAAAAACTGTGCTCTCGTAAAGTAGGTTAAGGATTTGGGATTCAGTTTGACTGCCTGGTCGAAATCCTTTTCAGCCTCACCATAGGCGCCTCGTTCTACTTGCAGAGAAGCGCGGATTTTGTAATAGCCTGGGTCCCCTGGATTTATCTTTATGGCTTCGGTTAAAGCCTGGATTGCCTTGGCTGGTTGTTTCCGAGCGTCGTAAAGACGAGCCAAGTACTCATAGGCATTGTCGGCATCGGGGTCAATTCCTATGGCTATTGCTTTTTGAAGGTCGTTAATGGCGGCGCCATCATCGCCAACAACGGCATAGCAACGACATCGTCCCCTCGTGTAATAAGCACGCCCGTTTTGTGGATCTAGTGCAACCGCTTTATCTGCCAGTATATATGCAGCATCATAATCTCGTTGTTCTGCCGCTTTTTCAGATGCCTTCGAGTAATCGAGAGACGTAAGAGATTTTTCTGATGGCAGGTATTTACTTGTCGCCTCCTTCAGTGATGGTTTGGGCGCATCGAGAAATATAGTCTCAGCAGGAGCCGAATCTTGTCGTGAAGTATCTTCAACAGGTTCCGGCGTGCAAGCGCTACAGCAGGCGATGACACAAACAAGCACTACATAAATTCGAAATATCAAGTTGCGAGTACCAAATCAGGGAAGCACTGCACGAAAGTCTACCGGTCGGATGGCAGTATTTGTCACGGATAGAAGTGAGTTTTTACTTTGATGCTACGACTCCATGTAGCAGCTATTTTGTTTTTGAAATCGCCAACTGCCGTCCAGCGCCACTGTTTATGGTGGCGCTGTGTCTTGGTGAATATTGGTTTTCCGTCTCGGCAGATAGAACATCGAAACAAGCAGAGCCGAAGTCCTCCCAAGGTCTGCGGCTCCCTGAATCAATCTATCGGATACTTTCCACCCGTGTAAAAGGAACAGGAGGGTCTATGGGCAGCCGATGCTTCTCATATTCGTTCCTTTTGCGGCAACAAGGACAGTAAAACCCATAAGTTGCACGGCTCACCCCACGATGAAACCTTATCAAATCCCTGGGTGTTACCATCAAGAGTGAGGAACAGCATAAACACTGGATTTTTACTTCCTCTACTCTGGGTATGTACTTGTTCTCGAGTACTAGCATTGATCTCCTGTCTAATCCGGATGCACTTCTGTGTGAAAGCATGAGCCGAAGCGGATTCGGCTCAAAAAGGCGCTTTGTGATAATGGGCGAAGCTTAGGCTGAGACCTCCTGATAGAGAGAGATTGGGATTTACATTCATCAGACCAGAAATGCTGCGCGTGATAACAACAAAAATTTCCATTCTGTAAACGTATTTCCCCATCATCAATTCGTTGAGGTTAACGCTGGCCCGCAGTAGTGCAAGAAAACTGGATCGGGTCGAAGTTCTATGCGTTTCAGAGAATGATGGATGGCGCCAATACTTATTCGCAACAAGAGGTGATATTTCACCAGGACACCTCAGCTTGGACAAAGAGCCGTCCACCGATTAGCTTGTTGAATTCGCAATGCCGCACATTTGCCCATAGGTTCTTGCTGGGAGCCATGAAGCGCGTGGTGAAGTCCGCTTCAATGAACAAATTCAGCAGGCTGCTCACTCCTTTAGGAGCGCTGTCCGCGTATTCCTTCCATGTGCTGGCGGGTTTGGCATTGGCCAAGTAGTAATGCGTGTCTCGCAAATGCAGACCGTCATTACCGACCTTGCTCCAGATGAGCTGGATCGCAGCGCCGCCGTTCTTGGTCAGCCGGACAACTGAGCTGGCACGACCCTTCTGGCGTGTGTCCCAGGGAGAATCGTGACACAGGGGGCTTTCGATCCTCATGTGCTGCAATTCCAGCAGCTCACGTACGATGTGAACCAGCTCTTCGGGCACCGTCAAGCTGATGCTTTCGGGCAGCAACCATCCGCAGCTTCCACAGTGACTGTGATAGCCGGTTGCCGTCGAGTACCGGTAGATGGTCTGCGTGCTGATGCCTTTCTTGACACAGTGAGGGCAGACTGACGCTTGTTCGAAGGTGATTTGCATGTCTTTCCTTAAGCGGGTGAAGCCCGCAGAATCAGACCACTTGCCTGTGGCATTGCCAAAAGGCAAGTAGGTCTGAAGTGTAGGCCGGCGCGCTGCAAAGCGCCGGGACGAGGTCGCGATGCTACTGATGAACTGAGGGTGATGTTTATGCACCACCGGTCACGAGGTTACTAATAGGACATCTCATCCCATAAGCGCTCCTCCTCCAACTCCAACTCTTGAAGCTCTTCTGCAAACCGCAAATTTTCAAAAACGAAATACTCCCCCCACTGTCCAAGAAAGACATAATCGCCTTGGTGGCAGTCTGGGTCCCTTTGAGGAACGCTCCAGACTTCGAATCCGCGCACCCTGCCGTCAAACTCTTTACTGCTTGTCGGAAGGGAGAAATGGAA
>JADYYD010000225.1 GCA_020853845.1 Candidatus Melainabacteria bacterium
CCGCCCATCGGATAACCCATGCCGTTCATGCCGTAGGACGGCGTCATCATCGAGTTCTTCACCATATTCAGCAAACCGGCTCCCACCTTCGCGGCCGTTGATTCCTGCGGTGGATTTGCAGGTTCTGAATTGGCCGAATTCTGTTTGAAAGTTTCATTCAGCTCTTCAACACTCGGATAGCCCTCATTTGCCGGTGGAGTAGGCATTGCGTTTTGCTGCGGCGGCGCGTAGGACTGAGTCGCCTGACCTTGCAAGTTGGAAGGCTGATTTTGATAATTCCAATTTTGATTTTGCGATTGGTATTGCGGCGCTCCGTATTGGGTTGGTGCGCCGGAAGGCGGACTCGCGTAATTAGCTGGCGGTGCGTAGTTGGCGGGTGGAGCGTTGGCATAACCTCCCTGCTGCCCGTAGTTTTGCGGCGGCGCATACTGCCCTTGCTGCGGTGGTGCATACTGTCCGTTTAAAGGCGGAGGATACTGCCCTTGCTGCGGCGGCGCGCTCTGCCATGTGCCGGAGTTGCCGCCTTGATATTGTCCAGAATACTGACCGGGAGCGCCTTGAGGCGGTGCCTGACCGGGCGGCGGTCCCCACTGTCCGGCCGATGTCGGCGGTGGCGAATTCCACTGCGCAGGCGGAGTGCCTTGTGTCGGCTGTCCCTGCCACTGCTGCGGCTGCGCATTTTGATACTGCGGGGCATATTGAGGCGCCGAGCCTTGCTGGGCGGAGGCACTGAGCCAGAAGGAACTGAAAAAGAAAAAAGCGGAAAGAAGAGCCAGATTGGCTCTTCGATTCCGTTGCACTTTTCTGGATGGTCTCATAGTTCCATCCTTTCAAAAATCAGTATTACTTGCTAAAGCTGAGGTTGCTGGTTCTGACAGGTTTCTTCAAGCTGGCGATTTGTGTCTTCAGGCTGGCAAGCGCAGTGTTGAACTGATCGTCTTTGTCGCCTTTAGACTCGATGTCCGGCTTGACGCCGACTTTGTTAATGTCCGAACCGTCGGGAGTGAGGTAGCGGGAAACGGTGATGTGGATTGCAGCGCCGCCGGGAAGACGGTTGATTTCTTGCACGAGGCCTTTGCCGTAGGTGCGAGTACCAATGATCTTCGCTCTGGAGTTGTCTTTCAATGCTCCGGCGAGAATCTCGCTGGCGCTGGCGCTCTCTTCGTCAACGAGAACAACCATCGGTTGCTTGGTCACCGGGTCGCCCGAGGCCACATCGGCGTGACGGCCATGGCGGCTGATGGTGCTGACGATAGTTCCTCTCTCGAGCAGCATATCTGCTATTTCAAGGGCGTTGGAGAGCAGTCCGCCGGGGTTGTCTCTGAGGTCAACGATGAGACCATCGCAGTTGGCCGTTTTGGCCAGCGCTGCACGAAACTCTTTGGAAGCGTCGTTGGAGATGAAGGTAGAAAGCGTGATTTGACCGATTTTTCCGCCTTCGAGAATCTTGGTTGAAACTGCGTGGATAGCAATTTCTTGTCTTACTATATTGAACCTTCTGGTTTCTTCCAGACGCTTGGTTGTGATTTGAACTGGGGTGCCGGCTTTACCGCGGATTTTTTCAGCGGCTTGCTCGGGGGTGATGCCAACTGCGTTCGAACCGTCGATTTCAACGATTTCGTCTTTCGCTCTCATGCCTGCTGTTTCAGCGGGGCCGCCTTCGATGGTGCGGGTGACGATGAGGTGGCTGTCCTTCTGCTGCAAGTTGACGCCGATACCGACGATGCGAGCGTCGATTGCGTCGTTCTCGTCCTGGAAGGCGCGAGGGTCGAGGAAGCGGGTGTATGGGTCGTTGAGCGTTTCGAGCATCGCCTTGATGTAGCGGAACGCGTCAGCGTTGGTGTGAATCTGGTTGTCGTACTTGTGTTCGTACTCGCCCCAGTTCTTGCCTGCGAAATTGGCGTCAAAGTAGTTATCTTTCACGAGCTGCCAGGCACGATGGTAAATCTCCACCGGCTGCGATCTGTGACCAGAAGCGGGCTGGTACAACATCGAAACAACAAAAAATGCAGACAAAAACAAAGCGCTTATGCGCTTAACGTGTTTCATAGGGAACCACACCAGGCGAAAAGTGTATGAAAAGACCACCGCTCTCTCGAGCGGTTTGTCGACCCCGTGCAAACTAGGGGTCCGTACAGGTCTTATGCCACGATTAACAGAGTTTCAACACGTTTTCGAAAAATATTTTCTCTTTACAACGCGTTTAACGCTTAATCGCCGCAGGTGGGCGCACTACAGCGCTAATGCCATACTCCTCCCACCGGGTAGACACCACCTTCTTGACATCTTCGCACATTTCCAGAGGTTTTGGCCAATCACGCTCAAACCCTTCGGCGCGCCACTTTCGTGTGGCATCAATGCCGACCTTGCTGCCGTATCCCAAAATCGGGCAGGCGTGGTCCAAAATGTCCAAGGGTCCCTCGACAAACATCATGTCTCTTTTGGGGTCTGTGTTTCCAAAAACATGAAGAGCAACCTGAGAAAGGTTCTGAACATCCACGTCTTTGTCCAAGATTATGGCGAATTTGGTAAACATGAGCTGACCCAGGCCCCATAAAGCGCTCATCACCTTTTTGGCATGGCCGGGAAAACGTTTGTCTATCGAAAGAATTACACAGTTGTGAAAAACACCTTCCCACGGAAGATTCATATCCACGATTTCCGGAACAAGCATTTGAACCATAGGCAGGAAGATACGCTCTGTAGCTTTGCCTAAATAACAGTCTTCTTGAGGAGGAATACCGACAATAGTTGTCTGGTAAATAGGATTTTTTCTATGGGTTACTGCTGTTACATGGAGCACAGGAAAGAGACCGGCCAAACTATAGAAGCCGGTGTGATCACCAAATGGACCCTCTTCTCTTAACTCGGATTGTTCGACATATCCTTCTATAACTATTTCTGCATTAGCAGGTACTTCTAGATCTATGGTTTTGCATTTAGTTAGTTTTACAGGACTCTGTCTCAAGAACCCCGCAAATAGAAGCTCATCTATATCCGGCGGAAGAGGTGCGGTAGCCGCATAGGTCACAGCCGGATCGGAGCCGAGGACTATCGCCACTTCCAATCTGTTGCTGGCTTTCTTTACCTCTTTTTCGTCGAAGAACGTACCGTAATTGGGCGGCTCGGTACCTCGTGAGGTTTCGGTCCATTCTCCACGCGCATCACGCCGCCTTTCTTCGAAGTGCTTGGCGCCGTCATGGTGCTTATGCCAGTGCATGCCGGTCAGGTTATTTTCGTACTTTTGAAGCCTGTATACGCCCAGATTGCGTATACCTGTTTTAGGATCACGCGTTATAACCACCCCAAGGGTGACAAAAGCTCCGGCGTCTTCCGGCCAACATTTGATGATTGGCAGTTTGTCCAGCATCGGCTCATTAGGATCGGTAATAACCACTTCCTGACAGGGCGCCGGCTGACTGGAAAGTTTGGGCGGAAACTTAGCCACATCCATCAAAGTGGGAAGCAGAGCCAATTTTTCGAGAAAATTCTCCGGTACTTTAGGCTTGATCAAGTGACGAATGCGATCGGCGATATCATCGAGACTTTCTGTTTCCAGAGCCAGGCAAATACGCTTCATTGAGCCGAAAGCGTTGATGAGGACCGGCATGTCGTAGCCTTCGACATTGGTAAAAAGCAGCGCTTTATTGGAACCGTCAGTGGCTTTACTGACCCGGTCTGTAATTTCGGCTATTTCCAAATCTGCAGAAACGCGCGCGTCAATTCTTATCAGCTCGCCGTGCCGGTCCAGCTCTTCGATAAAAGCTCTCAGATCGTTGTATCCCATGGAAAAATCTGCCTCTTTGACAGTCGTGCGGTGCGGAAAAACGCTATTTTATCGCCAAAAACCACCAGGGACCGACAAATCGGGGCATCTGTCGTATTTATTAATCGAGCTGGACGAGCGGGCTTAAGACGGCACGCGGGCGCTATCTGATACCGCTCATCAATTTTCTAACGAGCGGTGTCAGTGCCCAGAGAATGGCGGCAGCGAGGAAAAGAAATCCGCCCATGAATCCGAACATCGTAATCAGTGTTGTGGTGCTGTTCTCGTTGAAAAATCCGGCAAGGTAACCGGCTAGAAAATTTCCGCAGGCAGTGGCAAGCATCCACATGCCCATGGTGCTGCTGGCAAAACGCGCCGGTGCCAGTTTTGTCACTGTAGACAAGCCGACCGGACTCAAGCACATCTCGCCGAGCACTTGCAGCAAGTAAGAGAAGACGAGCCAGTATGGTCCGACTTTGCCCTGTGCGGCAAGCAGCGATGCCGGAACCATGATACTGATTCCCGCCCCCAGAAGCGCCAGACCGATAGCGAATTTAGCGGGGCTGGAAGGCTGTCTGCGACCCAGTTTCGTCCAGAGAATCGAGAAAGTCGGTGCCAGGATTATGCAATACACGGCAGGCAAAGTTTGAAACCAACTGGAAGGAAATTTCCATCCGAAGAAAGAACAATCAGTCAATCGATCGGCAAACAAATTGAGACTGGAGCCGTCTTGCTCGTATACGGCCCAGAAGAATGCAGCAAAACAGAAGAGAATTGCGATCGCGCCCAGACGACTCCATTCTTGTTTGGTAAGCGGCAGTTTTTCCTCGGCGACATTTTCGGCGCCACCTGCTCGATCGACAGCAAGAGCCGCTTTTGCTCCTATCGGACGAGAACCTTTGCTGCCCAGTCTTTTATACTGGAACAAGAAATGAGCAAGACCAATGACCATGCCGACGCCGGCGGCAGCGAATCCGAAGTGCCAACTGTCGGACGGCTTGAATCCATAACCGGCGATAAACGTCTTGAATTGCTCGCTTTGCGCAAGGTAACCGCAAACAAGCGGAGAGAGAGCGGCACCGATATTGATACCCATGTAGAAAATGGAGAAACCACCGTCGCGCCTGTCGTCATCAGCCGAATAGAGGCTTCCTAGAAGAGTGCTGATATTCGGTTTTAGCAATCCCGTGCCGAGAATGATCAATATCAAACCGCCGTAGAAAGCGATATGCGAATGAATTGCCAGCGTAAAGTGACCGAGAGCAATAATGCTGCCGCCAATGAGAATGCTCATTTTCGCGCCAAGCAGCTTGTCGGCGATGAGGCCGCCGGGAATCGAAGTCACGTAAACACTGGATGTGTACACACCGTATATAGTGGCAGCCGTCCTGGTGTCCAGACCCATGCCGCCGTCGGAAAGAGCTGCCACCATATATAGCATCAAAATGGCGCGCATTCCGTAGTAGCTGAAGCGTTCCCACAATTCAGTGAAGAACAGCGTGGTAAGCCCACTCGGGTGCCCCCACAATCCGGTGTTGTCCATTAGACTGTGCGAGTCGCCGGATGGAGTTGTTTCGTCGGCAAGTGTCGTTGACATAATCAGCTCAAATTGTCCGGACCGAAATGCAATGGCAATAGATCTTTGAGACTGATTGCCTCAATTTGACCGTCGGACCGTTCGACCAGAATGTCCAGTTCGATGCCGAACTCAGCCAGCATCTGACGGGTGGTTCCACAGGGATATTCGAAAGGATAAATGGCTATTGCCTTAAACTTTCTGGCACCGTCCGTGATTGCAGCGACAAGCGCGGCGGTTTCCGCACAAACGCTGCCGCTGTACGCGGCACACTCCATTTTTGCACCCTTGTAAATCTTGCCGTCAGAGGACAACAAAGCAGCACCCTGCGCCATCTTCGAATAAGGAGCGTAGGCTGAGTGTGCAGCTTCTTTCGCGCTGGAGACAAGCGCTTTGTATTCGGACAGGCGCTCCAAATGGAAGACTCCCTGGGTTTCGAGAACAGGAGAAACATACCATATTGGTAACGGAAACTTAGCTGGACTATGCCGGTGAAACTTCGCTGTAAGGCGGCAATCTCATCTCCAGATTGATGAGCCACATGAGCAGCTCTCTGGCGCGATCCACACCGAAGTTCGGAAAGAGGGCCGATTCATCAGGCTGCCACTCGAGCGGCGCTGCATCCGTATCATCCGGACGAAAAGAAATTTGTTCTTCCGAAACGGCCGCAGCGTCGCCGGAATTTGGCTGGGCAATACCGGCAGCAGCAGATGCTGAACTTTGCACGAACGGCGTCGAGTTAGAAACGAATGGCTCGGTCAATTTATAGAACTCCGGAAAACCAACCATATTAGAGATTCTTGGAAACTGCCAGGCCTACGCAGAAAATCCCACCTTGGAAAGTTTGAATGTTCTTGACAACAGCAAATCTAGACAGGCAATTCGGCAGACCTGATGAAATCAAGCATTTCGCGCCACGCCTGACCGCGATGCGAAAGAGTATTTTTCTCTTCATTTGTAATCATTGCTGAGGTTTCGTCCCTGCCTATGAGATTGAAAATCGGATCGTAGCCAAAACCATTTTGTCCACGCTCTTCAAAGCCGATAGTTCCGTGCCATCTTTGCTCGGTCGTGTTGAGCACCGCGCCGTCCGGAGAACAGAAAGCCATTGCGCAGACGAAGGCGGCCTGGCGCTTGCCGTCCGGCACCTCACTCATTTCCTCCAATATTTTCAAGCGCCGATCGGCGTCACTGCCGGGAACATATCTGGCCGAGCGAATGCCGGGACGCCCCTCCAGAGCATCGATTTCCAGCCCCGAGTCATCGGCGACAGCAGGCAGATTGGTTGCTTTGGCAGCAGCGCTTGCTTTGATAATCGCGTTTTCCAGAAAAGTAGCGCCTGTTTCTTCAGGGTCGAGATCGTCCGGCATCGGCAAAAGCTCTATATCGTCCCCGGACGCCATCTGCGAAAACTCTCGAATCTTGCCTGGATTGTGGGTAGCCAGAACTAATTTCATTCGGCCTTTTTCTGGCGCTTGCGCGAGCCCTTTGTCTCATCGGTGCGATTTTTCGCAGATGTGAGCGGTGTGACATTGCTGGTTTTTGCCGCCGCAGAGTTGCCTTGAGCATGCGATCCGTTTTGACCGCGACGACGATGATCTTTTCTTTGCACCCGCAAGACATCGCTTATCTGGCTTATAGACTGCGCCACGCGAGTCAGTTGATCTATATCAAGCACTTCCATAATCAAATGGATTGTGGCCGTCTTCTTGTCTCTTTGCGTTTCGACTTTCAAATCTCGCAAATTGACTTCGAAATTAGAGACTTTCTTCAAGATATCGTGGGCGATACCAATACGATCCAGGCATTCGATTGTGAGCGCCGCAGGGTATGTAGTGTGCCTTTCGGGAGACCAGTCGACTGCCATGCATCTTTCGGCGTCCACTTTCTGCAGATTGCCGCAATCGGATTTATGCACGGCGATGCCACTGCCTCTGGTGACTATGCCGATGATTTCCTCGCCGGGCACGGGTTGGCAACATTTGGCCAGATGATGCAGTAAGCCGCCCAGGCTGCCAATCGAGCTTTGTTTTGCCGGCTGCCCACCGATGGAAAGTTTTTCCAAAGTCTTGTCGACAGGATCTTTGGCCGCACCCTCGCGCATGCGATTGACCACTTGAGTGACGGAAAGATCGCCATACCCTACTGCCGCCAGGATATCATCGGGATCGCTGATATTAAGCCGTCTGCCGACCTCTTTGACTTTGTCGGATTTGAGAAATTCATCAAGAGCGCCTTTGCCCAATTCTTCTTCGAGCATCTGGCGGCCTTGCTGGATGTGCTCTTCTCTGTGGTGTTTTTTGAACCACTGACGAATGCGGCTCTTGGCGCTGTGAGTCTTGGCAAAATTAAGCCAGTCCATGGTCGGATGAGCATTTTTGCTTGTAATAATCTCGACGATATCGCCGTTTTTCATCGCCGTATTGAGCGGAACGATCCGGTCATTGATACGCGCACCGATGCACTTATGCCCGACATCAGTGTGGACTCTGTAAGCAAAATCAATAGGAGTAGCGCCTTTCGGAAGGTCGTATACATCGCCCCGCGGGCTGAAGACAAAAACTTCATCGGCGAAAAGATCCATTTTCACCGTGTCGAGATATTCTTGCGCGTCGGCCAGATCTTGCTGCCAGTCGACAAGCTGCCTGAGCCACGCCAGCTTCTGGTCATCCTGACTGTCGGCGACGACCGAGTCACCGGCTTCCTTATAGGCCCAGTGAGCGGCGATACCGTATTCGGCAACATGGTGCATGCGTCTGGTGCGAATCTGGATTTCTACCGGCTTGCCCTTCGGACCCACTACAGCCGTATGCAACGACTGGTAGTTATTCGGCTTGGGCATGGCAATATAGTCTTTAAACCGGCCCGGGATCGGCTTGAATAGAGCGTGGACGAGCCCCATCACCTCATAGCATTTTTGCGTATCGGGATCGGCATTCAGCTCGCAATAGTTCTTGTCCTGATTGCTGTCGATGATAACCCTGATGGCCAGGACGTCGTACAGTTCTTCGAACGTCTTTTGCTGCTTCTTCATCTTCTTCCAGATGCCGAAGAAATGTTTGGGACGGCCGACGATTTCCGCCTGGATGCCACGATTATCCAGCTCACTGCGCATCTTTTCGACTACTTGCTCAATCAAGTAGTCTCTTTCCGAATGGGTGTCCGCCACCAGGCGTTCAATATCATTGAATTCTTCCGGGTGCAGATACTTCAGCCCCAGATCTTCCAGTTCCCACTTCATGCGACCCAAACCGAAGCGGTTTGCCAGCGGCGCATAGATTTCCAGCGTTTCTTTGGCAATCTCGCACTGTTTGCGCGGCAACATGTATTCCATTGTGCGCATGTTATGCAGCCGGTCGGCCAGTTTCACGAGCACGACCCGCACGTCTTCGGCAATAGCCACGATCAGCTTGCGGAAATTCTCGGCTTGCCTCTCTTCTTTCGAGCTAAAGCTGAATTTGCCGAGCTTGGTCACGCCTTCGACAATTTTCAGGACGGGCTTGCCGAATCGCTCTTCCATCTCTTTCGGTTTGACGTCGCAGTCTTCCAGGACGTCGTGCAACAAACCTGCGGCTATCGTCTGATAATCGCAATTCAGCTCGGAAAGAAGGCAGGCAACTTCGACCGGATGGATGATATAGGGCTCTTCGGACTTGCGCACCTGCCCGTCGTGACTTTTATAGGCGAACTCATAAGCCTTTCTTACAAAGTCGAGTTCTTCCGGCGAGCGCTTTTGGCGGCTAAGGATTTCAAAGAGTCTCGCCTCAATGGGCTGGAGCATCAAAAGGTTCCTATAAAATAGAGCGCCGGTCCGGCAAAGCGGCGTTAATGAAGATTATACAATTGTCGAAAGGCTTATCCCAGCGGTCGTGACGAACTATTTCAGCGAGTTGGGAACCCTGCGGTGGCCGTCTTGCCGGCCCTTTTTTGCAGGTTTTCAAGCGGGGCGGGCTTCTTGGGATTTGCTCCCGGACTTAAAGCGATATCGCTCTAAGTTTCAAACCAAGTTTTGCCGGTTGCGTTTTGCTCAGGGTGTGACCGCCTTACGGGAACTTTACATCCACCCCTGCGTCAATTGGCTGTATGAGCAGTGAGCCCGAGGCTTGGCGAAACTGCTGACTGTTGCGTTCGTCTCATGAAGTAGGTATCAAATATGCGCAAATCGCTTGCGCGGAGCACCGCTTTTGGTGCCGCCGTGGTTGTTTCGTTGTTGTCCTTAAGTGCCCCTCTTCCAGCCCTAGCCGAATCAAGTTCAGCCCCGAAACAGATTGCCATGGCCGTGCCACTGAACGGTGTCGTTCATGCGGAACAAGAAGTCGGACGCAAGACCTTCGTTGTAAGCAAAACAGTCATACATGCAAGTCCGGAGAAGCTGTTCGAGATCATTACCGACTATACGAACGCAGTCAAATACTTCAGTAACCTGACCGATTGCCAGGTTTTGAGTGAAAAGAATGGAGTGAAAAACGTCAGGTTTCACGCCAAAGCATCAGGAATAATGAAACTGGATTATGTTCTGGCGATTGACCAGAGCAAGCCGGGCCGCATCGACTGGACGCACATCAAAGGTTCATTCAAAGCCAATGAAGGTTACTGGCATTTCGCACCGGTGGACAGCGGAAGATCGACGTTGGTCACTTATGCAAAACATGTACAGCCTGGATTTTTTGCTCCGAAAATGCTCGTGCACAAAACTTTGAAGGACACGGCAGAAAACATTTTCAGAGATTTGAGACGAACGGCCGAAGCGCCGAGAGTCGCTCAGGACACGACTATCAAAGTCGTCAAATAAGGGTTGAAGCCACAGAAGACGCCGGAAGATTTTTCTTTCGGCGTTTTTCTATCTAATCAGCAAGCCTGCCTTTTCTTTGATTTCGTCCACACGCCGCCATTCACCGGGTGTCAACTGATCGGATTCCAAAGCGATGCCGAAAGTTGTTTCAAATCCGGCTTTGAATGCGGGAATCAGTTCTAATGCTGATACGGCAATTCCTGTAATTTCGAAGAGATTGGCATGGCGTTGATTGTCCTCTTCTAACGCGGCACTGTCTGATTTTCCTTTCAAAAGAAGCAACTCACCCATTAGATTCTGCTCCTGGCAGAGCAAGATCGAGCCGTGTTGAAGCAGCGCGTCATGGCGCCGGAGTTGCGCACTGCCGACGATTTTCTTGCCCTGATAATGCAGATCGGCTGTAGTGGTGGCGGTGAAACAATCCAGCATCTGCCGGGAAGCTGCCTGTCCCTGCCCGATTTCGACGGTGACGCCCAGAGTTTTAAAGCCGGCAATCAATGCCTGGCAGATTTTTTTATACGATTCTATTACGCTCGAGCCTAAAACTTTTCCCTGCCCGTTTGCAGATCCGACAAATGAATAAGTCAGTTCATCAAGGTGAAGTACAGCACGCCCGCCCGTTGGGCGTTTGACCACATCAAAGCCTCGCTCGGCGATTTTCTGACAAACTTTCTCAGGCAGTTTTTGCCCATAGCCGATTGACACTGCCGGCGGTGCCCAGCCGTAGAAGCGCAGCGTCGGCGGCACTTCTGCTGCGATGTGCGCGTCGAGAATCGCCTCGTCCACAGCCATATTGGTAGCGGCATCGAAACTTTCAAAATCAATCAAGCGCCAGGTTTCTTGCATACAACGGCAGTCTGACTAAACTACACTCGCTTTGACTATCTGTTCCATTGCTACTGGAGCATCACTGAAAGTAAACGCTTCATTCAAAAGCGGAAGAGCTGCATCATACTCACCTTCCGAGTCGGCATGCACAATCGCCAGTGAGGATCCGCCGCGGACAACGGAGCCGACCTTTCCTTGCAAGACTACACCCACAGCCAAATTAATCGGGTCACCTTTCTTCGTGCGGCCGGCTCCCAGAATTTTGCATGCCTCGGCAACTTTCCTGCCGTCGATATGCTGGATCCATTTTTGACCGGTGCCTGGCAAAAGCAAATCGAATTCGTGCTTTGCAGTCGGCATCAAATCCGGCTTTTCGATTACATCAGGATTGCCTCCCTGGGCAATGATCAGTTTTCGGAAATGCTCCAGGGCGGCACCACTTTCCATTAACTGGGTCAGTTTCATACGCGCGGCTTCTTCGTTTTTTGCTTTTCCGGCTTTAACAAGCGCAAGCGAGCCAAGTGAAAGCGTCAGCTCATGGAGGTCGCC
>JADYYD010000226.1 GCA_020853845.1 Candidatus Melainabacteria bacterium
GAACACCGAATTCGTGGGCCCCGCGCGCAATAGCTTCCGCGCCGGTCATGCTCTTGTCTGCAAGCAAATTATAGATATATAGACGAGCATTGGGAAACTGCAGCATTCCGCTTAACCTTCAGGTGTTGAATCCTTCGTGAGTTTCCGTAATGAGCGCAATTGCATTTTCCTGTCCGGCCAAAGTCCCTGTATCGATGCCGTCGGCTACAGTGATGAGATGCTTGCCTCCCAAGCAGAAAAAATGGTGCATGAAAGGTCTTAACTCTCTTATTCTATCCGCATGCAAACCGACGAATTGATCTAGATCGAAAGAAATCAGACCGTCGGCATGTTTCATAGCTTCAAAGGCCGCCTTGAAGCCGAATGATGGATGATCTGAAACGTCCGTGAAAACTTCGACTATCTGATACCCATTGTCAAGGCAGTATTTCTCGACTGATTCCAGCCTGTTTGCCAGATCTTCCTCTTGCGATGCTCGGACATAGGCAACCAGTTTTTCTTTTCTGTTTCTGTTCAGATAATAGGAAGCAATCGAGCTTTCCTTCTCTTTGCAAATGCACTTGTCAATGATGTCGCCTTGCCGTGCCATGCGCGGCGCTTGCACATGTTTATCCTTGAAAAAATGTTCCATCAAACTGTGATCGGCTTCCTGATGCAAATTCATGAGTTTCTCCTCCGGTCCCCTATTTATCCTAGGGCGGCTGCCGCGTCGCTTTAACCTGCCTTAGGATGATTACCGGCAAGACACTTAAAAGGTCTTCATGCAGTTTTCTTCTTTTGACTTGCGGCTTCCTTTGCGCGTATGACGGTAACCGAGCAAGGCGCGTGCGAAACCAAAAAGAGAGAGACACTGCCCAGGATTATTCGATCGATGCCATGCTTTCCGTGACTGCCCACGATCATCAGCGAAGGCTTCTCCAAACTTACTGCTTTCATCAGCTCTTCGGTTGCAAAGCCTTCCACGATCCTCTTTTCGACCTTTTGATCTGCAAATGCCTCACTTATGCGTTTTGCTGTGTCTTTAGTTACAGTTTCAGCATTCTCTTTTCTCTTTTCCATCCATTCATCAAGCACCGGTCCGGGCAAGACTGCCATAATATTGCCGACCTTAAGAGGTTCTATGACGCTCATCACTATGAATTCAGTGTCTTTGTCCCAGTTGTGAGAAACAACGAAATCGGTAATGGCGGATGCATAAGATGGCTCATCGACAGCAAGCAAAACCTTCATTGATTTGTCCTCTGAATATTTCTTCCCCTGAGCATTTCATCAAATCACAGCCGATTTGCCATCATACTCCCGGACTAGTGAGCTGCAACACTCGCAATTCATTCAACAAACGAACTGAGCAGGTAAGTAAATAGGGACATGAGCACCACTGCCGACCATTCATTGGCGGTCAAGTCTACGGTGGCAAGAATTGCTTGCAACGGTGCGAAAAGTGCTGCCGAAAGCAACAGAGCCAGCGCCAGAGCAGTATTAACATACATCGGCATACTTGTGAGATAAGTGTGATCGTCTTTTGGTCGCTTCACTGTAAGCCACGACCAGGATTGAAAGATAAGCGAAAGAGATATCGTGCAAAGAACGATCGTTCCAGCTTTCTCCGGTGCGGCGTTTTCCAGGCGCGTAATCATAAGCAGTGAACAAGCCGAGACAATCAATCCTCGAATAATGATATGAAAGTAGTCTCTTTTACCCAAAAGAGACTGCTCTCGTCCTCGGGGTGATTCGTGCATGATGCCGGGCCGAGCCTCCTGCAGCACAAGCCCCAGCCCTGGAAATACATGCATAATCAGGTTCAGCCAGAGCAGTTGAAGCGGTGTAAGCAGCATGCCCAAATGAAAAATGACAGAGGCTGCCACAGTGAAAACAGAGGCAATGCTGGCAGTCAAAAGATAGGCAACAGCACAGGATATGTTGGAATAAATGACGCGTCCCTGCTCCACTGCATGTACTATCGTGGGGAAGTTATCGTCGGTTATCACCATGTCGGATGCTTCTCTTGCAAGAGACGTGCCTGAGCGACCCATGGCTACTCCGATGTCGGATTGCTGAAGAGCAGGCGCGTCATTGATTCCGTCGCCCGTCATTGCGACAACTTTCCCGGACGATTGCAGCGCTCTTACAATCGACAATTTAGCTTCCGGCTTTACTCTTGCAAGAACCGTGCATTTATCCAAAGCTTCTTTCAACTCATCGGGCTGAAGATTTTCTATTTCTTTTCCGGTTAAAACAGAGCCGAGGTCGCTTTGAGAGGGTAAAATATCCAGATCTTGCGCGATAGCCATGGCGGTAGCAGGCTGATCTCCTGTCAGCATAATCACCTGAATGCCTGCTTGCCGGCACTCTTTTACAGCTTGCCTGACGCCTTCTTTGGGTCTGTCGGACATGCCTATAAGGCCGATGAATTTCATGTCGGTTTCCGCATCTTTATCATCGCCTTCGAAATTCTCCCTTACGGTGCGCGTTGCGAAGCCGAGTACGCGTAATCCTTTGCGTGCCATCTGGCTGTTCTTCGCGCCAAACCAATCGCGTATTTGCTCAGTCAGTTCTTGCGGTCCGTCTTTCGATTCATATGTTTTGCAAAGAGCAAGAACGGTCTCCGGTGCGCCTTTTGTGACTGCGAGCCAGGATTTGTTTTCAGCGCTGTGAAAGGTCGTCATTCGTTTTCGATTGAGATCGAAAACGAATTCTTTCTTTCGCGGCATCTTCTTTTTTTCGACGTGCTGTTCGATACCGGCTTTAAGGCTAAGGGCAAGAAGAGCACCTTCTGTAGGATCGCCATGCACATGCCATTGAGCGTCATCTTCTTCATGGCATTCAAGACGAGCATCATTGCAAAGCACTGCTGCTGTCAGCAAAGGGCCCAGCAGGTGGCAGTCCTCAAATGACATGATCGTTTCGCCTTCGCGCAATTCTCCTTTAGGACAGTAGCCCGATCCCGACACATTGAAATGCCTCGAATCGACGACTATGTCGGTAACCGTCATCTGGTTTTCAGTAAGCGTTCCTGTCTTATCCGTACAAATCACCTGGGTTGAACCGAGAGTTTCAACTGCGCTGAGTTTGCGCACCAGTGCACCAAGTTTGACCATGCGATTCGTTCCGGTAGCCAGAGCAAGAGTAGCCACCACCGGCAGTCCCTCAGGTATTGCTGCCACAGCAAGAGCAATCGAAGACTGCACCATCGCCCAGATATTTTCTCCTTGCAAAATGCCCACCAAGAAAAGCAGCAAGCACACTGAAATCGTCAAAATGCTCAACTGTTTGCCCAGTTTCTCCAGATCGTCCTGAAGCGGTGTAGCTTTTGTTTTTATTTCAGTAAGCGAGCGTCCCAGTTGCCCCAGCCTTGTATTGTTGCCTGTAGCAACAACGAGTGCTTTGGCTCTGCCTTTGAGAATCAGAGTGCCTTGAAAAGCTATGGTCAAATGTTCCCCTGTCTCGTCCACTTCGCTCGATTTATAAACAGGTATGCTCTCTCCGGAAAGCATAGATTCGTCTAGGCTGAGCGCAGCCGACATGATCAAGCGAACGTCGGCAGGAACTCTTGAGCCTTCTTCCAGAATGAGCAGGTCGCCGGGCACGATTTCGCTGGCCGGAATTTCTGAGTCGCCACCGGCGCGACGCACTCGTGCCACCGGACCTGCCAGCTTTTCCAATTGAGCAAGAGAAATTTGCGCCTTATATTCGGTGGCAAAACCAACCAGGGCATTAATTGCCACCGCAAGGACAATACCTGCCGCCTGCAAGTGCTCGCCGCCGGCAAAAGAAACTACCGCCGCAATGAGAAGCAGGATCACGACCGTCGACATGAATTGCGCAGCAAGCAGTTGCAGAGGATTGACCTGCGCCTTCTTACTCATTTCATTGCTGCCGAAACGTTCCAATCTTATGGCTGCCTCACTCGCCGTAAGACCGTTTTCTCTATCTGTCTCAAGACTGCGCGCCACGTCTTCTACTGGCATCAAGGACGCTCTATCGATTGAAATGAGAAATGGCTTTTCTTGTAAGGCTGACTGCGTGGTGTCCAAAATAGGCGCTGCTCCCTGTGCCCCGACTACAGTCATTATCCGGAACGAAAATTGAGCAGATATCCTTCTTAGGTTTGTCTTAATTTGGCGGCAATGCAGTACAGGCATTCGCTCGATCATACTTGCGGACGATACGATGCCGCCAAGCGGCTCTGGGGTGGCTGAATCAGCCTTTGCCCTTCTTTCTAATGTGAGTACTGATAGTGAAGATTCAGCCCTGAGAACGATGGGGAAGTGCCTCAGCAAATGCAAACATAAGGGCAACGAGTTGGACGGGAGACTTGGCAAAAGTGCCTAGGGCCAACTCAAAAAATCAGGGGGTACCACATTATGTTCGCGCAAGTTACCACCAACCAGAAAGCTGCCAGTCAAGCTCTTCCTTTTGAGGAAAGAGTCGAGATTCCAGTATTGAATGGCTTTGTCATTACGATTTTGGCAGGCACATTGGTCGGAGCAATGGCAACATTTTTCGTACTGGCGCAAGTTATGCCGGTGGCGACTCTTGCCGGGGCAATGATGGCGGGAGCTGCAGTCGGAGCCAGCGCCGGTCTTCTGCTTTATGGACTTTTCGATGTTCTGGCATACGGACGCCTGGAAGAAGGCGCAGAAATTGTTGAAGATGCCGAAGCAGAGCATTCTTTCGAAGTAAATGAAGCTCTTGGTGCAGAAGATACCGATTTCGCTCTGGCTAAGGCCTCTTAGCAAATTATGTAGAACCGCGCATCGATGCATACCTGCCGGTTCGAGGAGCACCATCCACGGTGCAAAGGCAAGCTCGGCGGCGTCACCTCCCGACGCCAAGAATGAAGTAAGTTCGCTTCAGAAAGTTGTTTCCATGGCTTCTTGCAGCGAGCAGTAAAACCCCCAGGTTCTTCATTCCTTCCAGCCGGGCTTGTTTTTTAGTACACTTTTCAGAACTGCATTCAACTCTCAGGTGTTTTATCAAATGAAGATTTTAGCTGCAATTTGCGACAGTGATTACGGCAAAGCCGTAATCGAATTCATCGCCGCCCACAACTGGCCGGACGGCAGCGAATTTAAATTGGTGAGCGTTATCGAGCCTGTAGAGAAACAGCGGGGAAATACGGATGAGGACAGGCGGGCAGTTTTTGATGCCGAAAAAACTTCATCTGAGAAGCTTTTGTCTCAAATGAAACTTGACTTACTCGAGAAGCGCCCGCAAGCTTGCGTCATCAATGAAGTTCTGGTTGGAAGCGCCTCCAGAGAAATAGTGAAATGTGCCGAAGCATGCCAGCCTGTCATGATAGTAATGGGCTCCCACGGAAGACGTGGCTTGGAAAGACTGCTACTGGGCAGCGTCTCTTTTTATGTGGCTTCACATGCTGCCTGCGCCGTCAGCATCATTCGTCTCGACCATGAAGATAAGCCTGGTTTCGAGCTCAACAAAGAAGATATAGAGGACGGGTTGAAGTCTTTTGAAAGGCTGCAATTTTGAGATCATACTTCGGGAGGACGAATACTTTTGCCTGCAAAGGCAGAATGCAGGCTTGAAACCAGCGGCCAGAAATTGAGGTATTAATGATCTCGCCAGAGAATATTCTCGTATTTGCAACAGCATTCGTCTTCTTTTCTTTTTTCCACACTCAAGGAATAACACTCGGTTATCACCGATTGCTGTCACATCGCAGCCTGAAAGTTCCGAAGTTCATCGAATACTTTTTTGTGCTCGGTGCCTATCTGTCTTTCGAAGGCTCACCTATTTTCTGGGTCGCCACTCACCGGTTGCACCACAGATATTCTGACCACAAAGGCGACCCGCATTCCCCACGTGATGGTTTGCTGCATGCTTTTATTTCATGGATGTGGGCGCCGAAAGTTTTAATATCGAAAGAAGAAAGCCGGATGCTGGCCGCCGACCTCTATCGCGATCCGATTTATAAGATGTTGCATTGCGGTCACACTATCTGGGATGGTTATTTGTGCCTCACCATTGGTCTGGCTTATCGTGCCCTTATTCTTTTCGCTTTCGGACCTCTAGTGCTTGCCGCCAATCTGCTTGCTACGGCATTTGCGTTCCTGGGACCGCTTCTCGTCAATACAGTTTGCCATTTACGCCAGTACGGCTACGAAACATACACTTGCGGCGACGACAGTCGCAATGTTCCTTTCGTCGCTTTTCTTGCGGCTGGAGAAGGATGGCACAACAATCATCACACATTTCCCCAATCGGCACGACACGGTCTTCTGCCCAAAGAATTCGATGCCACATGGCTGACCATTTCCATTCTGGAGAAGTTGCGGCTGGCCACCCAAATCAGGCTTCCCAAAAAAGAGAGCCATCTTGTTGTTCCTGATGAATTGGAGAAAATCGGGACGCTCCGCTAAAAAAATCGTTTAAATTATTGATTTAATGCGTCATTAAAAGCCGTAACTACTTACCTCCTGCCATACTTGAAAGAACCGGAAGGAGGTAAGTAGTTATGCAACAAACCGGCTCCCATAGGGTTTTAAAATCCGCGTCAATATTCGTGTTTGCAGCCTTCTGCCTTTCACCCATCTCATATGCTGATGAGAAGAAAGCCGAGCGAAGCGGAGAAGATATTTACAAACAATATTGCTCGAGCTGTCATGTTGCGGGCGGCAACACGGCAAAGCCTAAAAAACCTTTGGCGGGCTCCAGTGTGCTTAAAAGCATCGCCACTTTCCAGAAGTATCTGGAAAGCCCTCCCGGACACATGCCTTATTACAAGTCTGTCGTTGAAGACAAATCGGTAATAAAAAAGCTGTACGAGTATTGCAGGAAGTTGCCGAAAACTGCTGGCGCGTAGAGTTTTTCTCTATCTAAAGACCCTTCTTGCGAGCTTTCTTTTCCAGCTTGCTGACAAAACAATACAGCCCGAAATTGCCGGAGAAAAGTAGAAAAGAAAAAATTGCCCCAGGCACGGCGCTGTCTTTGTCACCCCCTAAGTGGGTTTCCAAAGAAGCCGTCAAAAGCCACATCTGAACAATCAAAAGAACGGCAGTAAGAGCAAGCGCACCATCGATAGCGACAAGATATTGATGGCGAGCCGTGTGTTTGTTTTGAGTTTTAAGATCATTCATGACTGGCTTCAATACCTACTGCTACAAGCACTCCGTTCTGACGCTCGAGAACTATTTTCGGCAAGGCTCTGGGAGGGGGTCCCTTTATCACTGCACCGGTTTCAAGAGAAAATGACCCTTCATGGCAAGGGCATTCGAGTTGTTTTGTTTCATTCGAATAAATGATAGGACATGACAGGTGCGTGCACTTCTGGCTGTAGGCGACAAATGCATCGTCTTGCGTATGCACCAGAATGCAAGGGTCTGATTCTTCCGGATAGCGAAATAATTTGACGGCGCCGAGAGGCACATCTTCTTCTTTGCCTACCACTTGTCGTGGAAAAGAAGGTTTCTTTTCGAAATAACCCTTGCCGAGAATCCAGAGATTGCCTGTAAACATGCCGAGGCTGGTCAATGTCAGAAACTTAGTGAACTGCCTGCGGTTTACGAGCGCTTCATGAGCCGAACTGATTGAAAATTCTTCTTTGTAGAGAGGCTCGTTATCATCCTTATGCAATTGCTTCATGGTCTGCGCCCCTCTCCCAGATGTAATCGACGACATCAATGGAAATCTCATCTATTGTTTCCGGAACCATCATGAACACCTTTGTTTTCACTTCTTGATTGCCGAAGCGAAAAACATTCGTTGGTGTCAATTTACGCTCTCTTTTTATTTGATCGATCGGAACGAATGCCAGAGCCTGGCTTGGGCAAACAGTCGCACACATGGGTCGTTTGCCTGCTGAAGTGCGGTCGTAGCACATGTCGCATTTCATCATCTGGTCGATACTGCTCATCATTTTCGGAACTCCGAAAGGACAGCCCACAACACAGTTCGAGCAAGCGACACAGCGCGGTTTGAGTGATGACTGCACCACACCGTCTTCGGTTTTCTTAATGGCGTCTGCAGGACAGACTTGCGCGCAGGTTGGATTTTCGCAATGCATGCAAACAGTAGGCACAGTAGCAATCGAGTTGGCCCGGTCGATAAAGTCCACCTGTATCATCGGGTAGCCTCTGTGCGTTTCGCACTCTGCGCAGGCATTTTCGCAAGATTTGCAGCCAATGCAGCGTGAGGGATCTATGAAAAAGCCATACTCTGTCATTTTGCGGCTCCTTTTTTTGAAGACCATGCCGGAGCCTCACCTTTTTCAATTCGGCAGGCGGATACTTTATATTCCGGAATTTTGCTTCTTGGATCGATGGTACGGTGCGTCAATTGATTGATACTCTTGGGACCTGCCCAGTGATACGGCACGAACACCGTATCAGGACGTATTGTTTTAACGACCATCGCCTGGAAAGTAGCATCGCC
>JADYYD010000227.1 GCA_020853845.1 Candidatus Melainabacteria bacterium
TACCTGGTCACTCGAAAGGACGACCGATTAGCAGACTTTCGAAAATCAATGGCGAGCATTATCGTCTCTTGTGATGAGATACGGAATCTCACATCAGACAATGCCAAGCAAACAGCGCGCATTTTGGAGTGTCAATCGCTTATTGACTCTAGATTCAATGAATGGAATCAATTGATAAGTGAAAATGCAGTGCCTGGAACATCGCAATGGAAAGCTGTCCTCGAGAAGTCGTTTGAGAGCGCCTACGCAGCCGACATAAAAAAACTCGTCGAAGTGATGAAGGAAGACGAACAGTCGTTATTGAAGGTTCGTACGAAATCGGCGCTTGAAAGTGTAGAGACCAGTCAGCAAGCATCGTTCATACTCACAGCACTTTTGGTCGGTGTGTTGGGCGGCATTTCGGCGATTGTGATTTTGTCGATGAACCGTGCAATTTCTTCGCTTCTGGAAGGCATTGAAGATATAGGCAATGGTAATTACAAGCACCGGATCAAATCCACAAGCAAGGATGAACTTGGTTCTGTGGCTCGTTCCTTTGACAGAATGGCTGTGCGCGTAGATGATCTTTCTACCGCTCAGGAACAAGCCGGCTGGATCAAAAGAAACATAAATGATTTCGCCTTTGCTTTACAGGGGCAGCGTGATTACAAGAAAGCCGGCGCCATCATTCTCAGCAAGTTGGCACCACTGGTAGAGGCGCGACAAGCAGCGCTGTATCGTTCGAATGTCGCGGAAACTAACGACACTCTAGTGCTTGCTGCTACTTTTGCCTGTGAAACGGATAGCGCCCTGCCTCAATCCATCAAGTTTGGGGAAGGCACCGTCGGGCAATGTGCATTTGACAAAAATCCTGTTCGTCTTGAATCAGTGAAAGCGGAGAATTTCAAGATAAAGTCGGCACTCGCGGACTCTGCCGCATTTGATGTAGTTGTTTTCCCTCTCGTTTTCGAGGGCGAGACACGCGGTGTAATGGAGCTGGCATCCGAGAAAAGATTTTCCGATGCGTCGGTAAAGTTTATCGAGGAGCTTTGCCATCTTCTCGGTGTCGTGCTTGCAGCCATTGAATCCACTCAGACTACCGAGAGGCTGCTGGAGGAGTCGATCAAACTCAACGAAGAATTGCGTTTGCAGCAGGAAGAGTTGGAAGCACAGGCTGAAGAACTGGAAACGCAACAAGAAGAGCTGCGTCAGGCGAATGAAGAGATGCAGCAAAGACAAGATGCGCTCGAGGAGCAAAATGCTTTGATCTTCGAGAAGAATATCGAGCTGGAAGGCATGCGCCAGAGTCTGGAAGACAAAGCGCATCAGTTGGCGGTTTCTTCGAAGTATAAGTCAGAGTTTCTCGCCAATATGTCGCACGATTTGCGCACACCGCTCAACTCACTGCTCATTTTTTCAGAGCTTTTGGGCGACAACGAAGAAGGCAATCTGACTGAGACACAGGTTGATTTCGCGAAGAACATCAATCTTGCGGGGAAAACTCTTCTTACCTTGATCGATGACATTCTCGATCTGTCAAAGATTGAGGCTGGGCGTATAACTCCCGATATTAAGAACATTGAGTTGGCTGATGTAATCATGGATTTGCAGAGAAGCTTCGGCAAAGTCGCCGAAGGCAAGAAGATTCATTTCGATATTGATTTCGGACCCGACACTCCCAGAATGATTCGTTCGGACGAACGGCGCCTGATGCAACTTCTCAACAATCTGTTGAGCAATGCGTTCAAGTTTACTGAAAAGGGGTCTGTAAAACTTTCCATAGCTGCTTCCAAACCAGAAGAAGGACACGGTCATGATGGGGCAGGAGACCTTGTCAAGTTTGCGATAACCGACACTGGTATCGGTATTGCACCTGAACAGCAGGCCCTTGTCTTTGAAGCGTTTCACCAGGCCGATTCTTCTTCGACAAGAAAATTCGGCGGCACCGGATTGGGTCTGTCGATTTGCCGCGAGCTATCCGCGCTCCTGGGCGGCTGGGTCGACGTAAAGAGCGAATTGGGCAAAGGCAGCACATTTACGCTCAATCTTCCCCAGGTCTACAAAGGAAATGTCGCACCAAAGCGCCGAGTCATCGCCCCACCAAGCGATGCTCCTGCTGTCGAATCTATTCAAGGTGAAAAGGATAATAATGCCTTTTTGCATTCCGATGTACCGGATGATCGTCTCAACATCAATGAGGGCGATCGTGTCATGCTCATCATCGAAGACGATAAGCCGTTCGCCACGATGCTTCTTGATCTGGCTAGAAAAAATAAGTTTAAAGGCGTCGTCACCCTGAAAGGAAGAGATGGCTTGATTCTCGCCCGCCGTCTCTTGCCGGATGCTGTAACGCTCGATTTGCGTTTGCCCGATATCGAAGGGTGGGTTGTTCTCGATCAATTGAAGAACATGCCTGAAACCAGGCATATCCCGGTGCATATCATCTCTGCCACCAGCGAGCAACACCGCGGTCTCAGCCTCGGTGCTATCGGGTATTTGGAGAAACCTATTACTCTGGATACATTGAATCTTGCCATCGAGAAAATCGGTGAGCATTTGCAAAAGCGCGATGGTGCAATTCTGATTGCTGATTCTGATGCTGCATTGAGGACCAGTCTTGTTGAGCTTTTAGAAAACGGCGATTGCACCATCGATGCGGTTCAAGACGGTGATACTGCGCTTAAATTCTGGAGCGAAAAAGAATACGATTGCTCGATAATCAATATGCACTTGAATGATATGGATGGTTTGTCGCTGGCCAGAAAGTTCCTTTCCACCAACTACACGCATCCGCTGCTCGTCTTTAGCAATCAAGGTTTGTCGGAAGACGAAAAGGCCGAGCTTGATGCGCTCGGGCGTCTCAGCATTGTCAAAGACATCAGTTCTCCCGAATTGCTTCTCAGCGAAGTCGGGCTTTTCCTTCACCGTGTAGAAAGCAAGTTGCCGGCTGCCAAGCAAAAGTTGATCACTAAAGTGCGTCAGGAAGACAACACCCTGGTTGGTCGCAAAATGATGATCGTCGATGATGATCCTCGCAATGTTCAAGCACTAGCCACGCTGCTGAAAAAGTATCAGATGAACCTTGTCACTGCTGAGAATGGTCGGGAGGCTCTCGACAAGCTAGACCAGAACAAAGATATGGACATCATTCTCATGGATATCATGATGCCTGAGATGGACGGCTATGATGCCATGCGAGCCATACGTGCGCAAAAGGAATTTGCCACTCTTCCGATCATCGCTGTGACCGCGAAGGCAATGCAGGGGGATAGAATCAAGTGCCTCGACAGTGGTGCCTCGGATTACATCACCAAGCCCGTAGATAGAAATCAATTGCTTTCGCTGCTTAGAGTCTGGCTCTACAGACCTTGATCATGGATGTCGATGAAGGTAAGTTTGAAGAAATCGCAGCGCTTTTGCAAGACATATACATGCGCACCGGCGCCGATTATCGAGATTACAGTCCAACATTTTTATGCCGCAGATTTGCAGCATTTTTAAGAAAGAACAGGCTCTCTTCGCTAGCCGAACTGCATCAAATCATTTTGGAGAGTGAAGAATCTCTTCATGAGATGTTAGATGCGCTTTCTCTTCCCACCACGCGCATGTTTCGCGATGGTGCCGTTTTTCGCCAGATAAGACAGTCGGTTATTCCCGATCTTGCCGCAACACGTCTCGAGAAAATCTGGAGCGCCGGCTGCTCGACTGGTGAAGAGGCCTATTCTCTGTCGATCTTGTTCAAAGAAGAAATGCCGGGCAAGAAGTTGGTTACTTTTGCTACAGATCACAATGAAAAGTCTTTGCGTATCGCCAGGAAAGGCATTTATTCGCTGCGCCGCATGCGCGCTTACACTCAGGCATATTTGGAATCGGGAGGCACTGGAGATTTTTCCAGTTATTATTTTGCCGATCAAGAGAACGCAATCATGGATGAAAGCGTGAAGCGCGATCTTGTTTTCGCGTTGCACAATCTAGTCACCGACTCGTCATTCAACGAATTCGACCTTATCCTTTGCCGTAATGTGCTGATTTATTTCAACAAAAAATTGCAGCAGCAGGTAATGCAACTTCTTTTTCGCAGCTTGCGTCCTGGCGGAATTTTGGTGCTCGGAGACAAGGAATCGCTTCGATCGATGATATCGGAAAGTTCTTTCGAGGAGGTCGATCGCTATTCCAGAATATTCAGGAAACGTTAGATTCAACCCGCCAGTATCGTGTTTTCGCGCGGCAACTCGACAACGAAAGATGTGCCGACTTCCGAAGGGCACGTGCAGCTTATTTTCCCTTTATGCATGGAGATAATCTGTTGGCAAAGATAGAGACCGAGACCCGTTCCGGGTGTGTGTCTGCGGCTTGCACGCCCGCGCCAGAAGCGCTCGAAAAGATGTTTTCTGTCTTCTTCCGGAATTCCGGGACCGGTGTCGCTGACGCTCAGTTGCACGATATCGTCGGAGCTGCTCACAGAGACTTTCACTTGCCCTCCGCTGGGCGTATATTTCAAAGCATTGTCGAGCAGATTGCGTAAAACGCGGCTCAACGAATCCGCATCAGCCAATACGATTGCTTCCGATTCGTCCGCTATTTCCTTGGTCACCTGGATATTGCGATCGAACGCAATCGGCGCAATTTCTTTCATGCAATTGTTGACGATTTGCATCAGGTTAGTGTGCTCGAAATACAAAGTGTCGAGGTCTTTCTCGAAGCGATAGACCTCGAGCAAATTGCCGATTAAAGTCAGAAGCGTCCAGTTGCTGTTTTTTATGTGAGTGAGCAGATTGACCTGTTCATCATTCAAATCACCGATTTTTCTTTCTGCAAGCAATTCGATGACGCGATTGGCGCCGATAAGCGGATTTTTGAGATCGTGTGTAAGGGTGGCGAGAAAATCTTCTCTTTCGTAAATCAGGCGCGCTCTTTCAATGGCGTGGGTGATTGCACGGGAGAGCAGTCTGCCGTCGATTTCACCTTTGAGCAAGTAATCTTGAGCGCCGGCCTTCATTGCTTGGATGCCGAGGTCTTCTTCGTCGCGACCGGTGAGAATGATCACCGGACAGGAAACGCCACGCTTGCGAACTGCATGAAGCGTATCCAGCCCTGAAACATCGGGTAAGGTCAAATCCAGAAGGATGACATCGAATTGCGTCTGCAAGAGCACCTTGTCAGCTTGGGCGAAGGTGGTCGCATGCAAGAGATCGAACGTAAAAATGGACTTGCGTTTGAGAAGGGCCTGCAGTGCGGCAGCGAAGATCGGGTCATCCTCAATAAGCAGTATGGCGAGGTGTTTTTTGCTCATAGGAACCAATTGGAAAGGATCGAGACTTTCACTATCCTAACCCAAAGTTTATTACCCAGAAGTACCCGGAAGAGCTATTAACTCCACTTATTGAGTTGCTGTCTGTTCGTTTTTTACGTCAGGCCTTTAAAATTCCGGGGACCTTTTCGGGGGTGAAGTCCGGAAATATTGTCTGCAGTTGCCTTGACGAAAGTTGCAGATGATCCCCTGCTACGGACGAAATAACGGAGCGAAAGTCGGTGCGCACGGGCAAATCTCTATTTTCATAGAGCGCGCCGTCGGATAAACCATCCCAGCGCCCGAGCAATTGTCCTCCCTTTACGGCACCACCGAGCGCCCAGATGAAATTGCCGTGACCGTGGTCCGTGCCGTTGTTGCCGTTTTCTTTTACTGTTCTTCCGAACTCGGACATAACAAGAATGGTCGTGCGGGAATATGTTTCTCCCAATGAGGCGGCCAAGTCACTGAGCCCTTTTCCGAGAACCTGCAGGTGATTTGCAAGCTGGCCTTTGCCATTGCCTTGATTGACATGAGTGTCGAAGCCGCCCAGGTCGACAAAGGCAACCTGCACTTTCGGCTCTTCGCTCATCAATTTTCCAAGCTGCCTTCCAAAGGCGCTGAATCTATTAGCCACGACGGCTCCGCCATTGGCCTGCATCATCTCTCCTGAGAGCTTATTGTTGATCGTTGTGCGGGCGTCCATGCCATCCAAAAATGCGCGCTCCAGGCTGTCGCCGCGACCCTCGTACATGCGCTCGAAGCTGGAAGCAATCACTTCATTATCTATAGCAGTAGGGCGGCGACGCAGCTCAGCCTTGAAGGTCGCCGAGGCAACAGGCCCTTGCAAAATTCTGGGAGTGGTAGTGCCGATGTTCAGCGCTCTTACCGGTGAGTGATTGTCGGGAAGCTGCGCCAGGAGCCGGTTGAGCCAACCGGTGCTGGTCGATTTTTTGCCCGGGCAGCCGCTTTCCATATAGTCTTGCGCGTCGAAGTGCGAGCGAGTCGGGTCCGGCGAGCCGGTGTTGAGAATGAATGAAAGACTGCCGTTTTTCCAGAGCGGCATCAGCGGGGCGAGCGCAGGATTAAGCCCGAATTCTCCGTTCAAATCAAGCGCGCCCAGCTCGTTTCCCGGAGTCGGGATGGCAATGTTGTTTCGCACTTTGTAATAGCGCTGATCTCCGTAAGGCACTACAACGCTGAGACCGTCAATTGCGCCTCTGAGAAAAACCACCACCAGCTTGTTGGTTGCAGCTTGATTTTGAGCGGTTGCGGCGGTTTTTGCCCATACCTGAACATTCGGCATCAAGAAAGATGCAGCCGTCAATCCTGCGGTTTTCAAAAAATCACGTCTGTTCATACAACCTTTGCCTTCTTGAGTTTACCTAATACATCATGAATTCCGGACTGCCGAGCACCAGGCTCTGTCTCAATGGTGGAGGCGCTTTCTCGATGGCGCTTACCGTTTTTTCCGAAACAGTAGCCAGGCTTTCGGTCACATCATTCGCCCCATTGACCTTCAAGCCAGGCAGACGATTGGCACCAAGAGCGGTGGCAAAGTTGAGGCGGTTGATCAGGCTGTCCGGGTTGAGCCAGGCTTCTTGTGTGTTCTTGTATCCGTTCGGTGTAAGGCACTTGTAGAGCGGTTGTCCTGCCTGTTTGAGGAATGCCAGCAGAGGTCCGGGATTGGCAATGGTGGCATCTGTTGCTCTCAAGCTCGACACAATATATCGATGCGGAGATTTGAATTTCTTATTGCGATACTGCGAACTCCAGAATTCATCACTCTCGAAAAGAGTGTTCATCACTTGCGCTATTTGCCCGTCGCTGCGTGTGAAAGTGGCTGCCATCTTTTGCACCAGTGAATCCGGCGGTTTGTCGGCGACAAAATATTGAGCAAGCTTATAGCTGATGTGACGAGCAGTTGAAGGATGGCGAGCCAGGATGTCCAGCGCTTCTTCAATTTCTCGCTCTCCGCCCGGCGCAATCGTATGGCCCACTACAACTTTGGTGCCATTGTCGTGGCGGCGCGGATCGAAGTATGAACCACTTTTGGCGTCACCTTGAATGGACTGCGCCGTAACAGGCGCTCCGAAATTTCGCACTCCATTCTGCATCCGGCGCCGCATGAATGGACTGAGTTGAGCCTGTCCATTTTGTGCTTGCTCATTTTGCATCATGGCGCGGCGCTGTTGCAGATTGCGGATTCCCATGCCTCCACCGGCTCCCGGTGGTAGACCGAGCCCGGTAAGAACGCGGGCGAGTTCTTGCACGTCTTTTTGTGTATATCCGCCGTCAACGCCAAGAGTATGCAATTCCATCAACTCGCGCGCATAATTTTCGTTGATTCCTTTGAATCTGCTTTTCCCCTTTTTGTTGACTGTGGGGTTAAGCGATGCGGTGGTATTTTGCCAGTTATCCAGATAGAAAAGCATCGCGGCGTGATGAGCGGTCGCTCCGAGCATGTCGCGGAATCTTCCCAGTGCATATGGTCTGATTGCAGTTTCTTCGTAATGGCCGACCCAGATATGGTCGAGACCTTTGTCGCTGGATACATTGAAATGGTTGAACCAGAAGTCGACCATGACTTCTTGCAGTTGGCGCGGGCTTTCGACAGCCCTTACGAAGTGCGCCTGAACCGCATCACCGTAGAGCCTGCCGTAAGTTTCTCTTACAACCTTTTGTAGCTCTTTCTTGCCTGCTTCGGTCTTGCCTTTGTTTTGAACAAGGGCTTTCAGTGCCGGTTTTCCAAAGTTGCGGAAAAGCTCGACCGGGGTTTCGGTGAGGGCGGGAACTTGCGAGACCTTGACGATTGATTCAGGCAATTCAATTGAATCGGGCGAAAGTTGCCGGCTCAGGTAATTCTTAACGCCCATTTCCTGGACTTTCTCTATATCACCGGGACGAATACCGTAGGTGACTCGATTGAGAAGATGGGCCACCGATTCGCGAGAGTCTCTGGCGATGGTTGGTGACTTTGCAATCTTAAGAGGAGTTCTGGGGATTCTGGTTGCCGACCCGGATGTGGGTGTTTGAGCAACGGCAGGGTTAGCCGGAAATCCAAGATTGGCAGTCGCCAGGCTGACTGCTGCCAGAAGGGCGGCGGTAAATCTGGCACTGGTGGTAGGTTTTAGCTCTCTGGAGCGGCGGTCTTGCATTTTTTTGTTTGTCGGCATACTTATCTACGATGCAACGGGCACAACTTTAAATACGTAATTGGCGGCAAAAAAGTTCAATTCTTCGCTACGAATTAATCTGCCGTGGAAACCTTCTAACATATCCACCGAAAAATCACCGAAGATTCCATATCAGGAACTTCCTTAAATATGTGGGGCCGGTTCTTCTAATAACTTAGGAACCGGACCTTGCAAAGAGGGCGCCGTGTTACGATCGAAATGATTTGAACATAGGCATTGCGGCATCCTTCTGGTGTCTTCCTTTGGTCTTCTCTTTTGAGGACGTTTCACATAGGAGCTCAGTAATGCAGACCACAGAACGCACGGCAAACTCGAAGACAGCGCCTGCAAATTTGGAGATCAAGCCGATTGGTGAAGAACACCGGGAATGGCTGCGCCAGAAGCTGCAAGACGTATGGAGCGGCCGTTTCGTGGTGACGCGAGGTGTTATGTATGAACCGGCGAAACTGCCTGGTTTTATAGCCTATGACAAAGAAAACCCCATTGGCGTAGCGACTTATCATATCCACGACGCCGAGTGCGAATTGATTACTCTTGATGCTTTGACACAGTGGCGAGGCGCCGGTACGGCGCTCATCGAGGCGGTAGAAGAAGAAGCAAGAAAACAGGCTTGCAGCCGCATGTGGATGATCACCACCAACGACAATATCGATGGTCTGCGCTTCTATCAGAGACGTGGATATGTGATGTGCGCTGTGCATATCAATGCCATCGACCAGAGCCGCAAGATAAAGCCGACTATCCCGCTTGTCGGCAATTATGGCATCGAGATTCGTGACGAGATTGAGTTGGAAAAATATCTCTGGTGCTGGATCGGCTGGTAGCTTTTTCAATCAATACACCATATTTGATACCACCACTTAGACCTGGCGACGGCAACTCAGGGACTCGAACTGTCCCGCATTTTTGGTTCCGCCCTCTCATTTCCTCCCGCCGGTTTTTATCCGCCGTCTAACGCCCTGCGGGGGCGACCTAAAGCATGTCCTATAAATTGATGATGTTCCTCTCAACCGAAAAATTTGAGCTGGTTTGGCACTAATATGTCGGTGTTTCCTGCCTTCTGGGCACATTTCCTAATGATGGTCGTCTAGTCGTCTTAGTTGTGTACAGGGTACGCAA
>JADYYD010000228.1 GCA_020853845.1 Candidatus Melainabacteria bacterium
ACAAGGTCGTCAAGCTCCTGGAGAAAAACCCGCTCGGCATGACATTGCCGGAGATGGCGGGAGGCACTCGGCAACTGAAGAAAATCCGCACGCTGCGCCCGATGCTGGCGGAGGCGATCCGTGCCGGGTTGGTTATGCCTATCAGTCAGCGGGCTGGACACACGGTATATCGACTGGTGAAGAACCTCGGACCGCGTTAGTTCTTCATAGTTTTCATGACTCCGAAATTCTAAGTGGAACTCGCCAATTTCTTGGCGATTGTCTGAAGCTTGAGCAAAGCTGCCTCATCACTATCGTTTGACGACGGTTTGCAGGCGATGAAAACGGTTTTCAGCCTTGCCGTTTTCCCGCTGATAAGCCAAACGCATGAAGCGGGCACTGAGAAAGTTTGTGCAATATATTGCAGAAGTGCTTCGTTGGCGGCTCCGTCTACAGCCTTGGCCGATATGCGCACTTTCAAGCGATCGCCGTGAAATCCTGCAAAGGCGTTGGATTTTGCGCCCGGTAAAACCTTTAAGTCCAGGGTTATACCATTCTTACTTTCCTGATTTTTCTTGCTCTTTTGTGTCGTCGGTTTCTGCATGTGTAGATGAATTGCGGATTTCAGTGCCCTTTTATGCCTGCAGCCACCAACTATCTTAAAGCAAACTCGCATTCAAACCCCTTTAGATAAGCTGCCTTTATGGCTGGTCTTGGTAGAATGAGCCAAATGAATGGAGGAGAAACCGTGTCGGTAAAAGTCGGAGAAATCGAGCTGGGCGGCGGCAAAGACCTTGTGATTATCGCTGGTCCCTGCGTAATCGAGTCCTGGGAAACTATATTCAATACAGCCGCCTACCTGAAAGATCTGTCGGCAAAGCTGGGATTCTCTCTCATTTTCAAGGCTTCTTTCGATAAAGCCAATCGCACATCCATCCATTCTTTCCGTGGTCCGGGTCTTGCCGAAGGGCTGGCCATGCTGGCCGACATCAAATCAAAATTGAATTTGCCTGTGCTTAGCGATATTCACGAAAGCAGTCAGTGCAAAGAAGCAGGCAAGGTGCTCGACGTTCTGCAAATTCCGGCATTTCTTTGCCGGCAAACCGATTTGCTGGTGGCGGCGGCAGAAACAGGCAAGTTGGTCAATGTCAAAAAAGGTCAATTCGTTGCGCCGTCCGACATGCAAAATGTAGTCAGCAAGATTTTCGAATGCGGTAATAAGAATGTTGCACTGACAGAGCGTGGTACCACATTCGGTTACAACAATCTGGTCGTCGATTTGCGATCTATACCTATAATGCAATCGTTCGGCGTGCCGGTTATTTTTGACGCCACGCACAGCGTGCAATTGCCGGGCGGTGGCGGAACGGTCTCAAGCGGGCAGCGCCAATATGTGCCCACCCTGGCAAGAGCCGCAGTTGCAGCCGGTTGCGATGGTGTCTTCATGGAATGCCATCCTAATCCTGATGAAGCGAAAAGCGACGGACCCAATCAAGTTCCGCTCTCTCACGTCAAAGCATTGATTGAACAACTGCTTGCCGTGCACAAACTGGCCAAAAGCCTCAGCGATTTGGAATTGCCAAAAGCCGGGGCTTGCACTCCTTTCGACTTCAAATCCCAGGAAAGCGTGGAAGCCGCTCCCGGAGCGTGCGGTGCTGCCGCTCGTTAGAAACAGTTGCCTAAAAATTCAAACTCACGAATCAAAATAGATTTTCTCAAGTTCAAACTTTCGTCTTTTGGCGCTCTGGCGCTGTCCTGCGCAGTGCTTGTTCTCTCCAGCGTTCTTTTCCCCTGCGCGGCAGTTTTTGGAGAGGAAGAGGAGAATGTCGAGTTGACGGTGTCCGAAATCGTTGACAAAGTCTTCACTGCCTATGGTGGCAAAGAAGCTCTTGAGCAAATCGACTATCTGTCCATGGTAAATGGAAAACAGATTGCGGCAAGCGGTGCCAAGACGGCGCTCGGCTACAGGTGCGCTCGTAAAAACGGCAAGTGGAGAATTGATCTGGAGCGCTTGCCGGAAAAGTTGCCAGCGCCTCCTGCCGCTGACGGCGATAAAGAGTCCGAGGGGAACACCAGGGCTGGAGAAAACGCCGCCGAAGGCTCGGACCAATCTGCCGCAAAAGAGAAGGTTGCCGAAACGAAACAACAGCCGGCAGAGATTTTTGGATTTGACGGGCACAACGGCTGGCGACTGGCAGGCAAGGAAGCTTCTCAGCTTTCCGGCGATGAACTGGATGCGCTTACCGAGAAAGTCTGCCGCCACCCGGGATTGCTTACCTACTGGCAGGAGCCGGACACGGAAGTGAAGTTGGTGGGGCGGACTTTGTATAAGCAGTTGCCTGTATACACCCTTTCCTTCAACGCAAAAGGTCGCTCGCCGACAACATTTTATGTGGACGAGAAAAACTTTCTGGTTGTCGCGCTCGCCTATGACATTTCCGGTGAGGGCGCCAAAAGTGTGCACTACGCAATTGAATACGCCCAGTACAGACCAACCGGCGGCACTCTTTTTCCGTTTAAACAAACCCAATTCAAAGATTCTGAAAAAGAGTCCGAACTTCTGGTCACAAGTGCTTCGGTCGGTCAGCCCATTGAAGACTCTCTTTTCGACAGACCGAAAATCACCGGACGCTTTCGCTTGGCGCGCAGCATCACTGTTCCATTTGAATACGCGGACAACGAAATCGTAGTGAAGTGCCGCGTCAACAACAGCGAAGATGTAGATTTCCTTTTCGACACAGGGGCATCAGATACGATTATCGATCGCCGAATTGCCGCGCAAAACTTTCTTGCCAAGCAAGATAAATTCGACATCGCCGGCTACAGCGGAGTAGTGCAAGCCAATCGGTCCGAGTTGAAGCGATTCGAAATCGGCGCTCTTGTGCTCAATGACGTCCCGGTCCGCGTCCTTGATATGAGCGCGCAATCGCGACAGATGGGGCGTCAAATCGCAGGCATAATCGGCACGAATATCATCAGCCAGTTTCTTGTCACTATCGACTATGGCAAGCCCAAGCTTGTTTTTGAGGACCTGGAAACGGCTGCTCGTCCCGTTAAGGCTGCCAATGTGCCTTTCACCTTCAGGCAATTGCCGTATATAAAAGTTGCTCTCAATGGTCGTGATGAGCAATTGTTGTTGGTCGACACCGGCGCCGCCTTCAATCATTTGCCGACATCTGTCGCGCAGCGGCATGTGCAGGGCGATCCTGCCAATGTGCGCCATGTCACTGAGGCGACAGGACTGGACGGAAGACCGGTTCAACTCGGACGCGTTGTTATGGATTCGGTCGGGCTGGGTGGAATGACGCGCAAGGGAGTGACTTTCACTTATCCGATTCAGCAGGACAAACGCGCTCAAAGCGCCAAACGGCCTACTCCGGAAGGCAAAGAACGCGCCGGATTTTTTCAAGATTCAAACTTTGGAATTCTCGGAAATCCTTTCTGGGAGAATTTTATCGTTACTGTCGATTATCGCTTTCAGAGGTTGCTTCTGCAGCTCAATCCCGCATACAAGCTGCGCAGCGACATGGATGACGCACTTTCAATCGGTGACACCAAACTGGTTGCGCATCGCGATTATCGTCAGGCGGAGATTTACTATCAGAAGGCTCTGCTGCTTGCCGACGGTGCGCGCGACGTGAAAATGCAGGCAAGATTATTTGGCCGCCTGGGCAACTTGCGCCGAATTATGTCCAAGGATTTGAACAGACCGGAGCATGCAAAAGCGGCATATCAATATTTTGTGCGAGCGCAGGAACTGGCGAAGAAAGTAGGCGCTCGCGATGTGGAAGGGCGAATCGTCGCTGACTGGAGCCTTTTGTACAGCGACAATGGGCAGAAGGCGATCGCCAAACAGCAGATCGATCGCGCGCTCGTGCTGGCTCCTCAGGATGCCAACGTCAATGTCGATTGCGCGGTGCATCTGTACAGAGCCAAACTTTTCCCGGAGATGCAGCGCTATGTGGAAAAGGCATTGTTCTTGGAGCCGTCCAACTGGTCGGCTCTGTGGTATCAAGTAAAGCTCAGCGAGACCTTTCAAGACCTACCACGGGTGGTGGCAACACTGAAGGAGATACTGCGCTTTTATCCTTGGTCGAAAGTCGCTCAGGAAAAGATGGCGCAAACGAAGGCGAGCATGAATTTGCCCACCGTTACGCCGGCTAAAGACGATCCGCCGCAGACAGTCCAACCCTCGGTGATACCGCAGGGCAATCAGTGGATGCCGCGAGTGCCGTCAATTACACCCACTCCACCCGGAAAAGACGTGCCTACTGTCAGTCCGTGGGGAGGTAATAGACGTACGCCACCCGCAGTGCCGAACATTACGCCGATGAACCGCCCTATGGGAGCCGGTGCTGCCGGTGGCGGGCATTCGGTGCCGATGATCGTGCCCACCAATTCGAAAGAAAAGGTACGCTAGTTTTTTCTCCGGATTAATCAGTTCACTGAGACTTGGTGCCGGCTGCCGAACGAACAGCTCCCGACAAATTTGTGAATTTGGGAGTAAACCAATATTTGCGCATCTCTTTGTATGCAGTGTCGTAGTCATAGCCGTCACGCATGACGCGCCAGATTCCGATCATGCAACCGGTGCGATCCGAGCCGTGTGCGCAGTGCACGAATATCGCATCTTTAGATACTGCGTTGTCTTTTGCTTTGTCTATTTCGTCGACCATTCGCTTTATTTGCTTGGCAGTCGGCGCTTTTGAATTCATCGGCATGCTGATGTAGCGAATACCCAGCTCTTTTGCCGCTTCCTTTTCGTCGTAAGCCTTCTCGCCCGGATTTCTCAAATCGAAGATGGTTGTGATGCCCATATCTTTGATTTTTCTGAGCCCTTCTTTCGATGGTTCTCCACCTCTATAGAGATAAGGATGGACTTGATGGAAGTTGGGCAGGTCTTCTTTCACCTTGACTGCTTTCGTCGTCGTGGCGGAAGACGGTGAATCGGCTGCTGATGCTCCTATACTTATTAGGTACGCGGCCGAGAGAGCCAGAGCAAATGCCCTGCTTAAATTAACTCTTGTTAATAAAGGGCTCACAAATTGAACTCCTGAGCACGAAATTACGTATTCAATAATAGCGGACCCTAAGTCTGTGCTGTGGTGGAGATAAGCAGTGGACCTTTCCGACGAGGCCATCGTTGAAGAATTTAGACAGACAGGAGACTCGATTAAGTTCAAGTCTCTGGTTCGCCGATACCAAAACCGCATTTACAACGCGGCGTTTCGTATCTTGGGAAGTCAGGACGAAGCAGAGGAAGTGACCCAGGACACTTTTTTAAAGGTGCATCAGGGAATTTCCGGTTTCAGGAAAGAAGCTTCTTTTGCCTCGTGGATCTTTCGTATCGCGCACAATCTTTGCGTGGATACGGTGAGAACAAAACAACGACGCACCGGAGTGAAACTTGTGTCCTTCGATCCTCAATCTACGCAAAACGAAGATGAGCCGCCGGACTCGAACATTTCTCTCTCTCAGCTTGCCGACCCGCTGCCGTCGCCGGCACAAAAGGTCGATTTGGAAGAGCAGCAGATCATGATTGAAAAGTCATTGATGGAGTTGCCGGAAAACCAGAGAGCCGTTGTCGTTCTGCATGATATTGAAGGCTTCCAGTATCAAGAAATTGCCGACATTGTCGGCACCAGTGTCGGTACCGTGCGATCGAGATTGCACTACGGACGATTAAAGCTAAGGGAAATACTCGCTCCCTATTTTGACAATCAGGGTGTTCAGGCCGCTTCAAGGTGATTTTTATGTCTAGCACGAATTCCCAATGTGAAACTTTCATACCGCTGCTCGATGCTTTTGTCGACGGTGAATTGGACGGCTCCGAGAAGGAGCAGGTCGCAAGCCACGTTCAGACCTGCGAGCAATGCAAGGCACAAATGAATGAGATTGAAAAACTCAAAGTTACGCTTTCCAGTTTGCCGCGTCGGCAAATGAGACGAGACTTGGCAGACAGTCTGGATTCTGTGCTCGGAACTGTTGATCAAGCTGCTGCAAGCCAGCCGGCTCCTGCTGCTGCTGCTGCTTCTTCTTCTTCTTCTTCTTCTTCTTCTTCTTCTTCCAATGTGATTCAGATGAAAGGCAGACGACGTTGGGTAGTTGCAGCCGCATCTGCTGCGGCTGTTGTGGTTGTTGCTTTGGCTGGATC
>JADYYD010000229.1 GCA_020853845.1 Candidatus Melainabacteria bacterium
CTTCTTGCATTGCTCTGCCCCTTGATATTTGTAGAGCATAAGGCGTTGAAAACCGCCAAAGGTTCCCACTCTGGCTCCGGCTCTAATTCAAAAATTGCCACAGGGCTGGCATTTCAGGCTTTTCAAAAATAATTTTCCACTTCTTCCTAATTCTCGAGACTCTCCTGTTATTACAAATGTGGTCGCACCGAGCTAACTAAACAAAAGGATTTAAAGAGATGAAAGCTGTACTGTCGATATCGATGTTGGTTGTAGGAATCGTTTCTTTCGCATCGCAAGCTCAAGCGCAAGATGGCGTTAACGAATCGGCAAAACAAGGTCAGACTCAGCAAGCTTATTGGCCCCGCGGCGGATGGGACCGCAATAATTTGCGGGTTTCGGTTTCTCAAACCAAATTGCTCTCGTCTCAAAAAGTGGACACCAACCTAGGACGCGGCGGTTGGGATTTGAATAACCTGCGAATTTCTGCATCGCACAGCAAATTGCTTGGCGCTCAAAAGTAATTCAATTTTTGTTTTGCAAAGCTTGATAGCGCTCCAAAATTGCTTTGCAGTCTGGAGTTTCCCTCTGTTCATCGGGCAATGTTTGGATGGCGCTGACAGCCTTTTTTAACATCACGGCACTTTCGGCCGTATGGTTCATTCGCTGCAAAAGTTCCGCCAAATTGGCGAGACTGGTGGCATAAGAAATTTTGTTGCCGGTTTTCAGCTTTTCTCTAATTGCCAGAACAAATGTTTGCCGAGCTTTTTCCAGCTCTCCATTTTCTGCATAGTAAAATCCGATTTCGTCGAGTGTTTCAGCCAGATCTTGATCCGGGTAGTGGCGGCGTTCCGTATATATTGAAAGACTTTTCAGCAACAGTTGCAGACATGGTTTTTTGTTGCCTGCAGACGATTCGATCTGCGCCATCGAGCGAAGACCGGCAGCGTATTCTCTGCTTGCTGAGCCGAAAACCGATTTCCTTATTGCATTGGCATCCGATTGCATCGTGCGAGCGAGATCGAATTGTTTGTCCTGAGCGAGCGCATGTGCATAATCGTCTTCGTATTGTGCAAGGTCAGGATTTTTGACTCCGAGCACAACCTTGCCGTTTTCCACTGTTTGGCTAAGCAGTTCCAGGGCGCGTTTAAGCTCGCCTGTCGACAGCAGAACCACTGCCAAATTAGCGGAAGATGAGAGTGTTTCCGGATGCTTGGCACCTAATTTGGTGAGGCGTATTTCGTGAGCTTCCTGAAGATGCTCGAGCGCGGCGTGCACATCGCCCAGCTTGAATTCCACGCAACCCAGATCGAGATAAGAGTTGGCGACGTCCGGATGATTTTCGCCCGACAGTTCAAGCCTCTGTTTTAGACCATCCTGAATAGTCGGCAATGCTTTTTGATAGTCGCCCATCCAAAAATAGAGAGCGCCCAAATTGTTCGTTGCGCCCGCAAAAAGTCTTCGGTCTTTGCCTGTTCTTAGAACCGATATTGCGGCTTCCAACTCGGGCAAGGCTTCTTTGAATTTGCCTTGCTGTCTGAGAGCGTTTGCCAGCACCACTCTGTGCATCGCTTCATTGTCTTTGCCCAATCCGGCCTCTATTGCTAAAGCGAGTGCTTTACGTGCATTCTTTTCAGATTCGGAAAAATCTCCGGCGCTGTTTTTCAACAGTGCCAAATAGTTGTACGCAGCCGAAAGCCTTTTCTTGTCTTGCGATTTCTCTTTCTCCAGAATGCTTACGCCCTTGGCGGTCCATTCTGAAGCTTCAGGGTAAGAGCCTTGCAGGCGATAGATATCGCCTAGCAACAAGTAAGACTCCGGCAATCGATCTTTGTCGAAACCTGTATTCAGAGCGATGTCTTCTTCGAGCTTTGCTCGTGCATTTTCAAAATTACAGGCTTCGGCATAATTCATTCCTGCCTGACGAAGTTTGTCGGAGGCGGCAGCTTTAGCCGTTTCAACTTGTGGTCTTCTGCCGGTTCTGCCGGCATCATCAGCAATGGCGCTATTCGGGAAAACAATCGCGGCTGTTGCAAAAAATCCAAGAAGGGATGCCCGCATGGAGCATCCCTTGATTTTGGAATTGGAAACCGTAAGCTCGCGCTTACAATTACATGTTCGAGATGATTGCATCACCGAATTCGCTGGTTTTCAGCTTGGTTGCGCCGCTCATCAAACGTTCGAGGTCATAGGTGACCTTCTTCTGTTGGATGGTTTTTGCCAGTCCTTCATGGATGAAGTTGCAAGCTTCCACCCAGCCCATGTATTCGAGCATCATAGCGCCGGAAAGGATAACCGAACCCGGGTTGATGACGTCTTTGTCGGCATACTTGGGAGCAGTGCCGTGGGTCGCTTCGAAGATTGCGCATTCGTCGCCGATGTTGGCGCCGGGAGCAATTCCGAGTCCGCCGACTTGAGCTGCGCAAGCATCGGAGAGATAGTCTCCGTTCAAGTTGGTGGTAGCGAGAACCGAGTATTCATCAGGTCTTGTGAGAACTTGCTGGAACATGGAGTCAGCGATTCTGTCGTTCAACAAAATCTTGTCTGCGGGCATTTTGCCGTCCATCTTGTCCCAGAGAGTTTCTTCACTGACGATTTTGGTTTTGAAAGGCTCTTCACCGGCAGCCAGCTCATAACCCCAATCTCTGAATGCGCCTTCGGTGAACTTCTGGATGTTGCCTTTGTGCACCATGGTGACGCTCTTGCGGCCGCGCTCGATGGCGTATTCCATAGCGCGCTTGATCAAGCGTTGCGAACCGAATTTGGAGATGGGCTTGATGCCGATACCCGAATCCGGACGAACTTTTTTGCCGAGGCTTTCGCACAGATCGATGAATTTCTTCGCTTCTGCCGAGCCGGCTACGTACTCGATGCCGGAATATACGTCTTCGGTATTTTCACGGAAGATAACGACGTCCAATTTTTCCGGGGCGACTACTGGAGAAGGAACGCCTTTGAAGTAGCGAACCGGTCTGACACAGCAGTAGAGGTCGAAGATCTGACGGAGTGAAACGTTCAAGCTGCGGATGCCGCCGCCTACTGGAGTGGTCAACGGTCCTTTGATGCCCACGCCGAACTCTTTGAGAGCGGCCAGAGTATCTTCCGGAAGCCATTCGCCGGTTGCATCTTTTGCCTTTTCGCCTGCATAGACTTCAAACCATTTGATGGACTTGTTGTCGCCATAGGCTTTCTTTACTGCTGCATCGATAACGCGTACAGACGCTTTCCAAATGTCGCGACCAGTCCCGTCTCCTTCGATAAAAGGAATGATGGGGTGGTTGGGCGTAACCGGCTTGCCATCCTTGAAGGTAATCTTTTCGCCTTGCGGAACTTTCAAACCGTTATAAGTCTTGTCAATTACTTGTCCCATTGTTTCACCCTTATTGCCACGCTTCACGTAAATGAGATGAGAGCAAATCACGGGGAAAAGTCGTCCCCGATTCGCTTTCAAGGCATGAGGATAGCACTGAACTGTTCAAAGTCCTGAAACCGCAACCAAAAGATCCGATTTTGGTTGCATTGCCAAGAAGATGAACTTATGGTAATTTCCGGCAACAGCGGCGGTTTCCGGCTAAATTTTCAAGGTTACCGCGGGGCAATTGCCAGGAGGAACGACGTGGATCTCGCTCTCTCGCTCAGGCGTGCAATTTCGCTTTACGGGCAGCATCAGGCTATCGTCGACGGGGACGTAAAGTACACGTACCGCCAGTTCGGTGAAAGAGTGGCGGCGCTCAGCCAGGCACTTTCCAAACTCGGAATTTCCAAGGGTGAGACGGTAGCGATTGTCTGCCCTAATACCCATCACTACATGGAAGCCTATTACGCCTGTGCGGTTTCAGGAATGGTGCTCAACCCGCTCAACTTTCGCCTGGCAGCCAAAGAGATTTCCTCGATTCTTGCCGACAGCAGCGCCCGGGCAATCATCGTCCACCGTGACTTTGTCGAACTTTTCTCGCAGGCAATGTCTTACGGTGATATCGAAGGTTTCGACAATGTCATTTTTATTGGCGAAGGCAAGCTGGAGACTACGCTCAAGCTGCACCAATACGAGAGTTTGATCAGCCGGAATGATGGTTGCGCGATGCCTGATATCTCTATAGCAGGCTCTGATCTCGCCCAGCTCTATTACACGAGCGGCACGACCGGCAGAGCTAAGGGCGTGATGCTGACGCAAGAGAACGTTACTTCGCACGCTTTATTTTCTATTCCGGAATTTGAATTGAGCGACGCCGACACCTGGGCACATATCGGTCCGATGTTCCACCTTGTTGATGCTTGGGCGGTTTTTGCATGCACTTGGGTGGGAGCGCGTCACGTTTTTGCTCCATATTTCAAAGCTGAAGCGGTGCTCGACCTTTTCGAGAAAGAGAAAGTGACGAAGACTGCTCTTGTGCCGACAATGCTGAACGCGCTTATCAACGATGCGAGCGTAAGTAAGCGTTCTTTCCCTCATTTGCAAGTTTTGACCACGGCCGGCTCGCCGGTTGCGCCTGAAATAGTGAAGCGCACGTGTGAAACATTTGGCTGCAAATACTGGCAGTTCTACGGCATGACCGAGTGCAGTCCTTTGCTGACTATCAGCAAGCCGATGGCGCATATGAATGACTGGGACGCTGAAAAACTGCTGGCCATCACGAGCCGCACCGGTCGAACGGTTCTTGGTGTTGAACTGAGAGTTGTGAAAGACGACGGCACAGAAGTAAATCGCAACGATGCCGAAGTAGGAGAAATCGTCGTGCGCGGGCCGTCGATTACTCCAGGCTATTGGAAGCAGAAAGATGCTACCGATGCCACAATCATTGATGGTTGGCTGCATACTGGCGATCTCGCTGTTGTCGATTCGGAAGGTTATGTGAATATTGTCGATCGCAAAAAAGACATGATCATCACCGGTGGTGAAAATGTCTATTCGACGGAAGTGGAATATGCTCTTTACGAACATCCTGATGTAGTCGAATGTGCCGTCTTCGGAATTCCCGATAAAGAGTGGGGCGAGAAGGTCAAAGCAGTAATTGTGAAACGCAGCGGTTCGAACATAACCGAAGCTGATGTCATTGCTTTTGTGCGCAGCCGGTTGGCGGCATACAAAGCGCCTAGAAGTGTTGAGTTTATCGAGGCGCTGCCGAAAACCGGCAGCGGCAAAATTTACAAAAAAGGATTGCGTGACGAGTACTGGAAAGCAGAGGCCAAGCCAATTAATTGAGCATGGATAACGACAAAATCGACTCAAAAATCGACGTCGAAAAAACCGTCCTCAAGGAAGGTCCTGCTGAGAGTTCGGAAAGTGCCATGAGCATGATGCCGAAAAAAGCGGCAATCGCAAAGGACTTTCGCTACGTAGCGAATGATGACTGGATCTACAAATCGCAAGGTCCGTTGGTCAGTATGATGATCGCCTTCATACTTTTTTCATTGGGTGCGCTGATGTGTTTGTTTCTTTATGCCAGTGTGGTTTGCTGGCCCTGGCAACAAGACTGGATTCCTGTGGAAGGGCAGGTGACAAAGATAAGCTCTCACAACAAGAGAAGTGCCAAATTTAGTTATGAATACAGGGCGGATAATCGTACTTACGAAGCTGCCATTTACAAGCCGGGCTCGCTCAAGCATACGGTAAAAGTAGGCAGCAGGGTCACTGTTCGCTACAACCCGGAAAGAGTTTTCGAATCCTACATGCAGGGCGGATTTAACATTGTCGAAACCCCGTTTTATGCCCTGCTGTCCGTGGGATTTTTTCTGGCCACTTTGTCTTATGTCAAAGGCATAATCATTCGCGGGCGTGTGCGCGATAATTCCAATTGATTTTTAGGAAGAGAATTTGCCTGAGCGCGATCTTAGCGACTGCTCGGTTCGCGCTCTTCAAGAAACTCATCAATTTCTGATTTGGAAAAACCAAAGTCTTCGAGAATCGTTCGCGCATCATGCGATGTTTCGTCTCTGGCGATTACTTTTTTGTCCTGGTGCTGAAACACCGGAGTGGTCATCTGAGGAACTTCTCCAAGCACAGGATGCGTCGCATTGACGAGCAGTTTTCTTTCTTTTGTAGGCAGTTGTGTGAGAGCTTCTTGCAGTGTGTTTACTGGAGATACACAGCAATCGCTGCCGTCGAATATCTCGGTCCATTCGGCGAGCGTTTTCTTTTCGATTTCTTCTTCGAGAGTCTTTCGAAGCTTCTCATCATCAGGTTTTACAACCACAGACTTCAAATCTTCGCGTTTTATCAAAGTGCAAAACTTTTCCCAGAACGGGCGTTCTAGTGAGGCGACGGCAAGATATCTTTCGTCTTTGCATTTGTAAACCGTATAGTTCGGCATCTCGGCCGGATAGTTGAAGCCGCCTTCTATTGGGTCAACACCGGTATAGAGAAGACCAGTCGTTAGAATGTTCAGGGTGGAAAGAGAACATTCGAACATGCTGATATCGATATGTTTACCTTTACCTGTTGCATCACGCTCCATCAGTTGAGCGCTCACTGCCAGGGCACCGTAAAGCGCCGACATGTAGTCGGAAACCAGAATGCCCGGCAAGGTCGGCGATCCATCAGGGTTCTTATGTTGGTTGAGCACTCCGGATTCGGCTACGAAATTCAAATCATGGCCGGGCCTTTGACTCCAGGTTGAGTTTTGTCCATATCCGGAAATGGAAAGAAAAATCAATTTCGGATTGATTTTAGATAGTTGTTCGTAGCCGATACCAAGCCGATCCATAACTTCCGGGCGAAAGTTTTCCACAACGACGTCGATCTTTTCAATCAGCCGGTGAATCAGTTTCACTCCCTCCGGTTTCTTCAAATCAATAGCGAGTCTTCTCTTATTGCGATGCAGACTCCAGTAGTAAAGACTCTCGCCATCCACAATGGGCGGGAGCTTCTTGCCCAGTCCCGGCTTGAGTGGTTCGACACGGGTAACTTGCATACCCATGTCGCCAAGAATGGTCGAGCAAAGCTCGCCAGGCAGGAGGTGGGCGAAGTCGAGGACTTTGATTTTTGAGAGCGGGGTGTTCACAATTGGTGTTTCCGGTTTTGATCGCGAGGGCTCATAATCTTAATGGATCTGGCATATTCATTCAGCTTCACCTTTTGCGGCGAAACTTTTCCGGCTGCAGCGCCGCAGGAGTGTAGTTAACTGAGTTGCTTTGTGCTTCGCGATGAAGCAAAGAGGTATTTGAGTCTTTTCGGAAACATGACAGGGGTGCGCATACGAGAATTAAAAGTTAAGCTATAGTTAGTAGTAGTCTGGCTTAAATGAGGCTGGTCTTGACCAAACGCTTTCTATCGCTAGCTTTTACTCTGCTGATTTTGCCTTCGGTAGGATGTGCGCGCGCACTGGCTGAGCAGGAAACCGTTGCAGCATCCACAAACCCGCATGATGCCTTGACTTTTATAGAAGCGGGAGACAAACACTTTCACGCCGACGTATTGAACGAGGCGATCTCCTCATATCGTCGCGCCACTCATGCAGCCCCTCTTAATTCTGCTGCTCATGAGCGATTGGCAAAAGTGCTTGCTCTAAGCGGAGCATTAAATGAGGCTGAGCAAGAGGCAAGACAGGCGGTCACTCTGGATGGGAAGAACGCCGCTGCGCATACCTGGTACGGTTGGATTCTCGGGCGTCAGGGCAAGTATAAAGCTGCCCTGGCAGAGGAGACGGTAGCGGTCGATTTGGATGCGAGCAATGCTTTTGCGTATCAAACCATGGGGCTGATTTTGACCAGCACTGGTGACTATAAACAGGCAATCAAAGCCTATGATCACGCGATAAAGCTCGACCCGGACGATTTGGGCTCTTACTTGAATATGGCTGCTGCAATGGGACGCAATGGCGATTTTGCCGGCGCAGCAAGCGTGTATCGAAAAGCGATCAGTTTGAACACGAGATCCTCTGCGGCTCATCTGGGATTGGGCTCAGCTCTAGGGAAAATCGGTGATCTTGATGGACAAGTGCGCGAGTTGCAGACTGCCGTCGCGCTGGCTCCTAAGAGTGCGAATGCGCATGGAAGGTTGGGTTTTGCCCTTTCGCAGAAGAAGGATATGCGCGGCGCACTGAGAGAAGGAATAGTTGCCTCCGTGCTGAGGCTGGAAAGTTCCTGGAGCGCGTTCATGCGCGCATTTATAACCACCTGGGCCGCTGTCTTTCTGGTCTTCGGCGCAGTCTTTGCTTTCGTCTTTCTTGGCTCGCGATTTAAACCTCAACCTGGTGAAGAGGTTCTAAGCTCCTTTTTTCTTGTCTTCTACAAAGATCGGCCGGGTCGATTTATTATCACTTCAAGGCGACTTGTTTACGTTCCAGAAGCTATTTCGCAGTGGTTTGGCGTGACGCGATTGAGTATTGAGAGAGAACAAGTCGAGTCTATAAAATGCACCAGCAGTGTCAGTGGCGGCTCACTTTCCATAGCCACCAAAGATGGTGTGTTGCATAAATTCTCGATGCCGAATTTGGTGCTCGATCCGCTTTCTCGTAAACTGGACGGACTGAATCTCGGTTCTCAATCAGATCTGGTTTCTGCGTAAAACAGCGACTCTAGACTGCTTTGAAAAGAAAATTGACTAGGCGCCGGGCTGTTCGGTCGGTGCTTTTTCTTTATTCGGCGAGCCGCCATTCAACAGGTTGTTTCGAAGACTGATCAATTCCTGCGCTATCGCCGATCTCGGGTTGATTGCAATTCCTTTGTTGCAAGTCTGAACCGCTTTCGGAATCTCGCCGGCATTCGCTTGCGAATTGGCAAGCTGCAGATAGAGCGCTTGATTGCCCGGCGTCTTGGCGATCGCCTCTTCGAGCACCTTAGCCGCTTTTTCGCTCTGTCCAGAACCGGAAAGCATTTCAATGTAAATAAGAGTGTCCTGAGGACTCAGTGCGCCCAATGGATACAGCGCATCGAACTGACTTGCTGCTTCGCCCAATTGGTCAGCGGACTTGTATGCATACGCCAAATAGCGTCTGGCTCTTGCATCGCGCGGGTTGACTTTGACGGCTTGTTCGAGAGTTGGAACGGCGGTCATAACATCACCTTTTTTGTACGCGTTGAATCCGTCATTGAGAAGCGTTCCAAAATCTTTTGTTGCCAGGCTGGCAAGATAGGCATCGCTTGGACCTTCTCGCTGATAAACCTGGGTGCTGACCCTGGTCAGTTTTGCAAACAAGGATTTCGCTTTGGTCAAAGTTGCCTGGGCATCGGTCTGCGATGGATCGAGCGCTAAAACTTTGTTCAAGTCTTCTTGTGCGCTGGCATACTTCTCCTGTTGGAAGTACAGCATGCCGCGCGTCTTGTATGCACTGACATTGCGTGGATCAAGCCGGATTACTTCAGCGAAATCTTCAACCGCACGCATTTTATTGCCGAATCTAAGGCTCAGCAAACCATGCTTGAGAATTGCATCAACATCGTTTTTATCCATTTCCATGGCTTTTTCGCAAGCCATGATACCGTCGGAAAGCTTGCCCACAGCAGCAAGTGCATCCGCCTGAGCCAGGATGATATCCGGATTTTTCGGGAATTTGGCTTGTGCAGTCTTCAAATCTTCAAGAGCTTTCTGTGCTTGTTTGTTGGCGATTTGAATCTGCGAGTTCAACACATAGAGACGCGCTGTTTGTTGCGTGCCCATAACTGATTTGGCTTTCTGAATATCTTTGGCTGCAAGGTCGAATTTGCCGTTTTTTATGTATGCCGCCGCTCTATCCAAAATAAATGTAGCGTCTTTAGGATTGAGTTTGATTGCCTTGTCGAAACTTGCATAAGCTTCAGCTTCCTTCTTTTGTGCAAGTTTCATGTTCGCTTTAGCCGCATATGCAGTAGCACTCTTGGGATTCTTTTTGAGGGCGGCTGCAAGGTCCTTTTCTGCCGGCGGGAAGTCGAGCAATCCGGTGTAGGCTCGTGCGCGTAGTACAAGCAATTCATCGCTCGTGGGATTGCTCGCCAAAGCTTTAGTGGCTTCCAAAGCGGCACGCTCATACAATTTTTTCTCGATAGAAACGGCTATTTTGCCGGCGATTGCAGGGGCATGATTTGGTTTCTTGGCGAGGCAACGATTGTACATGTCGTTTGCTTTTTGTACATCTCCAACACCAAGGTAGGCATTGGCAAGACTAAGCAAGCGATCGAAACTGTGAAATTCACCGCTTTCTTGCTGCAAGAGTTTTTCATAGTCTTCAACAGACTGTGAGTAGTTGCCGAGCTGATAACTGACGGCGGCCCGTCTGGCCAGTGCGTCTTTCATTCCTGGACTCAAACTCAGTGCGGTATCGTATTCGGTGTATGCATCTTTTAGATTGCCACTCAAATACAGAGCGCTGCCTTTTAGTTGATGCGCTTCTGCTGAAAATGGATAGAGCGTGAGAACGATACCGAGCGAATTGAGTGCGCCGGTGTAATCTTTCTTTTTGAGCGCTTCTCGCGCAGCGATGGTTTCCCAGCGAACCAGAGCCACAGCAGCCAGAGCACCTAATATTGTTACCGCCGCCATAATCAGAAGAATTCGCTTGTGCGGCAGATATGACTTCACAGCAGGAAGGGTGTGACCCATCTTCTGCATGACCTTGAGTTTTTCGCGAGCGAGATCTCTGTCCGGACTCGGCTCTTCCTTTGCGGCCAAACGTGCCATTGCAGGCGATTGCGGACGTTTGCGCCCCTCCTCGGCTTTTCCATCGGCAGCAGGTGACGCTGCATCCATATCGGGCAGCTTGGAAAGAACATCTTTGAGACCTGCTGTACTCAAAGAGTCAAGGTTGCTTTCGTCGACCTGGTCTTCGAGTTTCTTCAACGCTGCAATAATTGCTGCCTTCTTCTCAGGCGATTCCGCTTTCACTGATTCACGAATGTCATTCTTGGTTTGAGTTGCGGCATCGGTGCTTAAATCTGTTTGAGCGACAAGCGGTGCAGGCAAGTTATCGCTGGGGAGATTCGCAGATTCGGCATCTGAAGTTCTCTGCACTGCTGCAGATTCGGCGCTCTTCTCCGCCGGTGCAGTAAATTTTGAAGCAGGCTTGCTTTCTGGATCAGTTTTTGATCTTCGTACAAAATCACTGAGTTTGACTCTTTCGGGTTTATAGAATTTGTCTACTCCGTCCAGTTTGTCGTCTTTGCCCTTTTCTCCTTTAGGCGGCTCGTCATCCTTCAAAGCCTCAGGAGCTTGCGGTGCTTCAGGAGTTTCAGGTGTTTCAGGAGATTCAGAAGTTTCAGGAGCTTCAGGAGCTTGAGGTGTTTCAGGTGTCTCAGGAGATTCTATTTCTTCTTTCGCTTGCGAAGCAATGTCACCGGCTGTAGTGGCATCAGTTTTGCTGGAATCAGCGTCATTCGCTTTTGCTTTATCTTTATCGTCGATGGCTGCCTTGCTTCCTTTGTCAGCCGACTTGGCAGCATCCGGTTTGATGGCTTTCAGTACGCCTGTCAACGGCGTGTCATCGGTAGGCTCAAGTGCGGTCAGCCCAGAGCGCGAAACTTTAGCCTCTGCTGAATCAGGTAATTTCTTAGCCGGTTTGGGTGGTTCCTCAGCAGCCTTCGGCTCTTCCTCATCCTCAGCTAGTAATGCAGCCAATTCTTCTTCCGGCGTGCGCGAGAGTTTGGCGGTTTTGGTGGTTGTAGTTTGATCTTCGGATGGTTTAGAAGGCTTAGGCGTTGATGACTCCGGTTCCTTCTTCTCCGGCGGCTCAGGCGTTTCTTTAGCTGCCGGTTCCGTAGCTATTTTGCTGTCATCGGCTTTGGGCCCGATTTTTTGCACTTTGATCTGATTTTTCTGTAGAACATTGCCAAAAAGGGAGCCGGCTTTTGCGGCGGCGGATTTTGCAGCAGGCTCTTTCTCGGACGGGCTGCTTTCTGCCGCCTTCTTTTCCTTTTGTTGCTCTTTCTCGCGTTCTATTCTTTCTTGATCGAGACGCTCCTGCTCGAAGCGCTCCTGTTCTAGTCGTTCTTGTTCAAGACGCTCTTGCTCTGCTGCTTCTGCGGCTTCTCGTTTTGCCTCCTCCTGTTTGGCTCGCAACTTCGCGGCCGCTTCCTTTTGCAGTCGCTCGCGCTCGGCAATTTCTCTTTCCGCTTCTTCACGTTCGGCCGCGTCGCGTGCAGCTTTCTCTCTCTCCTGCTTTTCGGCTTCCCGCTTTTCTGCAAGCTCTCTTTGTTCCAGCTCAATTCGGGCACGCTCAGCTTCTTCTTGCTCCTCTCGCTCGCGCGCTGCACGCTCAGCAAGTTCTTTGGCTTCAGCTTCTTCTCTGGCTCTTTCTTCAAGTGCTGCTTTTCTCTCCGCCTCTTGGCGTTCTGCAAGTTGGCGCTCGGCCTTTTCTCGCTGCGCAGCAGCTCTTTGCGCTTCCTCTTTTTCGGCAGCAGCTTGTTTCGCTCGTCTCAACGCAGCCTCGCGCTCAGACTTCTCCTCTTCTGCCTTAGTGTCAGGTTTATCAATTTCTCGGCTGGCTCTTTCCGCGCGGACGCGTTCTATGCGTTCAACTCCGCTTTTCGGCGGCTCAGACAGTGCCTTCAGCTTTGTGTTGCTGACTTTGCTCATGTCGACCGTCTTATTAATAATCGCGTCCAGCTCGTCCTGCTCATCGTTGGCGGTGAGACCCCACCCCATCGACAGTTCGTCCATCAGGTTTTCGTCATCTGAGTAAATGAAGCCGGCTGGTGGCAATTTAGCGAGATTTTCTTTTGACTGCGCGCTGCTGCTATTAGCTCCGGAATTTGAGGAGGAGCTGCTGTTGGAAGAGTTATTTTTTTCGCCCGAATCGTTCTTGGGATTTCCCATGTGGATTTGAAAATGACTCCCAAAGGATGGTCAAACAATGATGCAAACTGTGCGTTAGTAACGCATAGAGACTTTGAACAGCGCTGGTTGAGCCAAAGAGTACCTGCTGTTGCACTATTCACTTTCCCCAATAAGAATGACCTCTAACATTCCTATATGTATAGAGTAATAGTAGTTTTCAAAATTTCTTTGTTCGCGTTACGACTTATCAGTCTCTTGGAGAAGTCAATTTCACCAAATTTAGTCGCTGAAAAAATCTGCTCGTTGATCTCACCCTAAGCGAAAACATTTTTTTGAAGAGCACCACAGACGGTGGCTTGGGTGTGGTTGTATCTTGAGGCGAATGCCGCACTAGAAGCGGAGTTTTGCCATCGTGAGCGAAAATCGCCGTTTCTTCCAGGATTTAGCGAATGGTGTTTCCAATTGGCAACAAACTTGGGGTGAATTTATCAACTTTCGGTCAGTAATTACGTGATCTATAAACAGTGAACGACGCAAACTTATACAAACATAAGACCAGACATCTGTTTCACTAGACGACATAACTACAAGTGCACCAGTCGACAAGTCGACTTATCGAAAGGAGAGCGGTTGGAGAGGTATAACATACGACAATACGACTGATGGAATTTGCTATTTTCCGTGCCACAACTTTTCCACAAATTTGCCATATGCTCCCCCCTATAGCTTGGCAGCCCCTTCTTTCCCTCCCCCTCCACTTTATAGCTTGCTTCGGCAGGCACACTGGCGGTTCAAATGTTCGATACAACCAGTTCTACTTCTTGGGCAGCATATTCAGATGCATCGGCAAATCCTGCGGCTAAGGAGGATTTTGGTCGCCTGGTGCGCAGAATTATGTATTCTAATTCCGGTCAGTTTGCACCTCTTCGTGAAATAGATACTGATAATGGCAAAGTCCTTGTCGTGCATAACCGCGGTTGGAGCCATTATCGACAGATGGCTATGAAGGCTCAGGAAGAGGGAAATCTTCAACAGGCTGAATTCATGTGGCTTGCGTCCCTGTCTGAAGCAAAGAGTTTTCATCCTCATGATCCCCGACTCCTGGTCAGCGTGGAAAATCTCTCGAACTTGTATGTCTCTCTGCAGCGTTTCGACCAGGCCGAAACGTTTGCCAGGCAAGCTGTCGACATCGCTTCGAAGGCATTCGGGAACGACCATCCGAATTTGGCTCGTTGTTTGAATAATTTGGCGGGAATTTTTTATCTGCAAGCAAGGTATGAAGAGGCTGAACCAATCAGCCGTCGTTTGCTCTCGATTTACGAGAAAAATTATCCGCAGGATCATTGTGAAGTCATAGCCGCCACCACAAACCTCGCCATGCTTTATCACGTGCAAGGCAAGTATCAACTCGCGGAGCGCCTCTATATCAGAATAATCACGACCAGTGGAACGGAACTGCGCAAGAACAAGTCTCAGTTCTCCTCCTTGCTTGCCAACTACGCCGGTTTACTCCAAGCCACCGGCAGAAAGTCTCTGGCTCGTGAAGTACGCACCAGGGGCAGCAGTCTTTTTCAATCGATTTAGTTGACTCACAGTTGAAACGTAAGTCGAGACTTCATGCCTCCGCGGGCAGTGGCGGGGCCGATAATGTATATTATGTTTCATCGGTTGGCGCCGAGGCTGGAAAGGCAGCGCTGGTGAGGCTTACGGGTTGCGGCGTTTTAACGGTCCTGTGAGCGCTTTTTCAAAAATGGGGCGAGTGATTACGAGGTTCTATTCTTTTCGATCCATTTCAAGGGCCTGCGTCAATCTCTCATTGACCCATCCACGACGTTCAAGTAGGGCGACAATAGATTGATTGAGGCTCTTCTGTTCCATCTGTGCAATCAGCACCATATCTTCAGTGACTATGTCCAGGGCGATCAGCCGGCGACCGTCGGGATCGGTGCATTGAGAAGGAATGTCGATCATTTCCTGTCCCAGCAATAAACCTTCCAATTGAATGGGCGAGAGAAATTGCTTGTCCTGCAACACTTCACCCAAAGGCAATCCGGTTGAGATTTGTTCCTCTACCGCTTCTAAGAGCTGATCCATAGAAATAAGACCGGAGGCGACGCAAATTTGTCCCAGCCGAGGATGCGTGTAATCAAGGTCCTCTTCGTTCTCGCCACTACCTGTAGCGGCGCTTCCACCAGCATCTTTTATCTGTGATATGGCATCCGCCAGCTTCTCGAGCGCCTTTCGCGCGAACGCAGAATTCTCGTCATCGTTTCTTAGCTCATTCAGCGATACGGTCATGCGCGAGAAAGCAGCTTCGGCGTCCGAAACCGGAGCATTCTCATCTAGACCAAGAATTGCATAGGGACTGATGTCCAAGCAGATTACCTCTACAGGTAATGTCGCTGAAAACAATTCCAAGGATACATCATTGAATTCTTGGTTGCTGATGTTGTCGTCAGGTCTACCAGACGAACATACGACAATACAAAGAGTGGATGGTACGAAGAGAGGACGGGTCTAATGTATTTATGTTTAAATGACTTTCGATTTTCAAATTTAAACCGTTAACGGTTTAAATCAAAATCTTTATTCGTTAGTTCGTATTGTGAAACTGCCGAAAAGCCGACTGTTCAAATGTAAGTGCCGTTGATGATGTGAATAGTCCAAAGTCCGAATAGAGCTATTTTTGTATTGAATTAGCAAGCTTAAAAGCTAAAGCGCGATAGAGCCGTTAAAGTACCAGATGTTGCAGCCGGACTTAGACCTGCACTGGCGATTGCGTTAAGAGTGGTGCTGAATGAAGTTTGACAGGAAACTGCTGACGTATCTTGTAATCGGCATTACATGCCTGTCTTTTGCATTGTCATACTTCAACAGGCCTCGCCCTCCGATTCGTGAATTGGTTACGGCCAGCCAGGAAATGCCTCCAGGTTCACGCTTGGTTGCCACTGGCGCAGCCCCAATGTCCAGTCGTGTAGCCAATTCCTTCACGCTTGCTCTGGTTCTCGTGAAAAGTGAGTTCTCTGAGAAAAATGCCGCAGGACTAGAATATCTGCGGGTTTGGGCTCAAGAAAGCTTTCAAAAGGATCCGTCATTCTTGCGGCCTGTCACTCTGAATGTCCCTGTGGAAGTTCAACACAGTATCATCGACTCTTTTCTGTACAACCTTTTTGCTGGACCTGTGTACCTTTTGCAGGAACAGATAATGGACTTCCTTGCTCACAGAATTGATGATTTCCATCATAGCCGCGCCTATCTCAGCTTTATCAGCGACTACTACGAAGTGTTCGGCATGGACCAGGAATCCGCTTCATTGCTGGCTCGCTACCAATCCGAACGGGCAAAGTCAGCAGTCAATGTGATTCTTTGCGCAGGCTTCTGGCTTCTGGTCACAATCGGCGGGGCTGTTTCAATTTTTACCGCCAAGCCGGGCGCTCGCACATCGAGAGGGCAGTGGCTTCTTGCTTATGGTTGGTTGCTCGCCTCGATCCTGTATCTGATACTTGCCTGGATGGAAAACCAGGTAGCGGTAATGGCTTCGTCCATCATTTGCGGCGCGGTCGGTCTGTACTTGTTCAAGCCGTTTAAAATTCAAATCAGCGAAGAAAGCGCGCTCAACCTCAAACTTGTTTCTCTCAGCCCGCAGTTCATCGCCATCTTCGCCTGGATTTCCATTTCACTGGTGGCAATTCGACTTATCACCTGGGTGAAAACTGGCACGCTGTTTGCGCCTGATCCGCTGACGTTGTTGGCGTCTAGCTGGTCTGGAGATTTCCTCCACGATCCGGTGCACGCGAAGAAGAACATAACCAGATTCGTAGGCTCGCTATGGCTGCTTTACGGTCTCTGGACCGCATATTACGTTAGTTATGATCCGAAGACTTCAGCCGAGGTTGAGCGAACTCTTGATTCGCTTCAGCCTATCAACAAATAGTTCTGGACAAAAAAATACGCCGATCAAGTTGTAGCGCGCTGGTTTGCAAGCTCCTGGATTTGGGTTCTACTGAGCTTGCGATGCAGAACTTCGGCATAAGAAAGGCCGGATGGGTGAGCGCGATTTTCGGCAGCCGCAGCCAAAACCATGCGAACTTTGCTTAAAGCGTCAGCCACATAGCTCTGCGCGTAACTTCCTTTAGTGAAACCTTCGAGGCTAGCCCACGTTTTTAAAAGGTCACCAATAACGCCAGCGTCCGCAGAGCCGTTCATAATTTTGCCTAGAGCCGCATAACAGTCCTGATGTGCTGAATTAACGCGGCTTTGTTGCTCCGCAGGCGAAATTTTCTCAGCCTGCAATAATGCCTCGGCTAGTTTGGGCGCATCGACCCAGCGGGAAAGACCGGCTAGCTGTTCGGCAGATGGATGTCGCGGGTCGAGCGCGCGAAGAACACCCTGAGCGAATTGGCTGTCGAATCCGTGCGCTCCTTTGGAGTCCAGATCAGTTGTGAGCGGACGACCGAAAGCATCAACAGGCTGACCTGTGCTGTCAGTCAGACAGCAGTTGCCGAGCATTGCCACGTCCTTGCTCGTGACCAGACTTCTGTAATCTGGAGCTGCGCCGAAAAAATACTCGCTAACAGGAGCAGATTCCTCAGTCGGGCTGGTGAACGCCGAGCCCTCGGATTTGTCGCTGCCCAAACCCGTGACACGGTGTGTGTCGTCTGGCGATGGTTGGATTTGACCTTGGTGGTGGCTCACAAGGCAAGCTCCAGAAGGGGTTCAGGCTGCCCGAAGCACTTTCGTGCCGGTTGAGTTTTTAGATCCCTAGTAATGAAATTAGTATCCACAGGAGCAACAGTCGTGTCAATTCGTATTTCTACGTACACGATTTAGCAAATGCCCAATCTAATATTCAACGCCCGCCAAACGGACTTTAATCGAACGGCACCATCGCCAGTACCAAAATAGCGGATTATCACTTTTATCCAGCGTCACTTGTAGAAGGGCCTCGATTTTGCGCATGAGTCGATAAGTTCGGCTGCTATGCCTTAGAATATCGCCTATGCCCTTGTGTCGGAACTGGTATACGAGACGCACTTAAAATGCGTTGCCCGTAAGGGATTGAGGGTCCGAGTCCCTCCAAGGGCAAACTTCTTTGATGCAAAGAACTGAGACAAAACGGGGTTTTGGCAGTTTTTTGCGCAGATCTCAAGAGCCTGTCCGGAAGATCCTGACGGCAATTTTCTTACAATTTGGGAAACCGCAGTCTGAACTATTCTTCGCTGCTTGTGTGCGCGTATTTAGTCCAGGGCTCAGCCGTCGCGCCGCCTTCATTGCACTTAGTGCAGGAATTCGGCAAGGCTACATCAATGGGAATTTGCAGTGCGGCGTATAGTCTTTCTCCCCATCGCTCTTCCGCTGCGATGACACCATTGCCGGTGCCTTTTGCAAACACGGCAGCAGCCACTGGTTTGCCTCCCATTTGCTCAGCGAAAGCAGGCAAACGTTCTCCAACGCAGCGGCCATGCTGAGCTACGGAGTTGAAAACCAAAACTCTGTCGCCATTGTTGATGTTTCCTTCAACAATTTTTTCGCCAAACCAGCCGGTGGGAAGATACTGCCAGAATGCAGCTTTTTTCTTGCGACGTTTGACAAGCTCTTGTACTATGCGCACCGCCGATGGTTGCGCCGGTCCGAACACGACTTCAAATCCGATGTTGTTGTCGTCAATCCATTGCTCGATATCATCGACAATCCAGCCGACATATTCGGCATTCTCAGTGATCGGTTCAAGGATGAACAAAGCATCCATGTGATTGCCGACACGATTGCCGTCTGTTTCCGGAAATTGATAGTGTCCACCAGTGACGTGCACACCTGGCAGTGCAATCAGCTCGTTGAGCTGATCTGCAGGGAAAGTGTCCGATGCGAATTGAATGCTTTTTGCTTTTGATTTGGTTTTCACGGCTGTTTTACTTGATTGTCGCATATTCTTTGCTGCCAACCTTGACCTTGTTTTCCAGTGTTCCTAGACCCGAGACTTCCATTGAGACAACGTCTCCATCCTTGAGCCAGCCGTATTTGGCAGGCGCTAATTCCGCACCGGTTTGCGGATCGGTTTTAGCCATAAATTCGGCGATGCAGCCATTGCCGACCGTTCCCGATCCAAGCACGTAACCCTCGTGCACGGCGATGTTTTGCGCGCCAAGCCAGGCTATCAGTCGTGGAAAGCTCCAAGCCTGTTTTTTGCCTGATGTCGGATGAGTGTGATAGAGGCTGTTGTAATTCGAACGCGTACGTTCTTCGCCATTGATGCGCAGTATCATTTCAGCATCAAGCACGCCGTTTTCGTCCATCTTCATCTCTTTTGCCTGAACCAGTTTCGGTCCGAAACTCTTGCCGATGATGAATTTGCTGTTGGTCGGACCAAGCCCGTCCATGTCTTTCTTTTGAACATCACGTGCCGACCAATCATTGCAGATAGTCAAGTAGCAATGATCTTTGAAAAATGAGAGTGCTTCTTGTTCGTTGGTTATCAAAGCGGATTTGCCGACAAAGCAAGCGACTTCGAACTCATAATCGGGCGCTTTGACGAAATCCGGAATGGACACCACTTCTCCCGGGCCGAACATCTTTTCCGGCGCCAGATCGAGGCTGTAATAAGCCGCATGGTCGTACCAGCCCGGCCAAATCGAGGCTCCGCGTTTGTCCCTGATCTGCTTGACGTGTGTTTCAAAGCCCAGAAAATCGATAAAAGTGCGCGGTTCAGCAATTTCTGTACCGAACAATTTCACTTTCGGGACGCTTCTTTCAAAGAGCATTCTGTCAACCCCACATGTGGCAGCACACAGGCTGTTGCCCGTGCGAAGCGACTATTATGGCATGACTTAACGCGCTGATGACGTTTTTCATCGATGCTGTTATAAATGTCGGCTTAGCGTCCCGTTAAAGGTGTCGTCTCTCATGCAGCATACTGAAGCTTTCGAGAAATTGGTCTCAGAGATTAAATCGCAAGTGCGGGAAATCAGCACACGCGAAGTACTGGAAAAACTTGATCGCAAGGAATCCTTTCGCTTCGTTGACGTGCGAGAAGATCATGAATGGCTGGCTGGACATGCACGCAATGCTGAGCATATCGGACGCGGAATCATTGAGCGTGATATCGAGAAGCTGATACCGGACTATGCCGAGCAGATTGTTCTTTATTGCGGTGGCGGCTATCGTTCCGCTTTGGCTGCAGTGAACATTCAAAAAATGGGCTATACCAATGTTCTTTCAATGGCCGGCGGGATCCGAAAATGGAGAGAGGAAAATTTGCCTGAGGAAAAACCGCCTGAGGGAGCTGTTCCTTATACGGCGCCTTACGCCAAATGAAAACTTTCAAGCAACTTCCAATCCTGTTCACAGCATCTTATTTTCATTGTATTTCGGCTGCATATGCAAAGCCTATCGAAGATGTATTCAACGAGATGTTGGCTCTTCGCGAGACGGAGCCGGCCGGTTTCTGGGCCATGGTCGCTTGCATCGCTTTGCTCTTCGGCCTGGCGTTTGGTCTGATGCTCATAACCATGGGATATTACGTCAGGCACTGGGCTAAGAAGAAATGACGGACTATTTTTGGGTAGCCAAGCGTTGCCATTGTGAGTGATACCACAGATAATGGCATCGTCTGCTGGACATTCAACAAAATACTAGAAAGAGATTTACATGAGCAGCGAGCCGCTTTCAAATTCACAAAGCAATCCGCTAGACCTGAGCGGCCTTGAGGATTTGCTTGAAAGGGCGCAATTGGAAGTAGTCACTTCGGCACCGGATATGGAGGCGCAAGCGACTGGGGCAACCGGTGGAGTTTCGGAAGAAACAAATGCTGCCGATGAAGATTCGGAAGCTAAGCTGATTTTGAGTTTGCTGTCGCATTTGATGCAAGTCAACGAGCTCGTAGTCGAAACGAATCGCCGGCTCAATCTGGCTACTTCGAGACTGGGGACGTTGGACGAGATGCTCAATGCTCAAAGCGTATGGCTGGAACGCCTGCCTACTCTGGAAGTGAAAGCAGCGCAATTGGAAGAAGTTCAGTTGCAACTCGACCTCGCCATCACCGAAAACGAATGGCTGAAGAAGAGCTGGGTCAACAAATTCTTTTCTGTTCTGAAAGATAAAGCCTAAGGACGAAGTCCGCCACATTGACGAAACAGGCCTCTCTTTGAGGCCTGTTTTGTTTTTCCGGCAATGCGGTATGATCTCCCGCTTGGGGGACTAGCCATGAAGAAGAGACTAATTCTGACGGCTTTTGCTGCATCCTGCCTGTTCTTTTCGTCTGGAACAGTCGATGGCAAGGTGCTGAAAGCAGAGATCAATCACAGTGACATCGCCGACCCGGTAGAGTCCAAGCTGTTGCCTGGCGAATTATTCGATGTGGCGAACTTGCCGCCCGGTTCATCCGGCGAAGCAAACAACTGGTATAAAATTCCCAAATGGCTGGCCGGCACCTGGCACAAAGAGAGTCAGACTAATTCTTATTTGTACAACTACCTGACCAGGCAGGAAGACTCTACTCCTCGCACCGTAGTCGCTAAAGGCAACGGAATCTGGGGCACTCAGACCGATGCAAAAGGCGAAATCTGGGAATTCAACCCTGCTCCTTACGTAGATACCGTTGATGGTGGCACTGACACAATTGTTCAATTGATTCGATCGAGCGAGCCGGTCGAGGTGACCGCTGAGAAGTTTGTGAAGAACACATTAGACACTCAGTTGCGTGTCGACAAAGCAACCCGCCGCATCAAGACAGTTCAGACTGCAGAACAGATTTCCACATACACCATGGATGCATCCGGTGTTCTGAAACGTGAAACATCCTCAAAGGTATTCGGGCATGACGGCAAGCCGTTGATGTTGGCGCGCTCCATTGCGTATGAGAACAAGATCGCTGACTATCAGCCAAGAGACACTATCAATGGAAAGGATGTGAAAGCACTGTTCCAGGAATACTTAGAACAAAACAAGCCAATCGATTAAACAGCGAGGTCAAACGTGCAGATTCTCAAAGTAGTCTCCCTGTCTTTTCTGATCTCGATGTTTCTCATGCCGGTTTGTCAATCATCCGGTGAGAGCAAAATAGCTGCACGCTTGACTCCTGCCAACGATTCTTTTCGTTTGCCCAGAAGCGTGACGCCCGAAAACTACGACCTTTTCATTGATCCTGATCTGGACAAAGGATTGTTCAAAGGCAGTGAAAACATAACCATCAATGTAGCTCAGACTGTAGATCGGGTTTATTTGAACTCTCATGGGCTGACCATTGAGAGCGCAGAAATTCGACCTGCTGATGGAAAATCGGCGAAGCCCGCGGCAAATATAACCGTTGCCAAAAGTGAGCAAGTGGTTACATTTTTGCTTTCCAACTCCATTGAAGCCGGCAAATACAAGCTTCAAGTAAAATTTTCCGGTCGCATGAATGAAAAGCTGTGCGGTTTTTACAAGGTCAAAACGCGTAATAGCGAGGGAAAGACTATAAGTCTGGGCGCCACCCAAATGGAGCCGACGGATGCCCGCAGAATGTTTCCCTGCTTTGATGAGCCTGATTTCAAAGCCACCTTCAAACTGAAAGTTACTGTTCATCCCGGCGATACTGCGATTTCGAATGCTGCGGTGGCAAAAGAAGAAAAGCTGTCCGGCTCGGCAAAGCGGATTATCGAATTTGCACCGTCTCCCAAAATGTCAACGTATCTTGTGACGCTATTGGTCGGGCCATTTGCCTCCACGCCTCCTGTTGTCGCCGGATCTGTTCCGATTCGAGTGTGGGCTGTAAAAGGCTCTGAAAAACTGGGCATGTTTGCGCGCAATACCGCTGCAAAAATGATGCCTTATTTCATCAATTATTTTGCGCAGCCATATCCGGGCACCAAGCTTGATTTTATTGCCGTGCCGGAATTCGAAGCCGGCGCAATGGAAAATCTTGGAGCCATAACCTTTCGCGAAGAGCTTTTGCTCCTGGAAGACAAACATTCATCAGTGCAGGCGCAGCAGCGAGCCTCAAGCGTGATTGCTCATGAAATGGCGCATTTGTGGTTTGGCGATCTCGTCACCATGAAGTGGTGGGACGACCTCTGGTTGAATGAAGCATTTGCCACATGGATGTCGGTCAAGGCTGACGACTATGTTCATCCGGAGTGGCAGTCCTGGGAGTTCTTCACACTGGACCGACTGAACGCCATGGAAGTCGATGAGCTGCGTTCGACTCGCCCAATTCATGCGGAAGTGAAAAATCCCATGGAAGCAGTCGAAATGTTCGACAGCATCACCTACAGCAAAGGCGCTTCTATTCTCAGGATGCTCGAGACTTATCTGGGAGAAAAGGTTTTTCAGTCGGGCGTCCAGCATTACATGCGCGAACATAAGTTTTCCAACGCCACCACCGGTGATCTCTGGAATTCACTGCAAGCAGCCTCTCAAAAGCCGGTTTCCGACATCATGTATGCCTGGGTTCACCAGCCCGGATATCCCGTTGTCGAGGCAATTCGCAAAGAAAATGAAACCGGAGTGTGGCTGGGGCAAACACGCTTTGTCATCGACTCGGCGGCTCGCGCAAAAGCGGAAGTCGCAAACGCACTTTGGGCGATACCAATTTGCTGGCGTATTTTGAGCGGGGAGCAAAACGACAAGAGTAAGTTGACTTTCTTGCTGTCCTCGAGAAACGCTCCAATGGTGGATTTGCGTCCGGACAAAGCTCCGCTGTTGAACGCGAAAGCAGCCGGCTATTATCGCGTCAATTATCCATCTGCGTGGCTAAGAGCGATTGTGAATTCTGGATTGGATAAACTGAATGTAAGCGAGCGCATCACACTTCTGTCCGATCAGTGGACGCTCACATACGCCGGATTATCCGCGCCGGCAAACTTTGTTCAACTTTTCAATGAATACGATGCGCAGATGGACCCGCAAATCATTGAGCAGCGAGCGCAACTTTTGCAGACGTTATATGGATTGATTGACGCCAAAACATATCCTGATTTTGAGCGCTATGTGCGTGAGCGAATGAGCGGTGCCGCCTTGAAATTCGGATGGACGGCAGATGCAAAAGAAAGTGATGTGATGCGCTCTGCTCGTGCCGAAGTGCTCTTGACCATGGGCACGATTGGTCAGGATTCTGCCACCATTGCGGAAGCTCGCAAGCAGTTCAACATCTATTTGGCAGACCAGAAGAAAGTCGATGCCGACTTGCTCGACACGATTTTCAAAATCGTTGCCTTCAACGGAGACGAGAAGATTTATCAGAAGATTGACGGTCTCTGGAGATCGGCAAAAACACCCGAGGACCGGGTCCGCAGCATAATGTCATTGCCTTATTTCAGAAAGCCGGAACTGATCGATCGCACGCTCAAGTTTTGCCTTAGCAATGAGATTCGTTTGCAGGACGCTCCGCGTCTTATGGATGTAGTGCTGTCGACACCGCATGGCCGGCGGCCTGGATTCAAATTTGTAAAAGAGAATTTCTCAGTGATTAAAAAGCGTTTTCCGGTTCATTCGCTGCCTCATGTGGTCGGTTCCCTGGAATCATTGAATACGTCCGAAGAGGAGAAAGAATTGACTCAATTCGTCGCTGTTACTCCAATTCCAGCCGGTCGCAAGCGGATTCAGCAAGCACTGGAAAATGTTCACAATAGAGTTGTTTTTCGCAGCCGTTCTCTTTCTGAATTGGATAAGTTGTTGTCCGCTCAATAAGCGACATGGGAATCCGAGGAATAAATTGCGTCTGGGGTGAATTTTAAAATGAAGACTAAAATGAGTTTTTTGATTGGAACGCTATCAGTTGCTTTGACTCTATCCGCGTGCTCGCGCAGTTACACTGGCGCAGACGGCAGTTCGGTGACTGTATCCGGTGACGGGACAAAAATTTCCGTCAAGAGTGGAGACGGTTCAACGACAGTCAATGGCAGCACCGCGCAAGATTATCCTTCCGATTTTCCTGTTCCTCAATATCCTGGTTCCAAGATTTCCACCAATATGGCCGTATCTTCTACAGCAGACAATGCTGGCGGCACCAGCGGGCAGAAGATAATAATGTTGAATACCACCGACGGGTCGGCTCAGGTTGTGCAGTTTTACAAGGAAAAATTGAAGGCAGATGGGTGGACAATCGATACCACTGTCGATCAACCCGGTGTTTCCGGTTATATCGGCGCTTCAAAAGGTTCATCCAAGCTGAATGTGGCGGTTATACCAGGCACGCCTGACACCTGTATCTCGCTCACGCTGCAATAAAGAATGGACGAGATCAGAACATGTTTTCAGATTCCCGAACAGCAGCTTCCTGCCGGTCAGCTCTTGCGTGCCGCTTACGTGCAAACGTTTAAAAATCGCAACGCATTGATCGGCTGGTTCTTTCCCTGGAGTGTTGTTTGGTGCGCCGGATTCGGAATTTTAGACTGCTCGGCGTACTATTCGTTTTTATGCAAAGATCACGGGGTTGAACAGGTAACCGCTTACCTGGTTTGTGCTGGGCTGATCGGACTGCTGGTCCAATTTCTCGCCGGTTGGCATATCGCGAAGCGCTGTTTTGCACTTTCTATGCACCTTTTGGATTCAAGAATAGAACTGGATGTAGCACTCGTAAAAGCGGAGTCAGAAAAAAATTCAATCTTTCGTGGTGCTTTTATACCAATCCTCTTCGAGGCGTTACTTGGTGTAGTCGTTTTCATTGCTCAGTTTTTAAATAACGCATTTTATGACCCTAAAGGTCCTCTTTACACGCCTATTCCTCTGACTATTGCGGGCCTTCAGTTCATCTACTATTTTCTTTGGGTGCCGCATATGACTGCGTATGCAGTAATGGGAACAATTTTTGCGGAGGAGATTAGGAAGAAATACACCTTCGCGGAGATCATCGACGATTGCGCCGGCTCGTTTCAACCTTCATTTTTCTACCACTTCAAATTTTTAGCCGGCATCACTTTCGCTGTAATTGCCTTTGTGTTTCCTCTCTTGGTTGCTATGCTCTTAGACAAGGTTTATCCTTTCTCGATGCGTTCAGAAGTCGTAAATATGATTGTTTGGCAAGGACTGACGGCACCCCTGGCGGCTTTCTTCTTTGGTCTGTTAACGGTTGCAGGCACGTTTCAAGTTATACAGAGACGCAATCGC